>NZ_CAMPQA010000040.1:0-531 GCF_946902935.1 Yersinia sp. Marseille-Q5920 | reverse complement strand
ACACCGCGACATTGACCAGCCAGTCAGTTGCGGTCACAGTCAGTTGGCGCAGTGCGGAGTCCTGTTTCTCAAAGACTTCAATCTCTAAGTCTTCCCATGCCGAACTCAGGTTTTTCAGGTCGCCGTCGAGGTTGTCCATTCTGACCGTGGCGATAGATTGCGCGGTGCCATCAGCATTTTTTAGCTTACTTTGCTTCTCCGCCAGCTTGCCGTTACCGGCTGCGGCCACCAGTTTCACCGCGCCTTTCATCGCTTCATCACCAAAGATCACTTTCAGGTATTCGGCTTGCTGTGCGGTGCCTAACTTGTTCTTTTTAAACGAGCGGTCAATATCTTTGAGGATTTTCTCCACCGGCAACATATTGCCTTTGCCGTCGCGGGTGGTTATTCCCAGCTCGCGCAAGGCTTCCGGCGCTTTACCGATAGGGGCCTGCAACCGACTAAACACAGCGCTGGTGCTGGTGCCGGCCATACTGCCTTTTATGCCGTTATCGGCCAGAACGCCGAGTAGCGCGGTAGTGTCTTCGATAC
>NZ_CAMPQA010000039.1:0-531 GCF_946902935.1 Yersinia sp. Marseille-Q5920 | reverse complement strand
ACACCGCGACATTGACCAGCCAGTCAGTTGCGGTCACAGTCAGTTGGCGCAGTGCGGAGTCCTGTTTCTCAAAGACTTCAATCTCTAAGTCTTCCCATGCCGAACTCAGGTTTTTCAGGTCGCCGTCAAGGTTATCCATTCTGACGGTGGCGATAGATTGCGCAGTGCCATCCGCATTCATCAGTTTGCTTTTCTTCTCGGCCAGCTTGCCATTACCGGCCGCCGCCACCAGTTTCACCGCGCCTTTCATGGCTTCATCACCGAATATCACTTTCAGGTATTCGGCTTGCTGTGCGGTGCCTAACTTGTTCTTTTTAAACGAGCGGTCAATATCTTTAAGGAGCTTCTCCACCGGCAACATATTGCCTTTGCCGTCGCGGGTCGTTATTCCCAACTCGCGCAAAGCTTCCGGCGCTTTACCGATAGGGGCCTGCAACCGACTAAACACAGCGCTGGTGCTGGTGCCGGCCATACTGCCTTTTATGCCGTTATCGGCCAGAACGCCGAGTAGCGCGGTAGTGTCTTCGATAC
>NZ_CAMPQA010000038.1:0-534 GCF_946902935.1 Yersinia sp. Marseille-Q5920 | reverse complement strand
TTGCCGCGTATCACCTCACCGACACTGACTGCCGCAGAATGCAACCGTCTGGAGTTGCCCGATTTAGTGGCGCTGGCCGGTAAGGTGGTTGGTTTTTTATCACCGAAACAGGGGGCGTAAAGCTCGATCCGAAACTGGAAGTTGATGACCTGATGGCGGATATTGCCGCCATTTTTCACTGGCCGCCGTCAGAGCTTTGGGGGTTGAGCCTCACCGAGCTGGTGCGCTGGCGTCATAAAGCCCTGCTACGAAGTGGAGCCGCAAACAATGAGTAAGAGCTTACAGTTACAGGTATTGCTCAAAGCCGTAGACCAAGCTACCCGCCCGTTTAAAGCCATTCAAACCGCCAGTAAATCCCTCACGGGCGACATTCGCAACACGCAAAGCAGCATCAAATCCCTTGATATGCAGGCGGCGAAGATTGACGGTTTCCGTAAGGCCAGCGCCCAACTGGCCGTTACCGGGCAGGCGCTGAAAAAAGCCAAAGAAGATGCGGCGGCGCTGGCTATCGCCTTTAAAAACACCGAGAAACCC
>NZ_CAMPQA010000037.1:0-534 GCF_946902935.1 Yersinia sp. Marseille-Q5920 | reverse complement strand
TTGCCGCGTATCACCTCACCGACACTGACTGCCGCAGAATGCAACCGTCTGGAGTTGCCCGATTTAGTGGCGCTGGCCGGTAAGGTGGTTGGTTTTTTATCACCGAAACAGGGGGCGTAAAGCTCGACCCGAAACTGGAAGTTGATGACCTGATGGCGGATATTGCCGCCATTTTTCACTGGCCGCCCTCGGAGCTTTGGGGGTTGAGTCTCACCGAGCTGGTGCGCTGGCGTCATAAAGCCCTGCTACGAAGTGGAGCCGCAAACAATGAGTAAGAGCTTACAGTTACAGGTATTGCTCAAAGCAGTAGACCAAGCTACCCGCCCGTTTAAAGCCATTCAAACCGCCAGTAAATCCCTCACGGGCGATATTCGCAACACCCAAAGCAGCATCAAAGCGCTTGATGCGCAGGCGGCGAAGATTGACGGTTTCCGTAAGGCCAGCGCCCAACTGGCCGTTACCGGGCAGGCGCTGAAAAAAGCCAAAGAAGATGCGGCGGCGCTGGCTATCGCCTTTAAAAACACCGAGAAACCC
>NZ_CAMPQA010000036.1:0-540 GCF_946902935.1 Yersinia sp. Marseille-Q5920 | reverse complement strand
TCAGTTCCTGACCCGGCCCCAGTGTCGCCGCATTGGCCACCCCGGCGAAACGTGCCTGATTATTGAGGTAACGTTCATGGCGCAGGCGGGCATAAAATGCCCCACTTTCACTGTCCGGCTCACGCCCTTCGCTGCCTGCGGTCAGGTAGTTATCGGCGTAATGATAAGCTTCGCCGTAGGTGGTGGTATCGCCGCGAGTGATATCGGCTCCGGCGGTCATATCAGCAGTGGCGGTGCGGTAGTTGTAATCGCCGGTACTGACCGATTTTTCCACCACCTGATGAGCACTGGACAAGTCCCAGACCGACTCCACGCCGCTGTCGTGCATCCCCGAAGGGGGTACCGCTTGTAGCGTCAGCCCTGGCGGGTAAAAACGTTGGTCGTCGTAAAATTCCACCACATCAATATTGAGTTTGGGGTCAGCGGTAAAACGAAACCAGATCCCCACTTCCGCCAGCAGGCGGCTGATAAAGGTCAGGTCATCTTCGCCGTACTGCATCACCTGCTCACGGCGCGGATATTCACGGGCCAGCGTGAAGA
>NZ_CAMPQA010000035.1:0-566 GCF_946902935.1 Yersinia sp. Marseille-Q5920 | reverse complement strand
GGGCGTGAGCCGGACAGTGAAAGTGGGGCATTTTATGCCCGCCTGCGCCATGAACGTTACCTCAATAATCAGGCACGTTTCGCCGGGGTGGCCAATGCGGCGACACTGGGGCCGGGTCAGGAACTGAAAGTCACCGGAAGCGATGTGCCGGCACAGTTTGGTAAAGGGGTGATAATCACCCGCATCACCAGCCACGCCCGCCGTGACCGCAGCTATGAAGTGCATTTTGAAGCCATTCCTTACTCCGAAGATTATTGCTTCCGTCCAGCACTTATCCGCAAGCCGACTATGGCCGGAACCTTGCCGGCGCGGGTCACCAGCACCACTGCAAACGACACCTATGGTCATATCGACAAAGACGGGCGCTACCGTGTCAATCTGATGTTCGACCGTGACAGTTGGGAGCCGGGTTACGAAAGCTTGTGGGTTCGTCAGGCTCGACCGTATGCGGGTGACACCTACGGCCTGCACCTGCCGCTGCTGGCGGGCACCGAAGTGGCGATTGCGTTTGAGGATGGCAACCCGGACCGGCCGTATATTGCCTCTGTGTTGCACGACTCGGCGCA
>NZ_CAMPQA010000034.1:0-579 GCF_946902935.1 Yersinia sp. Marseille-Q5920 | reverse complement strand
GTCCAAGGTTTCTTGCGTGGCTTTCACCGGTTTAATCAGGTCAGCGAACCAGTTCGAAAGCTGTTTCACCTTGTCACTAAACCAGTTAAACACCGGTTTAAGCGGCTCAAAAGCGGCACTGATTGGCCCCATGGCGGCGGTAAAACCCTCGGCGACGCCAGCAATAAAGGCGCTGATAGGCTCCCAGTATTTACGGATAAGTAACCCCCCGGCCACAATGGCCGCGACCACCGCCACTATCGGCCATGTCAGCGCAGTGAGCGCCGTGGCAATGGTTCCGGCCATCAGTGAAAAGCCGGTACTCAACAGGCTGGCCCCGGCCAGCAGTATGTTAAATCCGGCCATGACCGGCCACGCCATCAGCCCCAGCGCACCCAGCCCGGCCACCAGTGCCAGCACTCCGCCGGTCACTTTGGTAATAGTGGCGACCAGCTCCGGATTTTTCTTGGCCCACACCGCGACATTGACCAGCCAGTCAGTTGCGGTCACAGTCAGTTGGCGCAGTGCGGAGTCCTGTTTCTCAAAGACTTCAATCTCTAAGTCTTCCCATGCCGAACTCAGGTTTTTCAGGTCGCCGTC
>NZ_CAMPQA010000033.1:0-628 GCF_946902935.1 Yersinia sp. Marseille-Q5920 | reverse complement strand
GCGCTTACCACTTTGTGATTCATGACTGGGGTGAAGTCGTAACAAGGTAACCGTAGGGGAACCTGCGGTTGGATCACCTCCTTACCTAACGATACGCATTGCGTAGTGTCCACACAGATTGTCTGATAGAAAGTAACGAGCAAATAAGGCCGGGCTGAGAAATTAGTCGGGCTTTAGTACCTTGTTGGGTCTGTAGCTCAGGTGGTTAGAGCGCACCCCTGATAAGGGTGAGGTCGGTGGTTCAAGTCCACTCAGACCCACCAACTCATCCTCATACTGCGTTACAGACACACTCGTTTATAACAATAAACGTCGCGTGACTGCGCCTTGTCTGAGAATGAGTTATGCCGATAAGGTATTTTGCTTTTTATATGGGGCTATAGCTCAGCTGGGAGAGCGCCTGCCTTGCACGCAGGAGGTCAGCGGTTCGATCCCGCTTAGCTCCACCATATAAAACTATTTCAAAACGTACTGCGGTCGCAAGACTCAGTGTGTTGTGAAATATTGCTCTTTAACAATCTGGAACAAGCTGAAAATTGAAACAATACAGCTGAAACTTATCTCTCCGTAGATGTACTGAGATAAGGATTAACCTGTATTAGAGTCTCTCAAATAATCGCAACGCAAG
>NZ_CAMPQA010000032.1:0-673 GCF_946902935.1 Yersinia sp. Marseille-Q5920 | reverse complement strand
GTCGACAGTGAGAAAATCACCTTATCTGGTGTGTTGTTGCCAGAGTTGACGGGTGGCCGCCTGTCATTGTTGACCCTTGAAGCGATGGCCGACCAAGGCAAGGCGTGGCCGCTGGTTGAGGGGAGCGGCATGATTTACGGCATGTTCGTCATTGAGAGCCTGAGCCAGACCGGTGCGCTATTTTTTGAAGACGGCAGCGCCCGGCGCATTGAATTCACCCTCAATCTGTTGCGGGTTGATGAGTCATTAACGGCCATGTTCGGCGACCTGCAACAACAGGCTGAGGGTATGCTGGGTAAAGCGACGGCTATGGCCGATAAAGCCAAGTCGGCAATCGGAGGGTTATTCTCATGATAAGCGGTATGTCTTTACCGGCTGGGGCTGATATTGCCCCGGACTTTATGCTGACCATTAATCAGAAAGATATCACCCAGAATATTCGCCCCCGGCTATTGTCAATGAGCCTGACAGATAACCGCGGCTTTGAAGCTGACCAGCTTGATATCGAACTGGATGACGCTGACGGCCAGCTCGCCATGCCGGAACGGGGCGCGGTGCTGTCGGTATTCTTGGGCTGGAAAGGGGGGAGCCTGATAGGTAAAGGTGATTTTACCGTGGATGAGGTCGAACACCATGGCGCACCGGACACGCTGACCATTCGCGCTCGCAGTGC
>NZ_CAMPQA010000031.1:0-790 GCF_946902935.1 Yersinia sp. Marseille-Q5920 | reverse complement strand
CGCTCCCCTCAACCAGCGGCCACGCCTTGCCTTGGTCGGCCATCGCTTCAAGGGTCAACAATGACAGGCGGCCACCCGTCAACTCTGGCAACAACACACCAGATAAGGTGATTTTCTCACTGTCGACGCCAAGAAATTGCGCGGCTGGCCGTAAGCCCACCCGGCTGTTGGTCGGCCAACGGTAATCAATGTTGCGATTCAGGCTTTGATAAGGCGTGGTCTGGCGCATAAAGACAAATAAACCCAGTGATAACATCATAATTAATCATTCTCCATCTGGCCGCGTGACCGGGCGCGCTTGTCCCGTTCATTTTTTGCAAGGGCATCCACCATCATTCGCTCTGCATCCTGTCGGCTCATGCCCGGCGGGATAGTCACATTGATGTCGTTGGTGGTCACACTGCTATCAACGATGGTGGTGCCAGTATTGGCAGTCACCGGCTGATAACCGCCGTACAACACGCCGCCACTGGGTGAGTATCCGCCCGAATAAGGGTTATCTTTCGGGACTTTATCAGCCAGTCCGTCAGACTTGGTGTCGATAATACCGAGCTTTTCCAGCACCCAGTCAATGCCACTGCGCAGGGTGTTCAGCGCATCCATGGGTAGACTGAGTGCCGCCGCCAGCCCCTCGCCGAATAACTTGCCCGCGTTGGTGGCTACGTCCAAGGTTTCTTGCGTGGCTTTCACCGGTTTAATCAGGTCAGCGAACCAGTTCGAAAGCTGTTTCACCTTGTCACTAAACCAGTTAAACACCGGTTTAAGCGGCTCAAAAGCGGCACTGATTGGC
>NZ_CAMPQA010000030.1:0-790 GCF_946902935.1 Yersinia sp. Marseille-Q5920 | reverse complement strand
CGCTCCCCTCAACCAGCGGCCACGCCTTGCCTTGGTCGGCCATCGCTTCAAGGGTCAACAATGACAGGCGGCCACCCGTCAACTCTGGCAACAACACACCAGATAAGGTGATTTTCTCACTGTCGACACCAAGAAATTGCGCTGCCGGACGCAGGCCCACCCGGCTGTTAGTCGGCCAACGGTAATCAATATTGCGCCCCATGCTCTGGTAAGGGGTGGTCTGTACCATAAAGACAAATAAACCCAGTGATAACATCATGATTAATCACTCTCCATCTGGCCGCGTGACCGGGCGCGCTTATCCCGTTCATTTTTTGCAAGGGCATCCACCATCATTCGCTCTGCATCCTGTCGGCTCATACCCGGCGGGATAGTCACCTTGATATCATTGGTGGTCACACTGCTATCAACAATGGTGGTGCCGGTATTGGCGGTGACAGGTTGATAACCCCCGGTAAGCAAGCCGCCACTGGGCGAATATCCGCCCGCGTAAGGGTTATCTTTCGGGACTTTATCGGCCAGCCCGTCAGACTTGGTATCGATAATACCGAGCTTTTCCAGCACCCAGTCAATGCCACTGCGCAGCGTATTTAGCGCATTCATCGGCAGACTGAGCGCCGCCGCCAAGCCCTCACCAAATAACTTGCCCGCGTTGGTGGCTATGTCCAAGGTTTCTTGCGTGGCTTTCACCGGTTTAATCAGGTCAGCGAACCAGTTCGAAAGCTGTTTCACCTTGTCACTAAACCAGTTAAACACCGGTTTAAGCGGCTCAAAAGCGGCACTGATTGGC
>NZ_CAMPQA010000029.1:0-987 GCF_946902935.1 Yersinia sp. Marseille-Q5920 | reverse complement strand
GATATCCACCGCCACCGCATTATCGACCGCATTACTGCTG
The DNA here is from genome assembly GCF_946902935.1 of Yersinia sp. Marseille-Q5920. NCBI lineage: Bacteria > Pseudomonadati > Pseudomonadota > Gammaproteobacteria > Enterobacterales > Yersiniaceae > Yersinia > Yersinia sp. Marseille-Q5920. The sequence continues at coordinate 947 of NZ_CAMPQA010000029.1, read as the reverse complement.
GTCAGCGTGGCATTTGAGCCGCCGGTCACCTGCAATATCCCGCTGCCCGTCACCGTATTGGCAAAGGTGCCGTTAAAGCCACTCAGCGCCAGAATATCCTGCGCCCCCGCCAGAGCGATGTTGGCCGCCGCGCCCAGATTATTCGTTGAGCCGACAGTTAGTTTACTGTTCCCCGCCACAGCATACTGGCCGAGGAAGTTGCTGTTATTGCCGGTCAGACTGGTGTTCGCGCCGGTGGTGACGTCCACCACAGAACCGGCAACCCCGCTGAGCGCATTGGCGATGGTGCCGCTAACGCCATTTAGCACCAGATGCGAGGTGGCGGTGTCCAGCCCAACTGTGGCCGTTGACGCCCCGAGATTACTGGCCTGTGTCACTGTCAGTTCACCCGCAGCACCGATATGATGTGCGCCACTGAAGCTGTTCGTGCCGGTCAAAGTCACTGCGGCGTTGGTATTGATATCACCATTGCCGCTCAGCACATTCGCCAGCGCCGCATTGGCCCCGTTCAGGTTCAAATCGCCCAGCACGTTAACCGCGCTGCTGCCCAGTGTGCCCGCGCCGCTCAGGGTGGCGGAAGCACCGCTGGCAATATTGGTTTGCCCCGCCAGACCGCTGTTGGCGGCACTGAGGGCTAAATCGCCGCCATTGATATTCAGGGTGCCGGAGCCGGTCAAACCGCCGGTTGCGGTGGAAGCCCCGCCGGCACTCAGGTTCAATGTACCGCCCGCGATATTCAGAATATTGCTGTTGGTCAACAGGCCGCTGCTGAGCGCCCCGCCAGTGCCTAATGTGACCGTCCCGGCGTTGGTCAGTGCGCCCACCGTCTGGCTGTGGCCATTGATATTGGTGGAAGTGCCCACCGCAGTGTTCAGCGCCGAGGTCTGGCCCAGCGCATTATTACTGCCCAGATTCAAAATCCCGCCATTGACTGAGGTACTGCCGGT
>NZ_CAMPQA010000028.1:0-1013 GCF_946902935.1 Yersinia sp. Marseille-Q5920 | reverse complement strand
CCACCGTCTGGCTGTGGCCATTGATATTGGTGGAAGTGCCCACCGCAGTGTTCAGCGCCGAGGTCTGGCCCAGCGCATTATTACTGCCCAGATTCAAAATCCCGCCATTGACTGAGGTACTGCCGGTATAATTATTGGTCGCGTTAGTCAGCGTCGTTGCGCTGTTATCAGCACCAATAATCAAATTACCCGCGCCAGTCAATTGTGCCACCAAGGTGTTATCAGCATTGACCGCACCTTGCGATGTCAGGGTTAAACTTTCACCGGCAAGCAAATTCAGTTGAGTTAGTGCGGAGGTCACACTTAAACCACCGCTGCCCGACAGCGCATAATTATACAGTGCCTCAGCAACCGTATTGCCTCCCTGAATAATATTTTCAGTGGTGCCATTACCCAGAGTGCCGCCGACAATATTTTGTAATGTCAGTCGCGCCAATTCAGTCGTTGACAACACATTGGTACTGTTAATTAATTGGGCTGAATTGCCGGTATCCTGATCGAGTAAATTCCCACCGGTGGTGAGAGCCGGATCAACTCGGATGATACTGTCATCCGTCACCGCCAGCGTATCGGTGGTGATTAAACTGCCGCTGCCAAATGCAGCGGTTGCACCGTTAAGAGTAAAATTACCGATCGTCTGATTACTGTTATCCACGGCAACCGTGGTGCCAACAGAGGCAATAAATGAAGCATTGTTCAATGCCGCAGTATTATTGCCACTCAGGGCAAAAATACTGTTTTGCATATCTACCGTACCGGCAAATGCGCTGCCGGTATTCACACCAAAATTGAACGTGTTATTGGCAGTATCGATATTCAGGGTGCCGTTGCCGGTCAGGCCGTGGTCAAACAGCGCGATGTCAGTCAGGTTCAACGTGGCATTGGTGATATCCACCGCCACCGCATTATCGACCGCATTACTGCTGGTCAGCGTGGCATTTGAGCCGCCGGTCACCTGCAATATCCCGCTGCCCGTCACCGTATTGGCAAAGGTGCCGTTAAAGCCACTCAGC
>NZ_CAMPQA010000027.1:0-1035 GCF_946902935.1 Yersinia sp. Marseille-Q5920 | reverse complement strand
GCTTCCGGCGCTTTACCGATAGGGGCCTGCAACCGACTAAACACAGCGCTGGTGCTGGTGCCGGCCATACTGCCTTTTATGCCGTTATCGGCCAGAACGCCGAGTAGCGCGGTAGTGTCTTCGATACTGGCCCCGGCGGCCTCGGCAATAGGGGCGACATATTTCATTGCCTCGCCCAGCTCTAACAGATTAGTGTTTGAACTGGTGAAGCCTTTCGCCATCACGTCCGACACGCGTTGAATCTGGTCTAATGGCAGGTTAAACGCCGATTGCATGTTGGTGACAATATCGGCCGCCTCGGCAATATCCACACCGGACGCCAGCGACAGGTTAACCGTCGGTTCAGTGGCGGCCAGAATGGCGTCAGCGTCATAGCCAGAGCGGGCCAGCGTGTCTTGGGTTCGTGCTACATCTGTCGGGGAAAAGGCGGTGGAGCCACCGATATCCCGTGCCTGTTGGCGAATGGCGGCCAGCTTGGCGTCTTTTTTATCCAGCCCTAAAATTGCCTGCGTGCCAGACATCTGGCTGTCGAACTCAATACCCGGCGCAATCAGTTTCGCCGCGCCGTACAGCCCGGCGGTTGCCACACCCAAACTGGCGGCGCTGGTATTACGCACCGCACTGGTGGCAGCTTTGCCTTTCTGGTAGCGGCTGCTGATACGGTTGAGTTGTTCCTGTTTCAGACTCAGGCGTTGCAGCTCTTGGCGCTGGCGACTCAGGGCAACCGTCGCCTCGGCGGCGCTACTGCGTAACCGGCGCTGTTCACTGCTCAGGTTTTTGGTCGCTATGCCGTCAGCGTTGAGAGCGTCGCGCTGGCGCTGCACTGACTGGCGCAGCCCGTTGTATTTGGTTTGCAGTTCAGACGCCGCGCGCTTGGCTCCCTCCATCAGTCGGGCTTGTTGAGCGGTGGGTTTCTCGGTGTTTTTAAAGGCGATAGCCAGCGCCGCCGCATCTTCTTTGGCTTTTTTCAGCGCCTGCCCGGTAACGGCCAGTTGGGCGCTGGCCTTACGGAAACCGTCAATCTTCGCCGCCTGC
>NZ_CAMPQA010000026.1:0-2304 GCF_946902935.1 Yersinia sp. Marseille-Q5920 | reverse complement strand
TCGAGCTTTACGCCCCCTGTTTCGGTGATAAAAAACCAACCACCTTACCGGCCAGCGCCACTAAATCGGGCAACTCCAGACGGTTGCATTCTGCGGCAGTCAGTGTCGGTGAGGTGATACGCGGCAACACAATAATCAGCGCATCGACATCAGCATTGGCTACATCGAGCAGCCTCACCCCACGTAAAGCCCCGGCATTGGGGCGGTAAACCTCAATTTCAGTAATCAGGGTATCGCCGCGCTTTAGTGGGGTATCCAGTACCACCAGATTCTCGTTAATCTCGGCGGCAGGCTCAGTTTTCGCAGTCACTTTTTTCATGATTTTTTCCAGTTCAGTCAGGGAGGCCAGTGGGTTAACACTGGCCGTCAGGGATTAGCGGCCAATGGCCTTGCGTTGGGCAGCCAGCAGGTCAACACCGTTAACCCGTTCAATCAGGTTAACCACATCAATCTCAATCACGACCTTGTTATCAATGGTCAGCTTGTAGTAGGTGCATTGGGTGGATACCTTGGTTTCGGTGTCTTCCCCTTGTTTGGATTCGCCACCGTCAATCTCTTTATGACGGCCACGGATTTCGACTTCTACCGCTGTCACTTCGCCGGTGTCGTCACGCTGGTAAGCCCCAGCAAAACGCAGCGGAACCGCGTCAACTTTGGGCGTTCCCCATTGCTGCAACACCAGCTCGTCAATGCCGCCCATTGACCACTCCATCACCAGAGCGTCATCGTCCAGACCCAAATCGATAGGGGCCGCGCCATTCATCCCACCACCCCGGTAGTTCTCCAGTTTTCGGGTGAGTTTCGGCAAGGTGATTGAGGACACAACCCCAAAGTAATCCCGGCCATCGTTAAAAACATTCATCATTTTCAGCTTACGTGGCAGTGCCATAGTTCAGGTTTCCTTAGCTGTTGACGGCGGCGGCGAACTCCACCAGATAGCTGTCGGTGATGCGCTGGCGCAGGGTTAAATCTTCCAGTGGTGGCACTGGCGTATAGTCATAATCGATATAGAGCTTGCCCGCTTTTAGGGTGTCTTTATCGTTGGCGCTGTCGTCATACCAGCAAGTGCCGTCAATAATCAGCCCGGCGGATTTCATTTCGCGGAATTTGGCGTTGATGCTGCCAATCATGTCGCGTACCAGTGTGGGGTGCATCGGGCGGTCTATGGCCCACAACTGCGCCTCGGCCATGGTGTCAGCCAGAATTTGTGCGGTGCGGGTGTAGTTCTCAAAGGCGAATAGCGGGTCATCAGAACAGGTGCGCGAACCCCAAAACTTGAAACCGTCTTTGCGGATTAGCGTGGTTACGCAGGCTTGGTTTAGCAGGTCAGCGTCAGTGCCGACGGTCTGCAAATCCCAGTAGACGCTGGCAGAGATACCGGTGACGCCATTCACGCCGACGTTAGACAAGGTTTTATGCCAGCCCGTTTCTTGGTCAATCTTGGCGCGCAGGCCAAGGGCGCGGGCGGTGGCATAAGCAATATCGGTACTGTTGGCGGTGGTGTTCCAGCTCAGAAAGTCCGGCCAAATCAACATCAGCTCACGCTGGCTGAAATTGTCACGGTACAAAATAGCCTCGGATAGCGTTTTGCAACCATAGGCGCTGATATAACCAAAGGCGCGCAACTTCTGACAAATGCCCGCCAGTGCCGTCGATACCGCCAGATTATCCAGCCCCGGCACACCCAAAATGCGCGGGCGCTGGCCGGTGACTGACTGCGCATCTAACAGCGCTTTCATGCCAGTGTAGCGGCCGTTCTCGTCAGCGCCGCCGATAATATTGGAGGTGGTTTCTGTCTCATCTTTACCGGCCTCCACCCGCACCACAATCGTGACAGGGCGCGCCTGTTCCGCAATCGCCAGCAAGGACGCGGCCAGTGTGCCTTTTTTACCGGCTTTACCGGCAGCGGCTAACACGTTGGTAATGAGTACCGGGGTATTAAGCGGGAATGCGGTTTCGTCCGCATCGTCGCCGGTGCAGACCATACCGATAATGGCGGTTGAAACAGTGGAAATGACGCGAGTGCCGTCGTTAATTTCGGTGACACGGACGCCGTGATGATAATCACCCATGGGGTAACTCTCCGTTGGTTAAGGGTGAGAGTATGGTGACGATTTACTGTGCGGGGAGCGATTGATAGGGGGTGTGTGGTGGCTGGTACAACGAAAAGCCCCGCAATCGGGGCCAATATAAAATATCAGGCTGACAGCGGAGGCCATACTGGGACACGATAGCCCTGATTAACCGCTTCGACTAACAACCACTGCGGCAGCTCCGGCAACTCAATCAGCGGCCAACTTTCCA
>NZ_CAMPQA010000025.1:0-3615 GCF_946902935.1 Yersinia sp. Marseille-Q5920 | reverse complement strand
TTGAAGCAGACAGGCGTTTAAATCCGGTCACCACGCCGTGGATCACCCGCTGGGTCTGCTGAACCGTCACGCCAAAGGCTTCGGCCACCGGGGCCGCCAATGTCAGTGACGCGTCCTGCATCAGCATGGTGGCCGGGTCAATCGCCTTGTCTGCGCTGGTAAATTGAATGTCGTAACAGAACGGCTGACTTAAGCTTTCGCGGCCTTCAAAACCCAACACATCGACGGGAGCCGTGCTGTCGCGGACCACCAGTTTGTGGTGGCTATGGTCAAACCGAATAGCAGGGAGAGAGATATTCATTTTTATTCGCCTGTATTGTAGATACCTGCTGATTTATCTTTAAATAATATACTTTTCAATTTAGATATTAATCTTATTACCAATCCCTACAATCCCTAACCGCCTCTGACATTCGTCACTATTAATACTTAGCCTCCGGCCTTTAGAAAAACTCGAGACACACCAATCACCAATCACCAATCACCAATCATGGGAAATATAATGTTTATCAGGCATTAATTAAATAATGGTATTTAGCATTTAATTTAGTTAATAATTACGCTTTACACACCTATATCGAATGCTAAAGAAAAAAAGTCACTTAATACACCGTTAAAATCAACACTCATATTACTCGACTATTTTTATTTTATATTCTTTACCAAAGTAACCTTTATCCGCGCTACCAAATAATGACCCACTCACTCTAAATATAATTTCACCAGAGACTAAAGGAATCCCTTTTATAATCAGATCATCTCTACCTGGCGGCTGTTCAGGATCATCCAACGTTAATACCAACCCTGACTTAACTGGTATGGAATCCCCCTTAAAAGAAGCAATAGCACCGCTACCACCCGTTATTTTAAGTTTAGCATAGTAGGGTTGCCCTAATTTACCTTCAGGTAAGTTAGGTGGTTCAACTTCGGCCTGCTTCATAAGAAGAGGATTAAGCATCATTCCACAACCACCCAAAAAAATCGCAAATACAAGTATTGAAAATATTCTTAAAAATTTATCCATAATAATTTATGGTATTTTTGTAAATACCAGCCCTCCAAATGAACAATTTAAAAAACCATCTAATGTTAGATCTTTATTAAGTCTATTTGTTCGCACTTCACCCCATGTAAATAGTTTTAGCATTACATTTTCATTAACACTAGTCTTTTTCGAAACAAGAGCACTTGGTAATTTTTCAGCATCAGTTTGTGTAATTTTTGTTGTCTCTAAACCACTTTCCCATACTACCCAATGGTCTTTAAATGAAGTATCAGCTCCCCCCATCATCTTTGCACTTACCAGTGCAACGATATGTGTAGAATAATTGACCGTGTCTACAAAATCATTAAGAGCAGAAATATCTGTTAAATTACTATGAGAGAGGCTAATGTTACTAAAAGTATTTTTTGCACCAACAGCGGAAAACCATTCTCTCATCACACCCCACATTGTAATTGCAGATGCTGCATCACTAACCTTATTGTAATTCATAATATTATTTGAGGAGTCTCTTAAACTAGCCATAAAAATCCAATCAATAGCAGGTATTTTAATTTCTTCTATGCCATTATAATCAAGTCCAAACAAATCCACCGGTTTCTTAACTTCATCGGAAGCTGTAATAACTAATGAGCCAATTCTTGTTTTACCAGTTTCCCATAAATCCCATATTGCCTGTTGATATAAATCAAATCTATCCATCATCAAACAATAAGTGAAAGCAGCAGGGCCACATAACATTGTTCTTTTTTGATTGGGATAAAAATTACCTATCGCCCTATTAGATGACCCATATTTTCTCTGATTCAAGGCCGCCTCTATATCACTTTTTTTAAATGGATTGTTTACTTCGTCAGTTTTAGGATGCTGAGGTGACTCAAACACACTATCTTTTTTACGGGTAATAAGATGGTGGGCAACATTGCCGTCCCCTTCCCGCTGTTCTTTAGTTGATTTTAATGTTTCATAATAACAAACATTTCCACGGGAGGAATTATCACCATTAAATTTACCAAATGAATAAATCGATGTTGCAGGCCTTAGTAACGCAGGTTTATCACCGGTTTTCGTTTTACGGTAAAGCATGACCTCCATAATATAAACTGTGGACTGTTCTTCTGTTATATCAATAGTTTTATGTTCTTGTGTTCTATAATCTGCTGCTAATGGTTTTATACCGGTATCAGGTAAAACATAAATTCGTTTTCCATAAACATCCTTATATAGCGAGAAACTATAAGAAAGCTCATCATATGATACATTAGATTTTATTTTAGTCTGAACAACATGAACCGGCATCTAGCCTCCACAAAAACAATAATTACACTTAATTCACTATCAATTTAAGTTGAAAATTAAAAAGATCAAGTGGTTTTTAGAAACGCTCAAAAAATGCATTTTTACATCTTAAGAACACTATACCTGTAAATTTATTTTTATATTTTGCTCATCATCGGTAACAAATCTTTCCGTATTACCTTTTGCATCTGTCACTCCTTTAATTTCTCTTCCATCGACAAGATAAGCAATATACGGTGTATTTGAATAAGGTACATTATCATCATCGGTAAATAGAAATTGTAGATTATGCTTCCCACCGGGAATCAGCTGAAATTCTGGCATTGCCACTACCTGCTTCGCTTTTTCCTGTCGCCCGTAATGCCCTGCCTTGGTCAGATATTCTCCGGCAGTGCCTGACTCAATCCGATTCTCATCCAGCGTGATATAACTGCCTCCCGCATTCAGCGTAATCCTCTTCTTGGCGGTGATTTTTATCTCATCCTCGGTACTGGTGATCGTTATCGCTTTGCGCGCCAATAACTCCATCAGATCATTTTGCGCCTGAACTGTTATCGGTCCCTGATTGGCTATCAGCTTCATCCCCAGTTTTCTGACGAAGATACTTAAGGTATTTCCCACACCAATAAATAAGTTCTTTATTACGCTGATGTCGCTGTTCTTACCGGCAGTGGCTATCAGGTTTTCGCTGGCAGATATTTGCAAATGCTCACCACTGCTCAGGGCAATGCCTTTGGGGGCATGCATTAATAAGACTGATGCGGTTAGATCCTTTACCCTCTCATTTATCAGTGATATCTGTGCCGATATATCTGCGGGATTCGCCGTCGCTGTCTGCGCATCATCTGACAGAGATTGTGCCATCTCCTGTAGCGAGGTCATTTCACTGATAACCGCGTCCATCTCCAGCACCTGCCCCTGAGCTTTGGCCTGACCGTCGGCACTGATAAAGAGGCCCTTTTCTGCACGCAATGCACCAAAACTGTCGGTACGCAGCTCAAAACCTTCACCCCGAGGCTGTTTCTCGTTATCGACCAAATGCCCCAGATTCAGTTGGCTTTTGCCGCCGTATTCGGTGCTGAGCTTGATGTGCTCTTTACCCCGTTCATCTTCAAGGCGCAGTTTGTTATTCGACGGAGTGCGCAGTACGTTGCGTTTGTAGTTGCTGATGGTGACATGGTCGCCATGCGCCGAGTCGTGCAACACAGAGGCAATATACGGCCGGTCCGGGTTGCCATCCTCAAACGCAATCGCCACTTCGGTGCCCGCCAGCAGCGGCAGGTGCAGGCCGTAGGTGTCACCCGCATACGGTC
>NZ_CAMPQA010000024.1:0-3753 GCF_946902935.1 Yersinia sp. Marseille-Q5920 | reverse complement strand
AAATAAAGGGTTACATCTGAGGTATCAGGCTAACAGCCTTAAGTCACGACGGGTTATATCTTATCTGACATTAGCGGAGAATATCTTGCGACACTCTCCGCTAATTTTAACGCGAACAGCACTGGATGCAGTTCTTAATCACCTCGCCAAAACCTACCGAAGTATGGTGTTGGTTTATTAGCGCTGAATTAGTGGGGATCCCTCAGCGCAAGGCGGGCTTAATGTGGAAACTAGTTTGTAGCAACCTGACTTGAGTGTTTTTTATCCAGCTCACCACTTAGTCTTACCAGTAATAATGCAGCGATGACGATAACTCCACCGATCCATGGTGTCTGCGCTAAACCAACTCGAGTAACCGCCTGCCCACCAAGAATTGACCCTAACGCAATACCTATGTTAAATGCTGCGATATTCAAACCAGAGGCGATATCAACCGCATATGGTGTATATTCCTCCGCCTTTTGCACCACATAAACCTGTAAACCGGGGACATTACCGAAAGCGAAAATCCCCATAATTAGCAAGGTAATCAGTGCTGCAACACTGTGGTTGGCACTGAACTGGAAAACAAATAACAAGCCAGCCAATGCAGTAAAAATAAAGCTCAAAGCAGGCACTGCGCCATAGCGATCGGCCAGTTTCCCCCCCCAGATATTACCAAACACGACTGACACCCCATACGCCAACAAAATCCAGCTCACGGCGGCAGCCGAGAAGCCAGCCAACTCTTGCATGACCGGAGCAAGGAAAGTAAACATGGCAAAGAAACCGCCGTATCCTAATGCCGTAATAGCATAAATCAACAATAAACGTGGGTGGGTAACTACCTGAAACTGTTGTTTTATCGTGGCTGAAGCTTTATTGGGAATATTACTTGGCACCAAAATAGCACTGGCGATAATGGCAATAATCCCAATCAGTGATACTGCAAGAAAAGTTTCACGCCAGCCAAAATACTGCCCAATGAATGTCCCTAATGGAACCCCAGTCACCAGTGCTACAGTCAAGCCGCCAAACATAATAGCGATAGCCGAGGCGGCCTTCTCTTTGGGCACCAGACTGGTTGCAATAGTCGACCCTATTGAGAAAAATACCCCGTGCGCCAAGCCGGTTAATAAACGAGCGATAACCAATGATTCATAACCCGGTGATTGCCATGCTAATAAGTTGCCTAACGTGAACAAAACCATAAGACCAATCAATAACATTTTACGCGGAATTCGCCCTGTTAATGCAGTCAGCACCGGAGCACCAATCGCCACCCCCAATGCGTAAATTGAGACTAATAAACCGGCGGAAGGGACAGAAACGCCCAGTTGTTCGGCGATCGTCGGCACCAATCCGACAATAACAAATTCTGTGGTACCAATAGCGAATGCACTGATGGTCAGTGCCAGTAAAGCGAGCGGCATTATCGACTCCAGAAAACAGTTAATGAAAAACAAGTCAATTTGATAGCGGCTATTATGTGCCTATGTTTAAATGACAAAAATGCTCAAAATATCAAAATATTTTTGCTGGAGTGGCAACAATGAAAGCAAACTCAGATGAACTGATTACCTTTGTAACAGTGGTGGAATGTGGCAGCTTCAGCCGTGCAGCAAAGCAGCTTGAACAAGCAAATTCAGTAGTAAGCCGAACAGTAAAGAAGTTGGAGAATAAGCTGGGTGTCACTTTACTCAATCGCACCACTAGGCAAATCAGTCTGACTCAAGAAGGTGAGCACTATTTTCGGCGGGTACAAAATATTTTGCGTGAGATGGCGACAGCAGAGAATGAAATCCTATATAATCAATTGAATCCTAAAGGATTACTTCGTATTGATGCCTCTACTCCAGTAGTACTGCATATTATCGCGCCATTGATGGCTGAGTTTCGTCAGCGCTATCCTTTGGTGACTTTATCGCTGGTTTCATCTGAAACATTCATCAATCTTATCGAGAGAAAAGTAGATATTGCTATCAGGGTGGGGACTTTACAGGACTCAACTTTGCGAGCCAGAAAACTAATGACCAGTTATCGCCATATTCTGGCCTCACCGGCATACTTGAAGCAGCATGGTACGCCACAGACAGTAGCGGATTTACAGTATCATTTATGCTTAGGGTTTAATGACTTACCCGCATTAAATCGCTGGCCTTTAGCTGGAGCTGATGGGCAACTTTATGAAATTAATTCAGATTTGACATCAAATAATGGAGAAACTCAGCGCCGCCTGTGTCTTGAGGGGAATGGTATTGCCTGCCTATCAGATTTCATGATCCAGCAGGATCTACAACGTGGAGATTTGATACCGATACTTCAAGAGCACACTTTGCCAGTCGCAATGCCGATTAATGCCGTGTATTACAGTGACCAGGCTGTCAGTAATCGGCTGCGCTGTTTTATTGATTTTATCAATGATCGCCTGATATCAATCAGCTCTACAAAATAAAAAACCACCCCATGTGAGGTGGCTCAGTTTATTGCTGTAGTTAGTCCCACTTTGGTGCCAGACCATCAGGGCTAACCAAACGCTCCTCGCGATCTAGCGTAGCAATTAGCGCCATATCTTCTGCGCTTAGGTGTAAATCACGAGCTAACAGATTGCTGGCTAAATTAGCCACTTTCGTTGATGAAGGAATAACACTGTAGCCCAATTGCATTGCCCAGCTTAAAATAACCTGTGCAGGTGTAGCACCGCACTGCTCAGCAATGGTCTTGATGATCGGCTCTTCTAATGCCTTGCCATAAGCCAATGTCATATAAGAAGTTATTGCAATGCCATTTATCTGAGCGAACTCAACAACCTTACGGTTTTGCAATAATGGGGATAATTCAATTTGGTTAGTTGCGATTTCCTCAGCCCCCACTGCTGCTATAGCCTGCCGCATTAAATCAATGGTGAAGTTAGAGATACCAATCTGGCGCGTTAATCCCAATTCTTTGGCTTTCATTAGCTCAGCCATAGACTCAGCAACAGAGACTTCATCATTTGGTGACGGCCAGTGAATCAATGTTAAATCTACATAATCAGTTTTCAGCTTCTGTAAACTCTCTTGCAGGCTTGGAATTAATTTCCCTTGCGCTAAATTCGCCACCCAAATCTTGGTCGTGATAAACAACTCATCACGTTTTACCCCACTTTCTGCGATAGCTTGACCAACTGCAGCTTCATTTTCATATATTTGTGCTGTATCGATTGCACGATAACCTAATTTCAATGCTTGGTTAACTGAATCTATAACCACTTGATCTTGAAGACGAAAAGTTCCAAGCCCGAATACAGGTATGCTCATTATCATTCCTTATTTTTTTGATGGTAAGTGTATCTTGAAAAGTAATTAAGAATTTTCATGCCGTCGTAAATCATGGGGCTGATGAAAAACTAAATTAATTATGACAAGAGTTTTACCAACAAAAAATGGGGTATTAAGCATAATACTTATGATTATAAATCAAATATCACACTCAATAAGCTAAATGTATTCAGTTAAACGGAGTTATGTGGCCATTGCATAAGTGGGATATTCAGTGACTAAGATAAGAGAATACTTAGGAGTGGAAATCTAGAGAGGAAGAGGCAAAAAATATTAACAACTGTTGGAATGCAAAAAGACCCTGAATCTAGGATTCAGGGTCTTTGCAATAAGTGGCGGAACGGACGGGGCTCGAACCCGCGACCCCCTGCGTGACAGGCAGGTATTCTAACCAACTGAACTACCGCTCCACCGATTCTTTTACGTGTATCTTCCCGATACTTACCCTCTACAG
>NZ_CAMPQA010000023.1:0-5166 GCF_946902935.1 Yersinia sp. Marseille-Q5920 | reverse complement strand
TCAGGTGGGTCCACCGCGCTATGGCCGCCAGGCAAATTCTGTTTCAATTAACCCGCTATGCAATATCACACAGCCAGCCAATCCAATCTCGGAACTTCGCTGAAAATCTTAATTTCTCTCAAATCACCAAAACACCTTCGGTGTTGTAAGGTTAAGCCTCACGGATCATTAGTACTGGTTAGCTCAATGCATCGCTGCACTTACACACCCAGCCTATCAACGTCATAGTCTTTAACGTTCCTTCAGGGGGCTTAAAGCCCCAGGGAAGACTCATCTCGAGGCAAGTTTCCCGCTTAGATGCTTTCAGCGGTTATCTCTTCCGAATTTAGCTACCGGGCAATGCCATTGGCATGACAACCCGAACACCAGTGATTCGTCCACTCCGGTCCTCTCGTACTAGGAGCAGCCCCTCTCAATCTTCCAACGCCCACGGCAGATAGGGACCGAACTGTCTCACGACGTTCTAAACCCAGCTCGCGTACCACTTTAAATGGCGAACAGCCATACCCTTGGGACCTACTTCAGCCCCAGGATGTGATGAGCCGACATCGAGGTGCCAAACACCGCCGTCGATATGAACTCTTGGGCGGTATCAGCCTGTTATCCCCGGAGTACCTTTTATCCGTTGAGCGATGGCCCTTCCATTCAGAACCACCGGATCACTAAGACCTACTTTCGTACCTGCTCGAGCCGTCACTCTCGCAGTCAAGCTAGCTTATGCCTTTGCACTAACCTCACGATGTCCGACCGTGATTAGCTAACCTTCGTGCTCCTCCGTTACTCTTTGGGAGGAGACCGCCCCAGTCAAACTACCCACCAGACACTGTCCTCACCCCGGATTACGGGGCCGAGTTAGAACATCAAACATTAAAGGGTGGTATTTCAAGGTTGGCTCCATGCAGACTGGCGTCCACACTTCAATGCCTCCCACCTATCCTACACATCAAGGCTCAATGTTCAGTGTCAAGCTATAGTAAAGGTTCACGGGGTCTTTCCGTCTTGCCGCGGGTACACTGCATCTTCACAGCGAGTTCAATTTCACTGAGTCTCGGGTGGAGACAGCCTGGCCATCATTACGCCATTCGTGCAGGTCGGAACTTACCCGACAAGGAATTTCGCTACCTTAGGACCGTTATAGTTACGGCCGCCGTTTACTGGGGCTTCGATCAAGAGCTTCGCCTTGCGGCTGACCCCATCAATTAACCTTCCAGCACCGGGCAGGCGTCACACCGTATACGTCCACTTTCGTGTTTGCACAGTGCTGTGTTTTTATTAAACAGTTGCAGCCAGCTGGTATCTGCGACTGGCTTCGGCGCCGGGAGCAAGTCCCATTACCTAATGCCAGCGTGCCTTCTCCCGAAGTTACGGCACCATTTTGCCTAGTTCCTTCACCCGAGTTCTCTCAAGCGCCTGAGTATTCTCTACCTGACCACCTGTGTCGGTTTGGGGTACGATTTAATGTTACCTGATGCTTAGAGGCTTTTCCTGGAAGCTTGGCATCAACTACTTCATCACCGTAGTGACTCGTCATCACACCTCAGCGTTGATAAGCAACCGGATTTACCAAGTCGCTCCGCCTACATGCTTAAACCGGGACAACCGTCGCCCGGCTAGCCTAGCCTTCTCCGTCCCCCCTTCGCAGTAACACCAAGTACAGGAATATTAACCTGTTTCCCATCGACTACGCTTTTCAGCCTCGCCTTAGGGGTCGACTCACCCTGCCCCGATTAACGTTGGACAGGAACCCTTGGTCTTCCGGCGTGCGGGTTTTTCACCCGCATTATCGTTACTTATGTCAGCATTCGCACTTCTGATACCTCCAGCAACCCTCACAGGTCACCTTCAACGGCTTACAGAACGCTCCCCTACCCAACAACACCTGAGTGTCGCTGCCGCAGCTTCGGTGCATGGTTTAGCCCCGTTACATCTTCCGCGCAGGCCGACTCGACCAGTGAGCTATTACGCTTTCTTTAAATGATGGCTGCTTCTAAGCCAACATCCTGGCTGTCTATGCCTTCCCACATCGTTTCCCACTTAACCATGACTTTGGGACCTTAGCTGGCGGTCTGGGTTGTTTCCCTCTTCACGACGGACGTTAGCACCCGCCGTGTGTCTCCCGTGATAACATTCTTCGGTATTCGGAGTTTGCATCGGTTTGGTAAGTCGGGATGACCCCCTAGCCGAAACAGTGCTCTACCCCCGAAGATGAGTTCACGAGGCGCTACCTAAATAGCTTTCGGGGAGAACCAGCTATCTCCCGGTTTGATTGGCCTTTCACCCCCAGCCACAAGTCATCCGCTAATTTTTCAACATTAGTCGGTTCGGTCCTCCAGTTAGTGTTACCCAACCTTCAACCTGCCCATGGCTAGATCACCGGGTTTCGGGTCTATACCTTGCAACTAGACGCCCAGTTAAGACTCGGTTTCCCTACGGCTCCCCTATTCGGTTAACCTTGCTACAAAATATAAGTCGCTGACCCATTATACAAAAGGTACGCAGTCACACCACGAAGGTGCTCCCACTGCTTGTACGTACACGGTTTCAGGTTCTATTTCACTCCCCTCGCCGGGGTTCTTTTCGCCTTTCCCTCACGGTACTGGTTCACTATCGGTCAGTCAGGAGTATTTAGCCTTGGAGGATGGTCCCCCCATATTCAGACAGGATGTCACGTGTCCCGCCCTACTCATCGAGTTCACAGCAAGTGTGTTTTTGTGTACGGGAGTATCACCCTGTACCCTGCGACTTTCCAGACGCTTCCACTAACACACAAACTGATTCAGACTCTGGGCTCCTCCCCGTTCGCTCGCCGCTACTAGGGGAATCTCGGTTGATTTCTTTTCCTCGGGGTACTTAGATGTTTCAGTTCCCCCGGTTCGCCTTGCATGGCTATGTATTCACCATGCAATAGTGCAACGAATTGCACTGGGTTTCCCCATTCGGGTATCGTCGGTTATAACGGTTCATATCACCTTACCGACGCTTTTCGCAGATTAGCACGCCCTTCATCGCCTCTGACTGCCTAGGCATCCACCGTGTACGCTTAGTCGCTTAACCTCACAACCCGAAGGTGTCTTTGCAGACAACTTGCGTTGCGATTATTTGAGAGACTCTAATACAGGTTAATCCTTATCTCAGTACATCTACGGAGAGATAAGTTTCAGCTGTATTGTTTCAATTTTCAGCTTGTTCCAGATTGTTAAAGAGCAATATCTTAAACACGACTTGGTAAAGTCATCTTTAAGATATTCAGTTGATAATGTCTTTCACACATTATCGGATTGGCGTCCCCAAGGGGATTCGAACCCCTGTTACAGCCGTGAAAGGGCAGTGTCCTAGGCCTCTAGACGATGGGGACACGAAGTTCCGATTAAACCGAAATCTAACCGTTTCGCATCAGCATGAGTCGAAACTCACGACATCAACAGGTGCTCTTGCTCATTTACATTCATCAGACAATCTGTGTGGACACTACGCAATGCGTATCGTTAGGTAAGGAGGTGATCCAACCGCAGGTTCCCCTACGGTTACCTTGTTACGACTTCACCCCAGTCATGAATCACAAAGTGGTAAGCGCCCTCCCGAAGGTTAAGCTACCTACTTCTTTTGCAACCCACTCCCATGGTGTGACGGGCGGTGTGTACAAGGCCCGGGAACGTATTCACCGTAGCATTCTGATCTACGATTACTAGCGATTCCGACTTCATGGAGTCGAGTTGCAGACTCCAATCCGGACTACGACAGACTTTATGTGGTCCGCTTGCTCTCGCGAGTTCGCTTCACTTTGTATCTGCCATTGTAGCACGTGTGTAGCCCTACTCGTAAGGGCCATGATGACTTGACGTCATCCCCACCTTCCTCCGGTTTGTCACCGGCAGTCTCCCTTGAGTTCCCACCATTACGTGCTGGCAACAAAGGATAAGGGTTGCGCTCGTTGCGGGACTTAACCCAACATTTCACAACACGAGCTGACGACAGCCATGCAGCACCTGTCTCACAGTTCCCGAAGGCACCGAAGCATCTCTGCTAAGTTCTGTGGATGTCAAGAGTAGGTAAGGTTCTTCGCGTTGCATCGAATTAAACCACATGCTCCACCGCTTGTGCGGGCCCCCGTCAATTCATTTGAGTTTTAACCTTGCGGCCGTACTCCCCAGGCGGTCGACTTAACGCGTTAGCTCCGGAAGCCACGCCTCAAGGGCACAACCTCCAAGTCGACATCGTTTACAGCGTGGACTACCAGGGTATCTAATCCTGTTTGCTCCCCACGCTTTCGCACCTGAGCGTCAGTCTTTGTCCAGGGGGCCGCCTTCGCCACCGGTATTCCTCCAGATCTCTACGCATTTCACCGCTACACCTGGAATTCTACCCCCCTCTACAAGACTCTAGCTTGCCAGTTTCAAATGCAGTTCCCACGTTAAGCGCGGGGATTTCACATCTGACTTAACAAACCGCCTGCGTGCGCTTTACGCCCAGTAATTCCGATTAACGCTTGCACCCTCCGTATTACCGCGGCTGCTGGCACGGAGTTAGCCGGTGCTTCTTCTGCGAGTAACGTCAATCAACCGTGCTATTAACACGACTGCCTTCCTCCTCGCTGAAAGTGCTTTACAACCCGAAGGCCTTCTTCACACACGCGGCATGGCTGCATCAGGCTTGCGCCCATTGTGCAATATTCCCCACTGCTGCCTCCCGTAGGAGTCTGGACCGTGTCTCAGTTCCAGTGTGGCTGGTCATCCTCTCAGACCAGCTAGGGATCGTCGCCTAGGTGAGCCATTACCCCACCTACTAGCTAATCCCATCTGGGCACATCCGATGGCGTGAGGCCCGAAGGTCCCCCACTTTGCTCTTGCGAGGTCATGCGGTATTAGCTACCGTTTCCAGTAGTTATCCCCCTCCATCAGGCAGTTTCCCAGACATTACTCACCCGTCCGCCGCTCGCCGGCAAAGTAGTAAACTACTTCCCGCTGCCGCTCGACTTGCATGTGTTAGGCCTGCCGCCAGCGTTCAATCTGAGCCATGATCAAACTCTTCAATTTAAGATTTGTTTGATTTGCTATGAGTTAACATAGCGATGCTCAAAGATTACTTTCTGCAAATATGCATTCGAACCGAAGTTCAAATGTGTACTGCTTTGGTCACTCTTCAAGACTTTGATATTTCTTCTGCCTG
>NZ_CAMPQA010000022.1:0-25242 GCF_946902935.1 Yersinia sp. Marseille-Q5920 | reverse complement strand
AGCGCCCCGGAAAAAGTTCTGGCATACTTTACGGGCAGGCATAGAGTTGATCTCGCTGAATTGGTTGCACAATCAGTAGATCATATTTTCTCTATGCCTGTCCTTTTTTCTGGGGATTCACCAGCGCTGTGCGGCAATTTAATTCTGCGGATGAGTCAATTCTGGGATAATTAAATTTGAGTGCACTGATGGCGGAGTGCCGTTAAATGCCAATCTTGCGGCCCAGCAAACTGGCGCCTTTAGAGTGACCATCTGGCCCATACAATGTCTGGCCGTGGCGCGTGTTCAGAACAGCCAGCGCCTGAGTGTTATATTCAATATGCTGTTGCAGTAATAGCCCATTGTGCAGGTTACTGTATTGCAACTTTTCGGCCAGTGCCAATATACGTTGCCAGCGGGTGGCTAACTCATTCACGCTGCTATACGGCGCTTGAATATTGATAGTTTTTTCTGTGGTGAGCCGGGTCTGGTCCAGATAAGCCAAGGTAGCCAAAATTGAACTTTTTTGTTCAGTGACACCTTGCAGCACCATGCCTTGAATCCGACCGGAGCACAGTAATTGCTGTTCTTGTGCTACTACAGCTTTCAGGGATTCAAGCAGTTCCAGTTGCTGGTCCAGATTGGTTTGTAATCTTTCCACCACCACCTATCCTTTTACGGTTAACGATTTTACGGTCAACGATTATTTTATGTTTAGCTGTTCTTCAGATCATCTGCGACATTTCTGAGCAAAGCATCGGCAATTTTACCGGTGTCCATGGTCAGTTGACCTGAACGAATCGCCTGTTTTAAGGTTTCGACACGTTCTACATTGATGTCCTGACTGCCCGGCTGCATCAATTTCGCCTGCGCATCACTCAATTTAACCTCAGTACCACTCACCGGCGTTTTTGTCTGGGTAGACTGTTTCCGCGTTTGCTGCGCAATATCACTGGTTTCCCGTGGTTGCACTTGTGTTGCCGGTAATAACGGTTGGGTGCGTTCAATACTCATATGGTGTTGCTCCCTTTATAGCGGGATTGACGTTTATCGACCCGCGAGACTTTTATCTTTCAGCAAAAGAATGGCGGGATTGTCACTGTTTAACCTGCAAATAACTGCATATTAAGATTATCGGCAAAGGTTAAAAAAACTTTAATCACTATAACATTATCTTAATTGTACCATCGTCAGCCACGGTGCCACTGACGATTTGACCCGACGCCATGCGCACCCGGACATTATCTTGTACCGCGGCATTGTTCATGGCCTTGCCACTGCCGTTAACATTAAATCCTTCACCCTGCGCTAAAACCTGCACATCTTGCCCGGTTTTAACTATCCACAAGCGGCGCAACATATTACGAGTCAGTGGTTGACCGGCATTGATTTGCCGTAAGCTCACTGCGCCTTGAGCAAAGCTGGGTTCCAATAACGTGCTCAGGGGCAGGGTATCGAGCCGGCCTTGCTTCATTTCAATATCTTGCGGTGTGATTTTCGCCCCTGCCGTCAGTTGACGGGCGGCCACAGCATAATGGCCGCTAACCTGTACTTGGGTCTGAATAAAACGCCGTAAACCCTCGCACCGCACTGATAAGCTGATATTTCCCCAAGGGCGGGCATTCGCTGGCAGCGTAATTTCGGGCGTCTCGCATTGTGGCCACTGGCTCTGCGGGGTTTTGATGATGACATTAACCTGACTGCTTTTATCGGGATATTGCTGGCGAAAGAATTGATTTACCTGTGCCGATAAATCTGCCGCCATCGCCTGATGCGCCAATGCTTGACTCATAAACACTAGCCCGAAAGCTATTATTAGGATGTCATTTCTTTTCATGGTCATCAACATTCCCTCCGTCCACACAACCCGGTATGTCAGGGTCTCCCCCTCTTGCACACTAGTGTACCTGTACCTCGACAAGGCTAAGGGGATAAATAGCGACGCATTTTGCTCTTATTCTGACGATAGGCTTCCCTGTGCGGCGTTTATGCTGTCGACTCCAAATTCTAACCTTGCGGGGGGACTATGCTCGACAAACTGGACGGTGCTCTGCGTTTTCAACAAGAGGCGCTTAATTTGCGCGCGCAACGACAGGAGATCCTGTCGTCCAATATTGCTAATGCGGATACGCCCGGCTTTCAGGCACGTGATATTGATTTCTCCAGCCAACTGAAAAAAGTGATGGAGCAAGGTCGAGTCAGTGGAACCGGGGTGTCACTCAGTTTAACGTCAGCCCGTCATATCCCTGCAAGCACAGTTCAGCCGCCTGACCTGGACTTATTATTCCGGGTTCCAGACCAGCCATCAATGGATGGCAACACGGTGGACATGGATCGTGAACGTACCAATTTTGCCGATAACAGCCTGAAATATCAGACCGATTTGACCGTTCTTGGCGGTCAGATCAAAGGAATGATGTCAGTGTTACAACAAGGATAAGGCGGATGTCTTTACTGAATATTTTTGATATTGCCGGTTCAGCATTATCAGCTCAGTCGCAGCGGATGAACGTCAGCGCCAGTAACATGGCGAACGCCGACAGTGTGACTGGCCCGGATGGCCAACCCTACCGTGCTAAGCAAGTGGTGTTTCAGGTTGCGGCTCAGCCGGGGCAAGAAACCGGTGGTGTGCGTGTTGCACAAGTCGTTGATGACCCAGCGCCGGATCGTTTGGTTTTTCAACCCGGTAACCCACTGGCCGATGCCAAGGGGTATGTCCGGATGCCTAACGTTGATATCACCGGCGAGATGGTGAACACCATCTCAGCTTCGCGCAGTTATCAGGCCAACGTTGAAGTGTTGAATACGACGAAATCGTTGATGCTCAAAACGCTGACATTAGGTCAATAACAGGAGCCTGTACACATGGCCATTACGAATTCCCTGACTGATAGTGATTACGGGATTAACAGCACTAGCGGCACCGGTTCAGCCAGCGGCAGCACCAGCCAGGATCTGCAAAACAGTTTCCTGACGTTGTTGGTGGCACAGTTGAAAAATCAGGATCCGACCAATCCAATGCAAAACAACGAGTTGACCACGCAATTAGCGCAGATCAACACCGTGAGCGGCATTGAAAAATTGAACACCACTCTGGGTTCTATCTCCGGCCAAATTGATAACAGCCAATCATTGCAAGCTAGCAGCCTGATTGGTCGCGGCGTGATGATTCCAGGAACCAATGTGTTGGCAGGGAGTAAAGACGGCGTTGTGACCACCACCCCATTCGGTGTTGAGCTGGTGCAAGCTGCTGACAAAGTGACGGCCACCATCACCGACAGTAATGGCGTGGCAGTCCGAACGATAGATATTGGCGGCTTGACGGCGGGTGTGCATGCCTTTACCTGGGATGGCTCACTGGAGGCCGGTGGTAATGCACCGGACGGCGCTTATACCGTGGCGATCACTGCCACTAACGGCGGTGCATCGGTGGTAGCGACACCTTTGAGCTTCGCCATTGTCAACGGTGTGACCAAAGGAGTCGATGGTTCCAAACTGGACTTGGGTCTGGCGGGTACCACCACGCTGGATCAAGTGCGCCAAATTTTGTAAATCGTAACAGCACAACACAACAGACAAGACGGTGATTCACTCAGGTCTTGATGATTAAAAACAGCGTTTGATATGTCATCAACGCTTTAGGTCTGTAACGGACCAAGAATTTAACGGAGAAGAAAATGGGCTTTTCTCAAGCAGTCAGCGGTTTGAACGCAGCATCCAGTAACCTGGATGTGATCGGTAACAACATCGCCAACTCGGCAACCTCAGGTTTTAAAGCCGGTTCAGTTTCTTTTGCCGATATGTTCGCCGGCTCTCAGACCGGGATGGGCGTTAAGGTTGCGGGGATTACTCAGGACTTTAACGACGGCACCACCACCACCACCAATCGCCGTCTGGATCTGGCTATCAGCCAAAATGGTTTCTTCCGCATGCAAGACAGCACCGGCGGCATCTTCTATGCCCGCAACGGTCAGTTTAAGCTCGATGAGAACCGCAATATCGTCAACATGCAGGGCCTCAACCTGACCGGTTACCCGGCAACAGGTACGCCGCCGACAGTACAGCAAGGGGCCAACCCGATTCCGTTGTCTATCCCACAGGGCATGATCCCAGCGAAAGCCACCACCGCCGGTAATATGGTGGCAAACCTGACCTCGACGCACGACATCATTCCAGCCGATACAACCAGTGGCGGTGTAACCACCCCGACGTTTGATCCCGATAAGCCCGATACCTATAGCTTTGTGAATAACATGACCACCTTTGATAGCTTGGGTAACCGCCATGAAATCAACGTGTTTTATGTTAAGCGCTCCGAAGATGCTGTAAATGGTAACTCTTGGGATGTTTACACCCGTGATAGCAGCGCCGTTCCCGCACAAGTTGCCGAGAAACGCGGTTCAATGCTGTTTGATACTAATGGTGCACTGAAAAGTGTGACAAATGGTACCAATGCAGCCAGCACCACTGACTTCAATATGACCATCCCAATGGGGGTCGTTAATGGTGCGCCGGCACAAGAGTTCGCGCTGAATGTGGCGGGTAGCAAGCAGCAAAATACCGGCACCGACAGCATTGTTACCCAAAACCAAACCGGCTATGCAGCGGGCGAATTCACTGGCTTCCAAATCAACAACGACGGCTCGGTGGTCGGGACTTATTCAAACCAACAGACCCAATTGCTGGGCCAAATCGTGATGGTTAACTTTGCTAACCCAGAAGGCTTGTCATCTGAGGGCAATAACGTCTGGAAAGAAACCCTTTCCTCGGGTAACGCGATTCTTGGGACGGCGGGCAGCGGCGGCTTTGGCACCTTGACCAGCGGCGCACTGGAGTCCTCTAACGTGGATTTGAGTAAAGAACTGGTGAACATGATTGTGGCGCAGCGTAACTATCAGTCGAACGCGCAGACCATCAAAACCCAGGATCAGATCTTACAAACTCTGGTTAACCTGCGTTAATCGCACTGACGGGACTCGCTCATGGATCACGCAATATATACCGCCATGGGGGCTGCCCGGCAGTCCCTCGAACTGCAAGCGGTTACCGCTAATAATCTGGCTAACGCCTCAACGCCGGGTTTCCGCGCGCAGTTAGCGGCGATGCGGGCCGTACCTATTGATGGGCCAAGTATGGCCACGCGCACTATGGTCACGGCGTCGACCCCAGGGGTAGATATCAGCCAGGGGACGATGAACTACAGCGGTCGCCCGTTGGATGTGGCCTTGCAGCCGGATGGCTATTTAGCGGTTCAATTGCCTGATGGCACTGAAGCCTATACCCGTAACGGGAATATTCAGATCTCAGCTGACGGGCAGATGACTGTGCAGGGTTATCCATTAATGGGTGACAACGGCCCGATTGATGTCCCCCCTCAGGCGGCGATCACCATTGCTGCGGATGGCACTATTTCGGCACTGAACGCCGGTGACTCACCGAACACCATTGCTCAGTTGGGGCAGATTAAACGGGTGCGAGCCACTGCCGGTGAAGTGATGCACGGCGATGATGGTTTGTTCCATTTGACACCCGAGACACAGCAGGCGCGTGGTGCTCAGTTGGCTAATGACCCGCTCATCAAGGTGATGCCGGGGGTGCTGGAGGGCAGTAATGTGAAAGCGGTTGAAGCGATGACCGACATGATTGCCAATGCCCGCAGTTTCGAAATGCAGATGAAAGTCATTCACAGCGTGGATGAAAACGAACAGCGCGCTAACCAGCTGTTAGCAATCAGCTAAGCGCATAGGCGCAGAGGAATAAACTGATGATCCGATCACTCTGGATTGCCAAAACCGGCTTGGATGCACAGCAGACCAATATGGACGTTATCGCCAACAACCTGGCGAACGTCAGCACCAATGGCTTTAAACGTCAGCGGGCGGTGTTTGAAGATTTGTTGTACCAAACGATACGTCAACCGGGAGCACAATCTTCCGAGCAGACCACCTTGCCATCAGGTTTGCAGATTGGTACCGGTGTTCGTCCGGTCGCCACTGAGCGTTTACACAGCCAGGGCAACTTGTCCAAAACCGATAACACCAAAGATGTGGCTATCAAAGGCGAAGGGTTCTTTCAGGTGCAGATGCCTGATGGCACCAATGCCTATACCCGCGACGGTTCTTTCCAGGTTGACCAAAATGGCCAACTGGTGACGGCCAGTGGTTTTCAGGTTCAACCCGCTATCACTATTCCGGCGAATGCTCTGAAAATGACGATTGGTCGTGATGGCATCGTCAGTGTCACCTTGCAGGGGCAAACCGCCACGCAGCAAGTTGGACAACTGACTTTGACCACGTTCATCAATAACAGTGGCTTGGAAAGTGTCGGTGAAAACTTGTATCAGGAAACCGCCAGTTCCGGTGCGCCGAATGAAACAACGCCGGGCCTGAATGGCGGCGGCTTGTTGTATCAGGGGTATGTTGAGACTTCTAACGTCAATGTGGCGGAAGAGTTGGTCAATATGATCCAGACGCAACGCGCCTATGAAATCAACAGTAAAGCGGTTTCAACTTCAGATCAGATGTTGCAAAAACTGACACAGCTGTAAATCCGCTCTCGGGGGGCAACAGCGCCCCCTGATTGCAGCAGAATAATGAGTATTCGGGGTTGACCTTGCCAGCCTCTAACCGGTTACAGGACAGATAATCAGAGATGGATACATCGCCGCTGCGAAAATTAGGTGAGTTGAGGTGGATGGGTACGCCGTTGCTGGCGATGCTACTACTCAATGGCTGTGCGTATATTCCGCATAAACCGCTGGTGGATGGTTCGACGTCAGCACAGCCAGCCCCTGCCAGTGCGCCCCTGCCAAATGGCTCTATTTTCCAGGCTGCCCAGCCGATGAACTATGGTTATCAGCCGCTATTTGAAGACCGTCGTCCGCGTAACATCGGTGACACACTGACCATTACCTTGCAGGAAAATGTCAGTGCCAGCAAAAGTTCTTCTGCCAACGCTAGCCGTAACGGATCCAGCAAATTTGGTGTTGCTACCGCACCTCGTTACCTCGAGGGGCCGTTGGGTAATGCACGCGCTGATTTGGATATTTCTGGTGATAGCACTTTTGGTGGCAAGGGCGGGGCAAATGCTAACAATACCTTCAGTGGCACCATCACGGTGACGGTGAATCAAGTGCTGGCTAACGGCAACTTGCATGTGGTGGGCGAGAAGCAGATCGCTATTAATCAGGGAACTGAATTCATTCGTTTCTCTGGGGTTGTCAACCCACGCACCATCAGCGGCAGTAATACAGTGACCTCAACACAGGTGGCTGATGCGCGCATCGAGTATGTGGGTAATGGTTATATCAATGAAGCGCAAACCATGGGCTGGTTGCAGCGGTTCTTCCTTAATGTTTCGCCATACTAAGAGGCCCATTGATGCGTAAACAGTCACTTATCACCCTATTTATCATGCAGCTTATTGTGCTGTTCACGCTGGTGTCATTTCCGGCGTCAGCCGAACGTATCCGCGATTTGGTGACCGTTCAGGGAGTGCGCGATAACGCATTGATTGGTTATGGTCTGGTGGTGGGTTTGGATGGTTCCGGTGACCAGACCATGCAAACGCCGTTTACCACGCAAAGTCTCAGTAACATGTTGTCGCAATTGGGTATTACCGTGCCACCGGGTACCAATATGCAGCTCAAAAACGTGGCGGCAGTGATGGTCACCGCCAAATTACCGGCATTTTCCCGCACCGGGCAAACCATTGATGTGGTGGTGTCCTCAATGGGGAATGCCAAGAGTATCCGTGGCGGCACCTTGCTGATGACCCCACTAAAAGGGGTTGATAATCAGGTTTATGCTTTGGCGCAGGGTAACGTGTTGGTAGGCGGGGCTGGGGCTTCTTCCGGTGGCAGCAGTGTTCAGGTCAACCAATTGACCGGCGGGCGCATTAGTAATGGCGCGACCATTGAACGCGAGTTGCCAACCACCTTTGGCACTGATGGGGTGATTAATCTTCAATTGAATACCGAAGATTTTACCACGGCACAGCAGGTCAGTGATGCCATTAACCGCCAACGGGGTTTTGGTTCTGCGACCGCCATTGATGCCCGTACTATTCAGGTGTTAGTGCCACGCGGTAACAGTTCACAAGTACGTTTTCTGGCAGATATTCAGAACATCCCGGTGAATATTGATGCGGGTGATGCCAAAGTCATTATTAATTCCCGCACTGGCTCGGTGGTGATGAACCGCAACGTCATGCTCGACTCTTGTGCTGTGGCGCAAGGAAACTTGTCAGTGGTAATTGATAAGCAGAATACCGTCAGCCAGCCAGATACTCCCTTTGGTGGCGGACAGACTGTCGTGACACCGAATACCCAAATTTCCGTTCAGCAACAAGGTGGCGCATTGCAACGCGTTAATGCCAGCCCGAATCTGAATAATGTGGTGCGCGCCTTGAACTCGTTGGGGGCAACGCCGATTGATTTGATGTCTATCTTGCAAGCGATGCAGAGTGCTGGCTGCTTACGGGCTAAACTGGAAATTATCTAATGAGCGATTTGATGGCAATGCCCAGCGCCGCCAATGAAATGTTCGGCGCGGCCTATGACGCCCAATCACTGAATAGCTTGAAACGTGACGCGGCAAGAGATCCTGATGGCAACCTAAAGCAGGTTGCCCAGCAGGTGGAAGGGATGTTTGTGCAGATGATGCTGAAAAGCATGCGCTCCGCCTTGCCGCAAGAGGGGATCATGAACAGTGACCAAACCCGGCTCTATACCTCAATGTATGACCAGCAAATCGCGCAGCAGATGTCGGTCAAAGGGCTCGGGCTAGCTGACATGATGGTGGAGCAGCTTTCAGGAACCTCTTCACCAAGTGAAACTGCGGGCTCGGTGCCAATGATGCTGGATAACGAAGTCTTGCAGACTCTTCCTGCACAAGCATTGGAGCAAATGGTTCGTCGGGCAATGCCGACACCGCCAGTCAACAGCCCAGTTTCACTGCCGCAAAGCACCGGTAATTTCGTCGCCCGCATGTCTATTCCAGCGCAAATTGCCAGCCAGCAAAGTGGCATTCCGCATCAACTTATTATGGCACAGGCCGCGCTGGAATCTGGTTGGGGTCAGCGCGAGATCCCAACGGCTGATGGCAAGAGCAGCTACAACGTCTTTGGTATCAAAGCGGGCAGTAACTGGGATGGCCCGGTCAGTGAAATCACCACCACGGAATATGAGCAAGGTGTGGCGAAGAAAACCAAAGCGCGCTTCCGGGTCTATGGCTCTTATGTCGAGGCGGTCAGTGATTATGTCAAGTTACTGACCCAAAACCCGCGCTACGCCAATGTGGCTGCTGCCCAAAGCCCTGAACAAGGGGCACATGCTTTGCAGCGCGCCGGTTATGCCACCGACCCGCAATATGCGCAAAAATTGGTCAATGTTATTCAGCAGATGAAGAATACCGGTGAGCAAGCAGTAAAAGCATACAGCAGCAATCTGGACTCTCTCTTCTAATAGGTTATTTTACTGGCCATTTTGGAAATTGAACCCGGTTTACACCCATATTTTTACTCAAGTTTTCCAAACTTGGGCCGATACTCTGAATAGGCTGTGCGGGGGCGTAGATCTCCTCAGGCAGTATCCCAATATTAATAAATGCAGGTGCGCGATGTGAATCGCCTGCGGTAAAAGGATCTCTTCATGTCCAATAGTTTAATGAATACTGCGATGAGTGGTCTGAGTGCCGCCCAATATGCTTTGAGCACCGTCAGTAACAACATCAGCAATTTCCAAGTGGCGGGTTATAACCGTCAGAACACGGTTTTTGCGCAAAACGGTGGGACATTAAGCCCGGCGGGTTTTATTGGTAATGGCGTGGCAGTGACCGGTGTTAACCGTGAGTATAATGCCTTTATTACCAATCAGTTGCGAGCATCACAAACCCAAAGCAGTGGACTGACGACCTATTATCAGCAAATCTCGCAAATCGATAATTTACTGTCCAATACCTCCAATAACATCTCAACCACCATGCAGGATTTCTTCAACAACCTGCAAAACTTGGTGAGTAACGCGGGCGATGATGCAGCGCGTAAAACAGTTTTGGGCAAGGCCGAAGGGCTAGTTAACCAATTCCAGAATGCAGATAAATATCTGCGCGATATGGATAATGGTGTAAACCAAAAGATAAGTGACAGCGCGGCACAAATTAATAACTATGCTGAGCAAATCGCCAAGTTAAATGACCAGATTACTCGCCTGCGCGGTAGCAGCGGTAGTGAGCCAAATGCCTTGCTTGACCAACGTGACCAACTGGTTACCGAGTTAAACCAGATTGTCGCGGTGACGGTCACTCAGCAAGATGGCGATGCTTACAATGTGTCATTTGCCGGGGGGTTATCTCTGGTGCAAGGGCCGAATGCTTATAAAGTGGAAGCCATTCCCTCCAGCGCCGATGCAACCCGCCTCACGTTGGGCTATAAACACGGCACCAGCGACACCATTGAAATTGACGAAAGTCGCCTGACCAGCGGTTCACTCGGCGGTACCTTGAAATTCCGCAGTGAAGCACTGGACAGCGCGCGTAACCAATTGGGTCAATTAGCTTTGGTGATGGCCGATAGCTTTAATACCCAGCACAAAGCCGGTTTTGATGCTAATGGTGATGAGGGCAAAGATTTCTTTAGTTTTGCTAAACCGTCGGTATTGAAAAATGCAAAAAATCAAGGTGATAGCAGCTTAACGGTGAGTTACACCGATACCTCGAAAGTGAAAGCCAGCGATTACACGGTGGAATTTGATGGTACAGATTGGCAGGTCACGCGCTTGTCGGACAATACTAAAGTTCCTACCACGGCTGGGGTGGATAAAGATGGCAAACCTACACTGAACTTCGACGGTATCGCGGTCAGCGTCACTGACGGGGCAGGGGCAAAAGCCAAAGATAAATTCACCATTAAAACGGTTTCCAATGTTGCCGCTAACTTGCAGGTCGCCATTACGGACTCCAGCATGATTGCTGCGGGCGGTACTGCTGATGGTGGCGCAAGTGACAACGTTAACGCGCAAGCACTATTGAATCTGCAAACCCAAAAACTGGTCGATGGTAAAGCGACATTTTCGGGTGCTTATGCCGGGTTGGTCAGTAATGTCGGCAACCAGACGGCAACGGCGAAAACTAACAGCACGGCACAGGCCAATATCGTCAAACAGTTGTCAGCGGAACAGCAGTCTATTTCTGGGGTGAACCTGGATGAAGAGTACGGCGACTTACAGCGTTTCCAGCAATATTACCTGGCGAATGCCCAAGTTATCCAGACTGCTTCAACATTGTTTAACGCGTTGCTGAGTCTGCGCGGTTAAGTTTTGGTTAGCGGTATTGCCGCTGCTTATCTCATTTTAGGTTTAGTCAGAATGGCAGTTTGTGCGGGCCGTCTGACTAAGCTGTTACTAAAAGGAACTGACATCGTGCGCTTAAGTACCAGCATGTTGTATCAGCAAAATATGCAGGGCATCACCAATGCTCAATCCCTTTGGATGCAGTCTGGCCAACAACTTTCCACCGGCAAGCGCGTGGTTAACCCCTCGGATGATCCGATGTCGGCGTCTCAGGCGGTGATGGTGTCACAAGCTCAGTCAGAGAATAACCAGTATGCGCTGGCACGTAGCTTTGCCCGCCAAAGTTCATCACTGGAAACCACGGTTTTGGCGCAGGCCACTAGCACCATTCAGTCTATTCAAAGTGTCATTATCAGTGCTAAAAGCGATATTTTGAGTGATGATGACCGTGCTTCTTATGCGACTCAGTTACAGGGTTTGAAAGACCAACTGGTTAATCAGGCGAACACCACTGATGGTAATGGCCGCTATATTTTTGGTGGTTTTCAAAGTGATAAGCCGCCTTTTGCTGTTAGCAAAACTGGCGAGGTCACTTATGTGGGCGGCGATGTCGCGATTGAGCAAAAAGTCGATGCGAATCGGTCAATGACGGTCGGTCACACCGGTGACAGTGTCTTTATGGCGCTGACCAGCAATGCCAAACCAGAACCTGATGATGCTAATGGTGCTCCGGTGGCTTCTGAAAACAATATCTTTAATACCATAGATACTGTTCTCAATGCCCTCAAGACGCCAATGCAAGGTGCAACCGATGAGGTTAAAGAACAAGTGAATGCGGCGATGGATAAAGGTATCCGCGGCATGGCTAACTCATTGAATAATGTGTTATCTGTTCAGGCAGGAATTGGTACTCAACTGCAAGAGTTGGACAACCTTGATAGTTTGGGCCAAGACCGCACCTTGATCAACAAGCAGCGGATGAGCGATTTAGTGGATGTCGATTGGACGGCGGCTATCTCTTCCTATGTTATGCAGCAGGCCGCCTTACAGGCTTCTTACACTACATTCACCAATATGCAGGGCTTGTCTCTGTTCCAGCTGAATAAGTAATCTGCTTTCAACCTGTGGGCTAGCCCCACAGGATTCCTCTCACTGGCTAACCCGCTAACCCACTGATAACCCTCGCCAGCCGATCAAAAAACTCGCCAAACAGATGCTCGGTAAAAGGGGCTAACAGAGGCATAATTAAGCCCAGCGAAATAATACCGACCGTCAATGTCAGCGGGAAACCTATAACGAAAACAGAAAGTTGTGGTGTCATGCGGTTCAGCATGCCTAATGCCATATTTAGGGTGAGTAGCAGGGTAATAAGTGGCAAGGCTAGCATCAGCCCATTCATAAAGATCAATGAACCGGCCTGTGCTAATGCCAGGAAACCATTGCCATTCAGCGGCTCGAACTGAATAGGTAAAGTATGAAAACTGTCCGCTAATAAAGAAATTAGCCACAAATGGCCATCAAAACTGAGAAATAACAGCATCGCCAATAAGTTTAACAACCGGGCGAGAACCGGCATGTTTGGCCCGCCAGAGGGGTCAAAGAAGGTAGCGAAAGACAATCCCATTTGTAAACCAATCACTTCACCGGCCAGCCGGATAGCCGCAAAAGCAAACTGCATGGTCAAGCCGATAGCAACGCCAATCAATATCTGCTGACCCGCGACCCACACGGCACCGCTGGAGACGAGTGGAATATTGACCGGGGGCAGGGAGGGGGCAACCAGAAAGGTAATTAATACCGCTAAACCGACTTTGACTTTGCGATTTATCTGCTTTTCACTTAATACTGGCGCAGTAGTGATTAAGGCCAATATGCGGATTAATGGCCAAAAATACTGGCTGACCCAGACGCTGAGTTGAGTGGTATCAAGAGAGACCATGCTTAGCCAATCAACGTCGGCAAGCTGGTAAACAAATTACGCATATAGTCGAGGATCAAGTTTAGCATCCACGGGCCTGCGATAACCAACGTAGCAAAAACAGCCAGTATTTTAGGGATAAATGACAGTGTCATTTCATTAATTTGTGTCGCGGCCTGCAACAGACTGACAATTAAGCCGCTAATCAATGCAGCCAGTAATAATGGCGCGGCCAATGCAAGGGCGATTTTCATTGCCTCAACGCCGAGGGCCATTACCGATTCTGGTGTCATGATGTATCTACCTCAGCTATAAAAGCTTTGTGCCAGAGAACCCAGTAGCAACTGCCAGCCATCAACCAATACAAACAGCATCAACTTGAAAGGCAGCGAAATACTGGCGGGCGGCACCATCATCATCCCCAGCGCCATCAGCACACTGGCCACCACCAGGTCGATAATCAAAAACGGAATAAATACAGTAAAACCAATTTGAAAAGCGGTTTTCAGCTCACTAGTGACATAGGCGGGCAACAGAATGCGCATTGGCACCACTTCCGGCCCTTCCAATGGCGGCAGATTAGCTAGCCGGGCATACAGAGCCAGGTCAGTTTCGCGGGTCTGGCGTAACATAAATTCACGTAATGGTTGCGAGCCTTTATCCATCGCCACTTCCATACTTATCTTGTCCTGACTGAAGGGCAGATAAGCATCTTGATAAACTTTGTCAAACACTGGCGACATGATGAAAAACGTCAGAAACAGCGCTAAACCCAGCATCACCTGATTGGGTGGTGCTGAGGGGGTGCCCAATGCGTTGCGCAGCAAACCAAGCACAATAATGATGCGGGTAAAGCTGGTCATCATCAGCAATGCGGCGGGCAGGAAACTCAGCGTGGTGATAAAAACCAGCGTCTGTACGGGTAAAGACCAGCTTTGCCCACCATTCGCCAACGGCTGGCTGATAATGCCCGGTAATTGAGCTAATGCCGCCGGAGAGCAGAGCAGGGCGAGCAGCAGCAAAGGGACTTTATTCATGAGCGGACGCAGAGACATCATGCCGATTTTTCCGGGTGTTTTGAGTTCTTGCTTAATAGCGGTTTTTTGTTTAATAAATAGCTGTTCAGAAGTTGGCGAAAATCAGCCGGTTTTCCTGTGTCAGACGACAGCGCGGTACTGGGTTCGTCAACCGGAGGGCGTTCCAGTGTGTGGAGCGGCGTTACTTGTTGGGCGGTGACACCTAATACCAACCAAGTGTTGTCTACTTCGACAATGACCACTCGCTCGCGTTGGCCGACCAGACAACTGGCTCGCACATTCAATAGCTTATTGTTGCGGGCTTGTGGCGCAAAACCACATCGGCGCACCAGCCAGGCGGCAAATAAAATCAACAGCAAAATTCCCCCCAGCACACTGCCGACTTGGGTCAACACTGAGCCTGCGGGCATCGCCGGGGCTGTTTGTTGCGTGGCGGTGCCGGGGTGGCTGGCGGCAAATCCGGTGACGGGGGTCTGCGGCGTAGTCACCGGGATATCAGTTGCTACTGAAGTCTTCGCCGCTACCGGATCAACAGCTGCCGATGTTGATTCAGTTGATGTTATTGCCACCCTTTGTGCTGCGGTCATTAGCGGCTCAGACGACGCATACGTTCTGATGGAGTAATAATGTCAGTGATGCGCACGCCGTATTTATCCGCAACCACCACGACTTCACCCTGTGCAATCAGGTAACCGTTAATCAGAATATCCAAAGGTTCACCTGCCAGGCCATCAAGGGAAACGACTGAACCTTGAGACAGGCGCAGCAACTCTTTGATAGTCATTTTGGTGCGGCCCAGCTCGACGGTCAGTTTCACCGGGATATCGAGAATCAAATCAATATCTTGCAGGTTGCCCAGGACATCAGGTGCTTCCAGTGATTTAAATACGCCTTCGGTAGTGGCCGCTGGTTTCTCCACTGCCTGTTGCTCATTAAACGCATCAGCCCACAGGTCATCCACGGATTCCTTTCCATCATCAGACGGAAACTTAGGGTCACTCATTGGGCTGTTCCTCATTCAGAGCATTCAAAATAGGGTTAATCAAATGTTCAACACGTAGGGCATATTGCCCGTTTAATGTCCCGTACTGACTGGTCAGCACGGGCACGCCGTCGACATGCGCGATCAGTCGCTCAGGTTTATCTATCGGTAACACATCCCCCGGCTGTAGTTTGAGTATCTGCGACAATCTCAGCGGGATATCGACAAAATTAGCGACCAATTCCAGCTCAGAGTGCTGAACTTGCTTGACCAGCGTTTCACGCCAATGGCTGTCTTCCTGACGGGAGTTTTCCAGTGGCGGGTTGGTCAGCAGTTCGCGCAATGGCTCAATCATGGCAAACGGAATACAGATATTAAACTCCCCACTCAACGCGCCGATCTCCACCTGGAAAGGTGTCGTGACCACGATGTCGTTAGGGGAGGTGGTGATATTGGTGAATTTCACCTGTATTTCAGAGCGGACATATTCCACATCAATTTTATAGATGGGAGCCCAAGCGTCACGATATGCATCCAGCGCTAGCCGTAGCATCCGGTTAATCACGCGTTGTTCTGTGTGAGTAAATTCGCGCCCTTCCACTTTTGTCGGGAAGCGGCCATCACCACCAAACAAGTTATCAACGGCAATAAACACTAGACTCGGGGCGAAAACAAACAGCGCCGTCCCGCGTAATGGTTTCAAATGTATTAAGTTGAGGTTGGTTGGCACCGGCAAGTTGCGGGCAAAATCATGATATGGCTGAATTTTTATTGGGCCAACCGTGATATCCGGGCTGCGGCGTAACAGGTTAAACAGCCCCATCCGAAACTGACGGGCAAACCGCTCATTGATTATCTCCAGTGCATGTAGGCGCTCACGCACCACACGTCGCTGGGTCGTCGGGTCATAAGGCTTAACGTCTGTCTCGTTTCCAGTGACGGCTTCGGGTTCATCACCCCCGCTGTCACCGTTTAACAGTGCGTCAATCTCTGCTTGTGAAAGAATACTATCGCCCATAATGATTATCGCAATATAAATGCGGTAAACAGCACATCGCTGACTACCTGATTAGGTTGACCTTTAACCATTGGCGGGCTAAGAACGTTTTTAATTTCACCGACTAAGCGCTGCTTGCCTTCTTCGTTCGCCAGACTGTCAGCGGATTGACGAGAGAGCAGTAACAGTAACCGGCTGCGCACTTCCGGTAGATAGTCATTGAGTTTTGCACGCGTGCTATCGTCGGGGAGCCTTAACGTTAATCCGATATAAAGCACACGATCCAGATTATTATCCGGCGTGATCAGATTGACCGTAAAGGTCTCCAAGGGCATGAATACCGGGATGACAGGAGCGACTTTCGCTGTGGTTGGTTGACTCTTCTTGAGTGCCCACCAGCTATAACCGCCACCCGCAGTTGCTGCCACCGCAATCAGCACCAGCAGGATCACCCAGATTGAACTCTTACGCTTGGCCGGGAAGGTATTTTGAGACATGGAGAAGGCAAATTCCTGTTTTGGTATCAAACCGGTGGATCACAATATACCCGTCAGACTTCAAGCTACATGTGCGTTGGCTGCGCTCAATCACCCTAGTCACTTACCAGTGTAAGCTCTTGGGGGTTCGCTCAGTTGCCGCTTTCCTGCAACTCGAATTATTTTGGGTATAACAGCCTGGGGCCACTGACACCAAGCTATCCGAATTATTGCTGATGATTATCCCGCTTATCCTTAATCCCAATAGGCAGAATAGGTGGAGAAAAACGGCCTAGCTTGTCCGTTTGTCCCCTTTTGGTGAAATTAACAGCGCCTTTTAGGCGAAAATATCAACGCCACCATTGCCATTGGCCAGAGCTTGCAATGCGGCTGGTGTGACCAGCGGCGTGCTCACCTGTGCTTCGCCAGAGGCGAATTCACCATAACCTGGCTGACCGCGTGAGGCGAAATCTTGCTGATTTTGTTGGCTCTGTTGCTGTGCTTGTTGCCATTGACCTTCACTGCCGACACTACTTTGGCCTAACTCAATACCACTTTCGGCCAAGGCGGTGCGTAAGCTTGGCATAGCGGCTTCAATCGCGGCCCGAACTTGACTATGAGCTGAAACA
Source organism: Yersinia sp. Marseille-Q5920 (assembly GCF_946902935.1). Classification (NCBI taxonomy): domain Bacteria; kingdom Pseudomonadati; phylum Pseudomonadota; class Gammaproteobacteria; order Enterobacterales; family Yersiniaceae; genus Yersinia; species Yersinia sp. Marseille-Q5920. The sequence goes on along the minus strand of NZ_CAMPQA010000022.1, from coordinate 7,937 downwards.
AAATGTAATTGTGCTTGCTTATCTTCTATTTTCAGACTGATTTGCAACGCACCCAACTCTTGCGGGTTGAGCCGCAACTCGGCGTTTTGTTGCCCATTGCGACTGAACATAATCACTTGTTGCCCAAGTGATTGTTGCCATTCTTGACTGCCCAGTTGCGCACTTAAATAACCACTGACGGGCGCACTGACATGGGCGCTGGCGGTAGCTGTAGTTGGCAAAAGAGGGCTGGATACCGGGGGAAGAGAATGGGCCTGGGGAGCTGAACTGACCAAGGTTTTATCCACCGCAGCGGCGGGCGTGATGGTTTCAGCTTGTGCTGCCAGTGGGGCGGATTTCGCATTGAGCGTGTTGTTGTCGATATCTTTCGCGCTCAACGGGGCTGGCTTATCCGATGCAGCCGTTATTTTTGTTTTCGTGGCTACACCCGCCAATACATCGTCACTGTTTATGGCTTTATCATTTTTTACACTGTCCATGGCCTTCTCACTTTTCATACTGACCAGGGTGCCACCAATCAGTGCGGCTAAACCTTTATCTTGTGAGGTCAAGCTGGTGAGAGTGGCAATATCTTGCTTGGCCGTCGTTTTATTGTTCGTCAGGCCATTAGTATCAGTCAGGGGGGCTTTTTGCCCGCTCAATGTGTTAGCCACCTGATGCGGCAACATTGCCAGCAAGGTTTGTAATGCGGCGGGGTCGACTTTATCGTGAGTTTTATCACTGGCACTATCCGGCTTGCCACTCTCATTGATGGTGGTTTTCTTGATGCTTGCGGCATCGCCAGTTTGTCCTGCATGGGTTAAACCCGCTGGCAGCGCAGCACTGATATCCCCCAATGCGGCCAACAACTGATTCAACTTGCTGTTACCGACGGTTGACTTACTACTGTCAACTTCAGGGGTGATGTCAGTCGCTGCGGCTAAAGATGATTTTAGGGTTGAAGCATCCAGGGCGGTGAGTTCTTTTCCCAACTGGTCGCCTAGAAGTTTGGCAAAATCGGCCGGCAATCCTGCGTCGGTAAACAACGCGGCAATAGATGTCGAGGATGCTGCGCCCTCGGCTTCACTTGCAGTGATAGCAGTAGGCAAGAGAGATAGATTCATGAATGTAGACTCCTTTGTGAGGCGCGCTGGGCGAACTCATCCATCAGTTTTTGATCCAAACGGTTCTCGTGTAAACGTGCGGTGGTTTCAGCTCGCTCGTTCAGCGTTTCAAATGCATTTAGCCGCTGTTGCTTTTCTTGCCAATGCTTCACTGCTTGTTCAACTTTTACATTCCACTGGGCCAACTGATGACGATGTTGCTCAATGGCTTGCTCCAATGTTTGAATAAATTGCTGATAATTTTGCCAACTGGAGGAGGCCATGCCATTACTCAGCGTGTCATTCAGCCGCACCCGATATTCATCCTGATAAGACAGCAACATACTCAGTTGCTGCTCAGCATTCTGATAGGACAAGCGCACCTGCCCCAATTGGGTCGTTGCCTGTTCAACCGCCTTTTGAGCCAGGTCGCGCAGGGTGATGAGAGGTGACTGACTTTTCATCGTATTCCTCAATACCTTTCGTGCTTGACGCCGCAGGGGTGTTAGCTATTAGCCCGGAAACAGACTTTTCAGATGCTGACAGGCATCTTCGTAACTGCTGCGTTCATACATACCTTGCTGCAAGAAGATTTCCATTTGCGGGTAGAGGGTAATGGCCTTATCCAACAATGGGTCGCTACCGGCGGCATAGGCTCCTACGCTGACCAAATCGCGGTTGCGTTGGAAACTTGCAAGTAACTGTTTAAATTGGCGAACTTTACTGTAGTGATTCTCATCAATCAGTGAGGTCATCGCACGGCTGATAGAAGCTTCGATATCAATAGCGGGATAATGACCGGATTCTGCCAGACGGCGAGATAACACCACATGACCATCGAGAATGGCGCGCGCAGAGTCGGCAATCGGGTCTTGCTGATCATCGCCCTCGGTCAGTACCGTATAAAATGCTGTAATCGAGCCGCCACCAGACACGCCGTTACCCGCGCGTTCAACCAGTGCCGGTAATTTGGCGAATACGGAGGGCGGATAACCTTTGGTTGCCGGGGGTTCGCCGATTGCCAGTGCTATCTCGCGTTGTGCCATGGCGTAGCGCGTCAAAGAGTCCATGATGAGCAACACATGTTGGCCACGGTCGCGGAAATCTTCTGCAATACGGGTGGCATAGGCTGCGCCTTGCATGCGCAGCAACGGCGATACGTCAGCGGGGGCGGCGATAACTACCGAGCGCGCGCGCCCCTCGGTACCTAAAATATTCTCGATAAAATCTTTAACTTCACGGCCACGTTCACCGATAAGCCCAACCACAATGACATCTGCTTGGGTGTAGCGGGCCATCATGCCCAACAAGACACTTTTCCCCACCCCGGAGCCGGCGAACAAGCCCATACGCTGACCTCGACCGACCGTCAGCAGGGCATTAATTGTGCGCACGCCAACATCCAAAACCTGTTCAATCGCGGTACGTTGTAATGGATTGATGGGGGGGGTAATCAGGGGAGCCCGATAACCGGTTTCTGGTGCAGGTAAGCCGTCAAGCGGTTTGGCACTGCCATCTAATACACGCCCCAGTAATTCTGGGCCGAGTGGTAATTGTTTACTGGCAGAAGCCCCGCCGGTGGTGATGCGGGCATAAACACGGGCGCCGGGCACAATTCCCTCGACCTCTTCGAGCGGCATCAAGAACAGACGCTGGCCATTAAAACCCACCACTTCACTCTCAACTTCTTGAACTTCGCCGTTATCATGGCGTTCAATGAGGCAGGTTGCGCCGAGGGGAAGTTGCAAACCGGTGGCTTCTAGCACCAAACCTGTGGCGCGCGTCAACCGCCCGTAACGGCGAATGGTGGTTGATTGGCTGATACGTTCTTCGAACTTGTCCATCGATGCGAGCCAGCGGCCAAGGCGAGCGGTCATCATAATTCTCCCGGTGCTGCCAGGCGGCACAGCTCATGCCAGCGTGTTGCCAGGCTGGCATCTAAATCGCCTTCTTCGGCGCTGACTTTGCATCCGCCGGGATGAATTTGACTATCACCCAATAAGCGCCAGCCATGCAAACTCAAAGTCGAGCCTAAGCGCTGTTCCACCACAGCTAAATCATTTGGATTCACCCGTAATTGCGGTTTACCGGCAAACATCGGCTCTTGTTGAATCATTTGCTGGATTTGAGCCAGTAACGCGGTGCCATCGCAAATTGCCGGTTGCCCCAGAATTTGTTTTGCTGCTGCTAAGGCCATTTGCATCAATCGCGAGGCAATCACACTGTCCAGCGCATCAAGGGTATTTTGAAAATCATCGACTAAGGTTTGCCAGTGCGCGGTGATCGGAGCTAACTGTTTCTCAGCATCTGCCAGCGCTTGCTGGTGCCCCTCTTCCAAACCGGTTTGGTAACCTTTATCCAAACCCTCTTGCAACCCTTTGGCAAACCCTTGCTGGCGGCCCTGTTTCTCGGCTTCGAGTTGCAGGTTCATCAGTGTTTGTTGCTGATCACTTTCCGTTAGCGCGGTATCCGCTTTTTGCTCATCAGTAAACAACATACTGATATCCGGCGGCGCGGTGGCAGCAGTAGGTTCTGGTTGGCTGGCAAAGTCATTTAGTGACCAGGGCTGCCAGGGCAGGGCATTAATCCTATCAGACATAGATATCCTCGCCGCCGCCGATGACTATCTCGCCGCTTTCCGCCAAACGACGGACAATCAGCAAGATGGCTTTCTGCTCGTTTTCGACCAGTGACATACGCACTGGCCCACGGGTGGCCAGATCGTCGCGCAGAATTTCTGCCGCACGCAGTGACATATTGCTGAGGAAGCGCTCGCGCAGCGCCTGATCGGCACCTTTCAAGGCAATCAATAGCGATTCGTTGTCGATTTCTTGTAGTAAACGCTGGATGCTGCGGTCGTCGACACTGACCAGATTCTCGAACAGGAACATTTCGTCGATAATTTTCTGTGCCAGCTCGCCGTCGTATTCGCGTACTGCGTCCATAACGGTTTCTTCCTGCTGGCTTTTCATCAGGTTGATAATCTCGGCCGCAGTGCGGATACCGCCCATTTTGCTGCGTTTGAGGTTTTGGCCATCCAGCAAATTGTTCAACACTTCGGTCAATTCCGCCAATGCGGCTGGTTGAACCCCACCGAAGGTCGCAATACGCAGCATGACATCGTTGCGCAGACGCTCGTCGAACAGCGCCAGAATATCGGCCGCTTGAGCGCGCTTCAGGTGAACCAGAATAGTGGCGATAATCTGCGGATGTTCGTCGCGGATCAGGTCGGCCGCCATCTGCGGCTCCATGAAGTTGAGGGTTTCCATGCCGCTGGTGGTTTCGCGTGATTCCAGAATGTCTTCTAACAAGCTGGATGCACGTTCTTCGCCCAATGCTTTTATTAGTACCGAGCGTAGATAATCGCTGGCGTTCACACTCAGAGCCGCATATTGCTCGGCATCGTCTTCAAACTCAGCCAATACATCAACCAACTGTTGGTGAGAAACCTGCCGCATACTGGCCATGGTGGTACTGAGCTGTTGCACTTCGCGCGAGGAAAGGTGTTTGAATACCTCTGCGGCATGGTCTTCGCCCAGTGTCATCAGCATGATGGCGCTTTTTTCAGTTCCGGTCAGGCTCATTGGTCATTACTCATCCATTGACGGATAACCAGCGCGACAACACGTGGGTCTTTATCCGCAAGTTCGCGTATACGCTGGGCCTGAACTTCAGCACTCACTCGTTGCTGATTTTTCTTACGCAGGGCCAGCTCTTCTTTAGTTTGTTTCGCTGTTTCAGAAGCTTGTGCGGTCTGTACTATGCTATTGACCGACGCTGTTGCTTTATCCGCTACTTGTTTTTTCTCCATCAGTGGGCGAACCAGTTTGCGCCATAAGATCCACGCGACCAGTAAGATGAGCAAATAGCGACCAATATTAAGCAATTGATCAAAGAACGACTGTTGCTGCCAGAATGGCAGACTGTTACCGGTATCTTCGCCAGTAGCATTAAATGGCGTATTGACCACATTGAGAGTGTCGCCACGGTCAGTAGAGAAGCCCATGGCCTCGCGTGTCAGTGATTCCACCTGCGCTAATTGCTCTTTGCTCAGCGCAATAGGTTTGCCCGCTTTATCCATGCCGTAATTGACGACCACGGCGACGGAGAGGCGCTGCACCATACCTGCTTGTTGCTGGGTGTGGCGGATAGTGCGGTCAACTTCGAAGTTAGTGGTTTGGTCGTGGCGGCTATTACTTGACGTCGCCGTCTGTTTAGCAGCAGTCGTGGTCACCGCCGGGCGGTTCGCTGCATTGGCAGTATTCGTAGCTGCACCGGCACCCGCTGCGGGGGTGGCTGGAGGGACTTCAATTGGTGCAACTGGGGTCACTGATGGTTGATTAGACAATGCCCCCGGAACTCCGCCGACATTGGTGCCGCCCAGTTGTTCGCTGGTACTGACTTGTTGAGAGCGTACTGCTCCTTGGTTGGCGGCCTGATTCGGTTTGTACTCTTCATCGGTCTGTTCACGGCTGGCAAAATCAACTTGTGCGGTGACTTGCGCATGAATATTGCCGCTACCCACCATCGGTGCCAGGATAGTTTCAATGCGGCGCTGGAAACGGTTTTCCACTTCATTAGTAAATTTAAGTTGTGCCGCATTTAAGTCGCGGCCCGCGCTATCAGATTGCGTCAGCAAACGGCCTGTTTGATCCACCACAGTGACACTTGCAGGGGGTAAACCCGCCACACTGCTGGAAACCATGTAGACGATGGCATTGATTTGACCATCATCGAGTGCGCGGCCAGGTTGCAAGGCGAGTGTGACAGAGGCTGTTGGCGATTTTTGCTCACGAACAAATAGCGAAGGTTTCGGTATTGCTAAATGTACCCGGACATTCAGTACCGGGCCAAGTGTGCCGATAGTTCGAGCGAGTTCACCTTCCAGTGCTCGCTGATAGTTGACTTGCTCGCTGAATTGGCTAATGCCAAATTTTTCCTGATCCAGCAATTCAAAACCGACGGCACCACCTTTAGGTAAACCTTGTTGTGCCAGACGCAGACGAGTTTCATGCACTTTATCTGCCGGGATCAACAGCGCTCCGCCAGTATCCGCGAAACGATAGGGAATATTCAGTTGCGTCAATTGCGTGACGATATCACCGCCATCACGATCACTCAGGTTGCTATAAAGGACGCGATAATCTGGACTTTTAGCCCATAACATCAACGCGACAATAATAGCGATGGCCGCAGCCGCTGCAATCAACAGTGGGATTTTCGGATTCGCGCGTAGGCGTGCCAGTGTCGTCGTAAAGTTATTCTCACGATTTTCACCGCCAGTTATCGAGGCATTCATACACGTCCTTGGCCAAGCTGAACAACGTTTGAGTTAGTATTTTTTATGTAACTAATGTGTTGGAACAAAACAGACTCCCAAGTGCTGTGAGCGATAAAGCATCAATAGCTGATATCCCCTGTTATACTCGCCATACTTCAAGCCGCATGTGCGTTGGCCACGCTCGTTACTCGGCCCGTCCATGGGCCTCGCCTCTGTGAGGCCGCCGCAGGCAGCGTTCAAATCTGCTCCCGGCAGATTTGTCACCCGAATCACTTACTACAGTAAGCTCATTGGGATTCTCTCCCTTGCCGCCTTCCTGCAACTCAAATTATTTGGACTATATCGGCATGCCATTATTTGCTGTAAGTGGAAATTTGATGGCTCAATAAGCCGGTATTTTTGGGTCTATTTAGCCGCTTTAGCGCAAAAATGATGTGTTAGGGTGTCAACCTGAAAAAAGTAATACCTGCTGGATGGCAAATATCCGCATTAGCGCACCTATTTGCCACGCAGTTATTGGCCTACTGACGCATTTTGGGGATGAGCATGTCTGTTCAAGGTATTGAAGGGGTTTTACAGCAATTGCAAGTGACTGCATTGCAAGCATCGGGTTCAGCAAGAACACTGCCCGCTGAGGCCGGTTTTGCCAGCGAATTAAAAGCGGCTATTGGTAAAATCAGTGATAACCAGCAGACAGCCCGTACTCTGGCGCAGAATTTTGAATTAGGTGTGCCCGGTGTCGGCCTAAATGATGTGATGGTGAATATGCAGAAATCATCTGTCTCTTTGCAGCTCGGTATCCAAGTGCGTAATAAGCTAGTTGCCGCTTATCAAGATGTCATGAATATGGGCGTGTGAGTGGGTAATGTTATTGAATTATATAGTAAAAACCACTACCCAGTTTTCTTATGGGGCATGAGTGGGGCATTTTGAGAAAATTTAGCATTGATTAATGCCATCTGTTCATCATTACTGTCTGGCATCCATTCCCCGTAAACAGAGAAAACCATCTGTGCTGATGCGTGGCCCATCTGTGATGCGATGAATGATGGGTTTGCTCCGGCAGATAGCAACCAACAGGCGAAAGTATGGCGTGATTGATATGGCTTTCTGGATCTAACCCCTGAACGCCTTAATGCATTATTCCATATTTGTCCTAATGATTCGGTTGAGTAGTAATCACCGCAGATCTGATTTGAAGATGTAACTTTGGGTATGAAAACAAAAGTGCAACTGTCTTTTCTTGTTTTCCTTGCCTCTCTTGTATGGATCAGTATCTGATGTTGCAGGCCCATTCTGGTGTGCAGCATTTGACTGCGTAGGGCTTCCTTTGCATTGTCCGTAAGCTGAATAATGCGATCGGTTCCGGCGTCCGTTTTGGGCAAAGTAAACTGCTTAACCCGAGTTAGATTTCTCCTCACCATGATTGTGCCAGCTTCGAGGTCAATATGCGAGGGAACAATTTGGCTCATTAACGGGATGGAACGACCATCACAAATCAGGCTGGCGCGTAAGACGTGGAATGCCTGTGAGGGATAACCACTCCAGTCAACAGCAATAACACACCAGGGAAG
>NZ_CAMPQA010000021.1:0-34018 GCF_946902935.1 Yersinia sp. Marseille-Q5920 | reverse complement strand
TGTTTGATTTGCTATGAGTTAACATAGCGATGCTCAAAGATTACTTTCTGCAAATATGCATTCGAACCGAAGTTCAAATGTGTACTGCTTTGGTCACTCTTCAAGACTTTGATATTTCTTCTGCCTGTCGAAACAGGCTTCGATATCGTCTTGCGAGTGCCCACACAGATTGTCTGATAAATTGTTAAAGAGCAGTGCGTTAGCAACCCGTGGTTGGTAACGCGAGGTGCGCATATTACGCTTTCCTCATTCAGAGTCAACTACTAATTTCGTTGATTTTCTCTGTTCTCTTCGTCGGCCACTCAACTACTTGATTCGTTGTGTGCCGTCTCGATGGATGCGCATTATAGGGAGTTCTCAGCTGCCCGCAACCGCTAATTTCAATAAAAATGACTGTTTGCTGCATTCCACAGCAAAACCCCGCTTTATACGCAGTTGTGCACAAACTTATCCACAGATTGAATCTGCACTCAAAATTGACGAGCATCACGCAATCGTTTTCGCTACAATTCCCCGCGTCGAAAAAGAGTGACCTCGTCGGCAAAATATCAATGACACGAGGTGATTTTTTAGAAAATGGGGTCACGAGGTACGTGATAAAGCGTATTTTAATGTTGTAGAGGGCTAGTCTTGCCCTGAAAGTCGCCGACGACGAGCCTTATCCCCCTGTTTGGGACGTTATCTGAATCTGTTCCTTTCTATATATAGCTATCTATATAGAAGAAGGGATTCAGATAACGCTCTATTGAATGATTGTGAAGAATAACTGCGACTCCAAAGCCAAGGGATAAAACCATGCAACAACGCCGCCCAATCCGCCGTGCTCTGCTCAGTGTGTCTGACAAAGCCGGTATCATTGAATTCGCCCAAGCACTTTCTCAGCGTGGTATCGAGTTACTTTCCACTGGTGGAACTGCCCGACTGCTGGCTGATGCCGGTTTGCCTGTCACCGAAGTATCTAACTACACCGGTTTCCCGGAAATGATGGACGGACGCGTTAAGACTTTGCATCCAAAAGTACATGGTGGGATTTTAGGCCGTCGTGGCCAGGATGACGGCATCATGGCTCAGCACGACATTCAGCCAATTGATATCGTAGTCGTAAACTTGTATCCGTTCGCTCAGACGGTTGCCCGCCCGGATTGCTCACTGGAAGATGCGGTTGAGAATATTGATATCGGTGGCCCAACCATGGTGCGCTCTGCGGCCAAGAATCATAAAGATGTTGCGATTGTGGTTAAGAGCAGCGACTACCCTGCGATTATTGCCGAGCTGGATGAGAATGACGGCTCATTGACTTACCCAACCCGTTTCGACCTGGCCATCAAAGCTTTTGAGCACACTGCCGCTTACGACAGTATGATTGCCAATTACTTCGGCGCGCTGGTGCCACCTTATCATGGCGATACCGAGCAGCCATCAGGCCGTTTCCCTCGCACCCTGAATCTTAACTATATAAAGAAACAGGATATGCGTTACGGTGAAAACAGCCACCAGCAAGCCGCCTTCTATATAGAAGAAGATGTTAAAGAAGCATCAGTGGCAACCGCCCAGCAATTGCAAGGCAAAGCGCTCTCCTATAACAATATCGCCGATACCGATGCCGCTCTGGAGTGTGTGAAAGAATTCAGTGAACCGGCCTGTGTTATCGTCAAGCACGCCAACCCGTGCGGCGTGGCTATTGCCGACTCACTGCTAGCGGCTTACGACAACGCCTATAAAACTGACCCGACGTCTGCTTTCGGCGGCATTATCGCCTTTAACCGCGAGCTGGATGCCGAAACCGCCAGCGCCATTATCAGCCGTCAATTCGTTGAAGTGATTATCGCCCCCTCCGTCAGTGCTGAAGCATTGGCGCTGTTAGCCGCCAAACAGAATGTCCGTGTTCTGACTTGTGGCCAGTGGCAAGAGCGTTCTGCCGGTCTGGATTTCAAACGTGTCAATGGTGGCTTGTTGGTGCAAGACCGCGATTTGGGCATGGTGACTGCGGCGGATCTGCGGGTGGTATCCAAACGCCAGCCGACCGAGCAAGAGCTGCGTGATGCGCTGTTCTGCTGGAAAGTCGCTAAATTCGTTAAATCAAATGCGATTGTCTATGCGCGCGACAATATGACTATCGGGATAGGCGCAGGCCAGATGAGCCGTGTGTACTCCGCCAAAATAGCCGGTATCAAAGCGGCCGATGAGGGATTGGAAGTCGCTGGCTCTGCTATGGCCTCTGATGCATTCTTCCCATTCCGCGATGGTATTGATGCTGCCGCAGCCGTTGGAATCACCTGCGTTATCCAACCGGGCGGTTCTATTCGTGACGATGAAGTGATTGCCGCCGCCGATGAACACGATATCGCGATGATCTTTACCGACATGCGCCATTTCCGTCATTAATTAAACCGCTTAACGGAGTCATCCAAATGAATATTTTGATTATTGGTAATGGCGGGCGCGAGCATGCGTTGGGCTGGAAAGCAGCACAGTCGCCTTTAGCAGATAAAATTTATGTTGCACCAGGTAATGCCGGTACTGCGCTGGAACCTGGTTTAGAAAATGTCGATATCGCCGCCACTGATATTGCCGGTTTACTGGCATTTGCTCAGAGCCACGATATTGGCCTAACCATTGTTGGCCCGGAAGCACCATTAGTGATTGGTGTGGTTGATGCTTTCCGCGCCGCAGGTCTGACTATCTTTGGCCCAACCCAAGCCGCCGCTCAGCTTGAAGGTTCTAAAGCTTTCACCAAAGACTTTCTGGCCCGCCACCATATTCCAACCGCGTTTTACCAGAACTTTACCGAGGTAGAACCGGCTTTAGCCTATGTGCGCAAAATTGGTGCGCCCATCGTGATTAAGGCTGATGGACTGGCTGCGGGTAAAGGCGTGATTGTTGCGATGACGCTGGAAGAGGCAGAAACCGCCGTTCATGACATGCTGGCTGGCAATGCATTTGGTGATGCCGGTCACCGCATCGTGGTGGAAGAGTTCCTCGATGGCGAAGAAGCTAGCTTTATTGTGATGGTTGATGGCGAAAACGTGTTACCGATGGCTACCAGCCAAGACCATAAACGCGTTGGTGATGGTGATAGCGGCCCGAATACCGGCGGCATGGGCGCTTATTCTCCAGCTCCCGTTGTTACTGATGAAGTTCATCAGCGGGTAATGGATCAAGTTATCTGGCCAACCGTGCGCGGTATGGCGGCGGAAGGTAATGTTTATACCGGCTTCCTTTATGCGGGCTTGATGATTTCAGCTGACGGACAACCGAAAGTTATCGAATTCAACTGCCGCTTCGGCGACCCAGAAACTCAGCCCATCATGCTACGCATGCGCTCAGATTTGGTTGAGCTGTGTTTAGCCGGTGCACAAGGTAAATTGAATGAGAAAACCTCTGATTGGGATGAACGCCCGTCACTGGGTGTCGTCTTGGCGGCAGGCGGTTACCCGGCTGATTACCGTCAAGGTGATATTATTCATGGGCTACCCCAGCAAGAAGTGGCGGAGGGGAAAGTGTTCCACGCCGGTACCAAACTGAATAGCAATAAGGACGTCGTGACCAGCGGTGGCCGCGTACTCTGTGTCACGGCACTCGGTGCAACCGTCGCCCAAGCACAACAAAATGCGTATAAGTTAGCGGAAAACATTCAGTGGGAAGGCGCTTTCTGTCGTAAAGACATTGGCTATCGGGCGATTGCCCGGGAAAAAGAATAGTCTGTGGGAAATGATAGCCTGTGGGACATGATAGCCTGTGGGAAATGATTGTTGGCGGTAAATAAATCTTCAAGTCTTTCCAAGGGGTACTGTTCGCCGTGCCCCTTTTCTTACAAACTGCCTGGTTGAGGTTCCCAACTGCAGAAATCTTGATTGGCAACCAACAACAGTTGCTGGCCTTCCGGTGAATCCAACCATGCGATACCCAAAGTTTCCGCACTGTTCGCGCCGCGTTTGCTCAACCATGATTGCGAATTATCATCAAGGTTCGGGCGCACCGTCTTCCCGGCACAAGTTGTCACGATGCCGTCCTGCCAACGCCCCTGAATTAACCGAACATTGCCCGCGCGCAATGCCGTGCTTAGCTCCAGAACTCGCTTAGCCTCTAACTGATAAACTGCAATATTATCCGCAGAGAGCTGTTCGCGCCGAGCTGCCAGTTGGCGTTGCATAAAACTAACCTGCCCTTGCTCATCAAAACGTAGCTCGACACTTTGTGGGTTATGGCCCAAATCATTGCGCCGAATTTCCCGTAATAGGCCATTTTGATATTCGTAGAAGGTCACGCGGGTATTGTCCCCCGAATAGGGACTGTAGACGCTCATCAGCACTTGTGGCTGCTGCTGCGTATTATCCTGACGCCATATGCGAACGACACCGCTGTCGGCGATATAACCGCTGGCACTGAATTGAGGAGGGCCGGATTGACTGCTACAGGCGCTGAGACCAAAGGCTAAACCGAGGGCCATCAGCACCCGCTGCATAAACAAAAGGGGCTTTGCCACCCCCTTGTTTATTATTTTCACTGACACACTATTAAGATTTAACAGCGTCTTTCAATGCCTTACCAGAAACAAACGCTGGCACATTAGCTGCAGCAATTTTGATTTCTTTACCGGTTTGTGGGTTGCGGCCAGTGCGCTCATTACGATGGTTTACTTTGAAAGTACCGAAACCAACCAATTGTACTGCATCACCCTCTTTCAGAGATTCGGTAATTGCAGCCAATGTAGACTCTAAAGCAGCTTTTGCTTGTACTTTAGAAAGGTCCGCTTTGTCCGCGATTACGTCAATCAGTTGAGTCTTATTCATAAGTTATCCTTACAGTGTGTTTATCGTTTGCAAAGCATCAAGTGCGACGGATATGCCGATGGATAGCACTCTCCTGCATACACGCACCGATAGCCACTTTTTTTCGCCCCCCAAATGTAGAACAGACAGGGGGCAGATGTGAAGCCTTAAGACGTGACAAATCAGGCGTTAAATCACGTTTTCTTGCCTTATTGCGTTAAATTTATGCCAATGTTGCTAACAGCCGCTTCCCGTAGGTCAGATCGTAACCCTTTGATCAGATCCAAGTCGCGCTCTTCACAGTCAGCTAACAGGCGGAAAATCTCCCATTGAATGTCCCATTCTTCTTCAATCGCAGGTAAGATTTTCAGTTCTTCGTCGGTCATTTCTTTGCCAGCCAACGTCATTTCCAGCATCGCAACAGTGCGGATGGATGCTTCGCTGATAGCAATCGCATGTTCCAGTGTTTCGCCACTCAAACGCGAGTGAATAGCTTCACTTAATGCAATACATGCATCAATGGCCGGATAGACGCCGTAAATAGCATAGTCATCAGCGGAAGGAATTGCCTCTTCCAGCTTCTCTAACTGGCTATCAAAATTGACCTTGGCATCTTTTACGACCAATGTTTCCCAGATAAGATCCAGGATACGTCGATAAACGGCCGGATCACCAAACTCGGTTTCCAGACAAAATTGCTGATAGTTGGGATACATCCGCTCACACAAACAAGCCATGAAGGTCAGGTGTTGCCAACTTTCCAGCTTCTCGAGACGTAGATGAATCGGATTGCGTATCATTATGAGTTCTCATTATTCATTATCTGCGCGGCAGTGTACCCGAAATTAAATCATATCCCTATGCTTGCCAAGCAAATCAGGATTTTTCCGCACCCACCGTTGAAATTGCGGGCGGTTTGAGGCGATAGCATCAGCCCAGCGGGTCGGTTCGGGTAAACGGTAACCCGCCATGCAAAGTTGCACCCATTCCAACGCACGGCCCACACTCACCCGATGACCGGGCGAAATAAACAAAGGATTACAACGCGCTTTGCTGCGCCATACCCAACCAAGCTGTTCATCGGCATCCACCAATGGCTGTAATGCGCCATTATCGTAACCCAATGGCTCAAAGTGCCCGCACAGGCGGCTTTTGGCAACACCAATGGTCGGGACATCCACAAGCAGGCCAAAATGACTGGCAACCCCTAAACGGCGGGGATGCGCGATACCCTGCCCATCAACAAAAACCAACTGAGGCCGTTGCTGTAACTGTTCCCAAGCAGCTAATAATGCAGGATATTCACGAAAGGAAAGTAAACCGGGGATATACGGCAGTGAAGTTGCTACGCGGGCAACCTGATATTCCACCAGCTCCAACGAGGGATAACGTAAAATCGCGATAGCAGCGCGGGTTATCTCCCCTTGCTGCTCAAAACCCACGTCTGCCCCGGCAATAAAGCGCACGGAATCACTAGCAATATCATCTTGAAGACTAATTTCAGATGCCCGCTGTTGCTGTTCTGCTCGCAGCGCTTTGGTGTCTATCATCCGCCAACTTATCCTATAAACCGATTATTTTGGGTGATATTGCCGAGATAAAGAATGCACCGCTTCAACAAAAGCGCCCGCATGTTCTGGCGGGACATCCTGATGGATACCGTGGCCCAGGTTAAAGACATGCCCATCACCCTGCCCAAAACTGGCCAGAATCGTGCTGACTTCTTCCTCAATACGCGCCGGGGGGGCATAAAGAACGGAAGGGTCCATATTACCTTGCAGAGCAACTTTATCACCCACTCGGCGGCGCGCGTCGGCGATATCTGTGGTCCAATCCAGCCCCAATGCATCACAGCCGGTCGCGGCCATCGCTTCTAACCATTGCCCACCGCCTTTGGTGAACAAAGTGACCGGAACCCGCCGTCCGTCGTTTTCGCGGATCAGGCCATCAACAATTTTATGCATATAATTCAAGGAGAATTCAGCATAATCACGCCCGGTTAGCACCCCGCCCCAGGTATCAAAGATCATCACGGATTGTGCGCCAGCTTTGATTTGAGCATTGAGATACAAAATGACACTGTCAGCCAGTTTATCCAGCAACAGATGCAGAGTCTGCGGCTCGGCATACATCATTTTCTTCAGTTTAGTGAAAGCCTTACTGCTGCCGCCCTCGACCATATAGGTCGCCAGAGTCCATGGGCTACCGGAGAAACCAATTAATGGCACCGCACCGGCCAACTCACGGCGAATGGTTCTCACCGCGTTCATAACGTAACCCAACTCCTGCTCTGGGTCAGGAATGGGCAGTTTTTCAACATCAGCTCGGCAGGTAATAGGAGATTGAAAACGCGGGCCTTCGCCGGTTTCAAAATAAAGCCCTAGTCCCATGGCATCAGGAATGGTCAGAATGTCTGAAAACAAAATCGCCGCATCCAGCGGATAACGACGCAAGGGTTGCATCGTCACTTCACAGGCCAACTCAGCATTTTTGCACAGCGACATAAAATCCCCGGCAATAGCACGGGTGGCTTTATACTCTGGCAAATAGCGGCCTGCCTGGCGCATCATCCACACCGGAGTCACATCTACCGGCTGGCGTAGCAAAGCACGCAGATAACGATCGTTTTTCAACTCATTCATGATAAAGCTCCCTTGATTATCTGCGCGCATTGTAGCATGTCAGATAATACTTTCCTGTTGCGGCTAAAGGCGGTTTTTTAGCTACTCGCCCGCATCGAATTGCTCTTCGCGACATAATACGACGGTATCTTCAATCAGCCGGCGCGCCACGGTGCCTGGTGGCGGCAGTAATGGCAATTGGTCATAGCGATACCAACCGGCATTCAGCAGCTCTTTAGGATCGTGTTGCAGCTCACCGCTGTCATACTCCGCCATAAAGGCCATCATCAGTGAATGCGGGAATGGCCACGGCTGTGACGTCACATAGCGCAGGTTTTTAATGTGGATATTACTTTCTTCCAGCACTTCGCGGGAAACCGCCTGTTCCAGTGTTTCCCCCACTTCGACAAACCCGGCCAACACCGTGTTAATACCGCCACGATGGCGAACATGCTGCGCCAATAAAATTTCATCACCACGGCGAATGGCAACAATCACGCAAGGGGCGATTTGTGGATAATAACGTTCACGGCAATGATTGCACAGGCAAGCCCACTCGGTGCGGCTGGCATGCATTTGATGCCCACAATAGCCACAATAGCGGTGAGATCGATAAAACTCGGCCAATTGTACGCCGCGCCCCGCCAGTTGAAACAAACCGCGATCGACATCCAGTAATTGCCGCACTGACCCCATCTCGGTGGACATCTGTTGGCGGATCAGCCAAACCGCCTGCCCTTGCCATTCACCAATCTGCCGTGCGGTCGCGCCCTGTAATGACCAATTGGCCGCATTACCCTGTGGTAACTCCCCGTTTGGTAACCATAATTTGTTTTCATGGCTGACAATCCACCAGCCACTTTCTTTACCTGTAAGTTGTAGTTCCATATCGTTGTTGCACAACCTCGACTTCACTGGCAATCTAGAATCCGGCTTGTTACTTTTTTGTAACCCACTTTTACTTTTTCTTACTCACGGGGTCGATCATGCTCAACCGACTGGAAAGCCTGACTCAACGCGTTGGCGGCAGTAATGAATTAATTGATCAATGGCTTCATGCACGTAAAGAACTTTTAGTCTCGTATTGCACAGTGATCGGTATTAAGCCGCAAAAAGAAAAGCATACCCCGCTTAATGAAAAAGCGCTGGAGAACTTTTGTCATAATCTGGTGGATTATCTCTCCTCCGGACATTTCAATATCTACGACAGAATTATCAAACAGGTGGAAGGCGCATCCAGCCCGAAAATAGCTCTGACCACCAAAGTTTATCCTGCTTTGAAAAATAACACTCAAACTATCATGGCATTCCATGATCGCTATACAAACATTGAGATCGATGACGATAGCTGCACTGAGTTTCAACAAGCTTTATCCGATATCGGCGAAACCCTTGATGCCCGTTTTCGGCTGGAAGATCAATTAATTCAGTGGGCGGCTGAATCCTGGCAAGCTGCTCAGCCAGTGGATCAAACAGGGCAGGTAAAATAGCCCACAGATCTGTGCGGGCTTGTAGTTCTCATTCAACCTCAATACCCAAAGTAATTGAGATTGCAGGTAGGCAGCAAGTGAATGAATTCCGATGAGCTTACACAGGTAAGTGATTCGGGTGAATGAACGTAGCTAACACCGCTGCAATTTCAAGTAAGAAGGGTATATACTGAGGATTCTTGTCGGAGTGCCTAGCACCTGTTTTCTTAGGAAAACAAACGCAGGCTGAGACCGTTAATTCGGGATCCGCGGAACCTGATCGGGTTAATACCCGCGAAGGGAACAAGAGTAATTTATCGCTACAGGCCCGGAATTCACCTGACAGGTGGCTGCCGGTCACTGGCTAACATCGTTACTCCCGCCAAGCTCCAGACAAGCAATTTTCCCCTTAACCACATTGGCCTTTAAACCCATTGGTAGGAATTTGCTATGTCTAATAATACAATTGCTAAAGATTTATCACGCCCACGTCAGTCTATTCCACGTAAACAACAACGTGAACAAGCCCAAGAATTTATTGATACCCTGCAAGGGGTTACCTTCCCTAACTCCCAACGTATTTATCTGCAAGGCTCACGGCCCGATATTCAAGTGCCGATGCGCGAGATCCAACTCAGCCCGACATTGATCGGCGGCGGTAAGGACTCTCCCCACTATGAAGAAAATGAAGCCATTCCGGTGTATGACACCTCCGGCCCTTATGGTGATCCACGCGCTAAGCTGGATGTGCATGCCGGTTTACCCAAACTGCGCGAGAGCTGGATAGCCGATCGTCAGGATACCGCCGCGCTCTCCTCGGTCAGTTCTGGCTTTACCCAACAGCGCTTGGCTGATGAGGGCTTAGACCATTTGCGTTTTGAGCATCTGCCCCGCCCCAAAAAAGCCCTTGCGGGCCAATGTGTCACTCAGTTGCATTACGCCCGGGCAGGTAAAATCACCCCAGAAATGGAGTTTATCGCCCTGCGGGAGAATATGGGGCGTGAACGTATTCGCAGTGAAGTATTACGCCAACAGCATGCGGGGCAAGCATTTGGTGCGCATCTGCCAGAGAATATCACCGCAGAATTTGTCCGACAGGAAGTGGCCGCTGGTCGAGCTATCATCCCCGCGAATATTAACCACCCCGAATCTGAACCGATGATTATTGGTCGCAACTTTTTGGTGAAAGTGAACGCCAACATCGGCAACTCTGCCGTGACCTCTTCCATTGAGGAAGAAGTGGAAAAACTGGTGTGGTCAACGCGCTGGGGCGCGGATACCGTGATGGACTTATCCACTGGCCGCTATATTCATGAAACTCGTGAATGGATACTGCGCAATAGCCCAGTCCCCATTGGCACCGTCCCTATCTATCAGGCGCTGGAAAAAGTCAATGGCGTGGCGGAAAACCTAACCTGGGAAATGTTCCGCGACACCCTGCTAGAGCAGGCCGAGCAAGGGGTTGATTACTTTACTATTCATGCCGGTGTGCTGTTGCGCTATGTGCCGATGACCGCTAAACGGCTGACCGGTATCGTCTCCCGTGGCGGGTCAATTATGGCGAAATGGTGCCTTTCCCATCATCAGGAAAATTTCCTGTATCAGCATTTCCGCGAAATCTGCCAGATCTGCGCGGCTTATGATGTTTCATTATCATTGGGTGATGGTCTGCGCCCTGGTTCCATTCAGGATGCCAATGATGAAGCCCAATTCGCTGAGCTGCATACCTTGGGCGAATTGACCAAAATCGCCTGGGAATATGATGTGCAGGTGATGATTGAAGGCCCTGGGCATGTGCCAATGCAGATGATTCGCCGCAATATGACTGAAGAGCTGGAGCATTGCCATGAAGCGCCATTTTATACCTTAGGCCCCTTGACCACCGACATTGCCCCCGGTTATGACCATTTTACCTCCGGCATCGGCGCGGCCATGATTGGTTGGTTCGGCTGCGCTATGCTGTGCTATGTCACCCCCAAAGAGCACCTTGGTTTACCCAATAAAGAAGATGTAAAACAGGGACTTATCACTTATAAAATTGCAGCCCATGCGGCTGATTTAGCGAAAGGTCACCCCGGCGCGCAAATCCGCGATAACGCCATGTCAAAAGCGCGTTTTGAATTCCGTTGGGAGGATCAATTTAATTTGGCTCTCGACCCTGAAACCGCGCGTGCTTATCACGATGAAACTCTGCCACAAGAATCCGGCAAAGTGGCGCATTTCTGCTCCATGTGTGGGCCGAAATTCTGCTCGATGAAAATTTCGCAGGAAGTGCGCGATTACGCCGCTAAGCAAGAAACAGCCGCCAGGCAAGAGTTGGCGGTGGTGCAAGAAACGGCGGCTCAACCTATCGAAGTTTTGCAATCCGGTATGGAGCAGATGTCCGCTGAGTTCCGCTCCCGTGGTAGTGAGTTATATATCAATAAATCACATCACGCCCCCGCCAGTCTGCAAGCGGAGGCGAATAATGAGCCAGTCTGATAATGCTTTATTTTCTGCTGAGAAAGGTTTCCCCGCCACCAAGCAGCGCCTTGGTCTGTATCCGGTGGTCGATTCCGTGCTGTGGATAGAGCGCCTGCTTGCGGCAGGCGTAACCACCATCCAGTTTCGGATCAAGGACTTAGAAGATACGCAGGTAGAACAAGATATTGCTGCTGCCATTGAATTAGGTAAACGCTATCAGGCACGCTTATTTATCAATGATTACTGGCGGCTGGCGATTAAACATGGCGCTTACGGGGTGCATCTGGGGCAGGAAGATCTGGAAGCCACTGATTTGGCTGCAATTCAGCAAGCCGGATTGCGGCTCGGGGTCTCCACTCACGATGAACACGAACTGGCGATAGCCAAAGCCGTCCGCCCCTCTTACATTGCATTGGGGCATATTTTTCCGACCCAAACCAAGCAGATGCCATCATCCCCACAAGGGCTGGCGGTGCTTAAGCAGATGGTCGACAACACCCCGGATTACCCGACGGTCGCCATCGGCGGCATCAGTATTGAGCGCGTCCCCGCCGTATTGGCAACTGGCGTCGGCAGTGTGGCGGTGGTCAGCGCAATTACTCAGGCCGATAACTGGCAGCAGGCCACCGCGCAATTACTGCATCTGATCGAGGGCAAGGAGCTGGCTGATGATAAACATGCATGAATTGAGTGACAGTGAATTCTTGCGCTACAGCCGCCAGTTATTGCTGGAAGATATTGGCCCTGAGGGCCAATTGAAACTGAAAACTGCCAGTGTATTGATTGTCGGCCTCGGAGGGCTTGGCTCCCCAGCGGCACTCTATTTGGCAGCGGCCGGGGTTGGAACATTATTATTGGCTGACGATGACCCGCTAGAATTGACCAATTTGCAGCGCCAAATATTATATCGCACCACGGATCTCGACCGAAAATCGCCCACTAACCCAACTAAAGCGCGGTTAGCCCAGCATCATTTGCAAAATCTTAACCCACAGATTGAAATTATCGCGTTGGAAACACGGCTGGCCGACCAAGCGCTGGCTGATGCTGTTGCTGGCGTTAATTTAGTGCTCGATTGCAGTGACAACATGGAGACGCGCCATCAAGTCAATGCCGCCTGTATTAAAGCACAAAAACCGTTAATCAGCGGCAGCGCCGTGGGTTTCAGCGGGCAGTTATTAGTGATTGAACCGCCCTATTCCCAAGGTTGCTATACCTGTCTTTATCCAGATAAAGAGCTACCGCAACGTAATTGCCGCACCGCCGGTATATTGGGGCCGGTAGTGGGTGTCATCGGCACCTTGCAAGCACTGGAGGCCATTAAAATGCTGGCTGGGCTGGCCTCTCCGCTCAGTGGGAAATTGCGCCTATTTGATGGTAAGCAGCAAAGCTGGAGCACCTTGCAACTCACGCGGGCGAAACATTGCCCTGTCTGTGGAGGCTCACGGTGAAGAGTAAACATATCAATATTGTACTCAATGATCAGCCGCTTGAAGTGGAATGCGCGATAACCGCTGCCATGCTGCTCCAACAACTGAACCGCCACCAGCCGGGTACCGCGCTGGCGATTAATCAGGTCATCATCCCGCGCGCTGACTGGGAAAAATGCCAGTTACACGCGGGTGATGATATTTTGCTATTCCAAGCGATTGCCGGGGGCTGACATGCTGAAAATCGCCGATACCACTTTTACCTCCCGTTTATTTACTGGCACGGGCAAATTTTCCACGTCTGAATTGATGTTAGAAGCATTGCAAGCCTCCGGTTCACAACTGATTACCATGGCGATGAAGCGGGTAGATTTACACGCCGGTAACGATGCTATTCTGGCCCCTTTGCGCCAATTGGGCGTACGTTTACTGCCCAACACCTCCGGCGCGAAAACTGCGCAAGAAGCTGTTTTTGCTGCACGTTTGGCACGTGAAGCTCTCGGCACCCATTGGGTGAAACTGGAAATCCACCCGGATGTGAAGTATTTGCTGCCCGACCCCATCGAAACGCTGAAAGCCGCCGAAATACTGGTGAAAGAGGGGTTTGTGGTCTTGCCTTACTGCGGCGCAGACCCGGTATTGTGCAAACGGTTGGAAGAAGTCGGTTGTGCGGCCGTCATGCCATTGGGCGCACCTATTGGTTCCAATTTGGGATTGCGCACCCGCGACTTTCTGCAAATCATTATCGAGCAAGCCAAAGTTCCGGTGGTGGTCGATGCCGGAATTGGCGCACCAAGCCATGCCCTTGAGGCCATAGAACTCGGTGCTGATGCTGTTCTGGTGAATACCGCGATTGCGGTTGCTCACTCACCGGTGCAAATGGCCCACGCTTTTCGCTTAGCAGTTGAGTCCGGCGAGTTGGCGCGTCAAGCTGGACTGGGCAATCGACAGTTTGATCAAGCCATTGCCACCAGCCCACTGACTGGTTTCCTTAGCCAGCTTGAGGAAGAAAATCATGTCTGAAGACTTCAATCAGCGCTGGCAGCAATTGGACTGGGATGATATCGCTCTGCGCATCAACAGCAAAACCGCCGCAGATGTTGAGCGGGCGATTAATGCCGTCAAACCAAATCGTGATGATTTAATGGCACTTATTTCTCCCGCTGCACTGGCTTATCTGGAGCCAATGGCGCAGAAAGCCCAACAACTGACCCGCCAACGCTTTGGCAATACGGTCAGTTTTTATGTTCCGCTCTATCTTTCTAATCTGTGTGCCAATGACTGTACTTATTGTGGTTTTTCAATGAGTAATCGCATCAAACGCAAGACATTGGACCACGCTGAAATCATCCGCGAGTGTGCCGCCATCAAAGCACTGGGCTTCGAACATTTGCTACTGGTCACTGGTGAGCACCAGGCAAAAGTCGGCATGGATTATTTCCGGCGTCATTTCCCGACTATCCGCAGCCAATTCAGCTCGCTGATGATGGAAGTTCAACCATTGGCAGAAGAAGAGTATGTGGAGCTGAAAACACTGGGATTGGATGGCGTGATGGTTTATCAAGAAACCTATCATCCGGCGACTTATCAGCGCCATCACTTGCACGGCCATAAGCAAGATTTTCACTGGCGGCTGGCCACCCCTGATCGTTTGGGCCGAGCGGGGATCGATAAGATCGGGTTAGGTGCTTTGATTGGCTTGTCGAACAGTTGGCGCACCGACTGCTACATGCTTGCGGAACATCTGTTTTATCTGCAACAAACTTACTGGCAGAGTCGCTATTCCATCTCATTCCCGCGTTTACGGCCATGTGCCGGGGGAATTGAACCCGCTTCTCTGATGAGCGAATCACAATTGCTGCAATTGATTTGTGCTTTCCGTCTGTTTGCCCCGGATGTGGAACTGTCGCTCTCGACCCGTGAATCGCCTTTCTTCCGCGATAACGTGATTCCGCTGGCAATAAATAATGTCAGTGCGGGTTCAAAAACACAACCGGGCGGATATGCCGATAATCACCCTGAGCTTGAGCAGTTTACTCCTCATGATAATCGCACTCCGGAGCAAGTTGCCCAAGCATTGACGCTAGCCGGATTACAGCCAGTGTGGAAAGATTGGGATAGCCATTTAGGCCGTTCACTGCAATAGCATCTGGGTTTTCATCCTGAAAATTAGCAAAAAAAAACCGCCCCGAAAGGAGCGGTTTTTACTTTGGTGACTTACAAAGGGATTAGCCTTTGTTGTTACCAAAACCGGCGTTGAGCAATTCAGCCAGGTTAGCAGTCGCTTCATCCGCGCTGACTTGCGGAACCACTGGTGCTTCACTCTGTGCTTTACGGCGCATACGATCCTGATGATAAGCGTAACCGGTACCGGCTGGGATCAGACGGCCCACGATGACGTTTTCTTTCAGGCCGCGCAGTTCATCACGTTTACCGGCAACTGCCGCTTCAGTAAGAACGCGCGTGGTTTCCTGGAACGAAGCCGCAGAGATGAAGGACTCGGTCGCCAAGGATGCCTTGGTGATACCCAGCAGGTCACGGGTGAACGTAGCCTCGATTTTGCCTTCAGCTGCCAGCTTACGGTTAGCGATTTTAACGCGAGACATTTCTGCCTGCTCGCCTTCCAGGAAGTCGGTGCTACCTGCATCAACGATGGTGCCTTTACGCAGCATCTGACGAACGATAACTTCGATGTGTTTATCGTTTATCTTAACGCCTTGCAGACGGTAAACTTCCTGCACTTCGTTGGTGATGTAACGAGTAACTGCGTGAACGCCACGCAGACGCAGAATGTCGTGTGGAGATTCTGGGCCGTCGGAAACCACGTCACCGCGTTCTACAATTTCACCTTCGAACACGTTGAGCTGACGCCATTTCGGAATCATCTCTTCGTATGCATCGCTACCATCCAACGGTGAAATCACCAGACGACGCTTGCCTTTGGTCTCTTTACCGAACGAGATAATCCCGCTGATTTCAGCCAGGATTGCAGGCTCTTTCGGACGACGTGCTTCGAACAAGTCAGCAACACGTGGCAGACCACCGGTAATATCCTTGGTACCGCTTGATTCCTGAGGAATACGCGCCAGGGTATCACCCGCACCAATCTGAATACCGTCTTCCAACTGAACAATCGCTTTACCTGGCAGGAAGTATTGAGCAGGCATATCAGTACCTGGAATCAATACGTCGTCGCCTTTGGCATCAACGATTTTCAGTGCCGGACGCAGGTCTTTACCGCTACCGGTACGCTCTGCGCTGTCCAGTACTACCAGAGAAGACAAACCAGTCAGTTCGTCGGTCTGGCGTGTAATGGTCTGGCCGTCAACCATGTCGGCGAAGCGGATGAAACCGCTCACTTCGGTGACAACTGGCATGATGTGCGGATCCCAGTTAGCAACGGTTTCGCCGCCCTGGACTTCTGCGCCATCGCCTTTAGCCATTACCGCACCGTAAGGCACTTTGTAGCTTTCTTTAGTACGGCCGAATTCGTCGATCAGCTTCAGCTCAGTATTACGAGAAGTAATAACCAGCTTGCCCGCTGCATTGGTTACGAACTTGACGTTGCTCAGTTTCAAGCTGCCTTTGTTCTTAACCTGAATGCTGGACTCTGCTGCCGCACGAGATGCCGCACCACCGATGTGGAACGTACGCATCGTAAGCTGGGTACCCGGCTCACCGATGGACTGTGCTGCAATAACACCAACCGCTTCACCTTTGTTGATGATGTGACCACGTGCCAGGTCGCGACCATAGCAGTTTGCACACACACCAAAGTCAGTTTCACAGCTTACTACTGAACGAACTTTAACGCTGTCGACGGAGTTTTCTTCTAACAGATCACACCATTTCTCGTCCAGCAGGGTGTTACGCGGAACAAGAATATCAGCCGTACCCGGTTTGATAACTTCTTCTGCAGTCACACGACCCAGAACGCGATCGCGCAGTGGTTCTTTAACATCACCACCTTCGATAACCGGGGTCATCACGATACCGTTATGGGTACCACAATCGTCTTCGGTTACGACCAGATCCTGTGCCACGTCAACTAAACGACGGGTCAGGTAACCGGAGTTCGCAGTTTTCAATGCGGTATCCGCCAAACCTTTACGCGCACCGTGGGTTGAGATGAAGTACTGAAGTACGTTCAAACCTTCACGGAAGTTCGCGGTGATTGGCGTTTCAATGATCGAACCATCTGGCTTAGCCATCAGGCCACGCATCCCTGCCAGCTGACGAATCTGTGCAGCAGAACCACGCGCACCGGAGTCGGCCATCATAAAGATGCTGTTGAAGGATACTTGCTGCTCGACAACGCCGTCACGGTTGACAACATCTTCAACAGACAAGTTATCCATCATCGCCTTGGCAACACGTTCGTTAGCCGCGGCCCAGATATCGATCACTTTGTTATAACGTTCGCCTGCCGTTACCAGACCGGATTGGAACTGCTCCTGGATTTCGGCAACTTCAGTTTCAGCTTCTTCGATGATCCCTGCTTTCGCATCTGGGATAACCATGTCATCGATACCTACAGAGGCGCCTGAGCGTGCTGCGTAAGCAAAACCGGTGTACATGATCTGGTCAGCAAAGATAACCGTTGGCTTCAAGCCCAGGATGCGGTAACACGTGTTTAGCATCTTGGAGATAGCTTTTTTGCCCAGCGGCTGGTTCACGATAGAGTAAGGCAGACCTTGTGGAACGATCATCCACAAAATAGCACGGCCTACTGTCGTATCAATGATGCTAGTACGCGTAATGCTTTCGCCTTCGGTATTACGAATTTCTTCAGTAATACGCACTTTTACGCGGGCATGCAGAGATGCCAGACCAGCGCGATAAATACGCTCAGCTTCTTTCGGACCAGTCAGTACCATGCCTTCGCCTTTGGCGTTAACACAGTCGCGGGTCATGTAATACAGACCTAATACAACGTCCTGAGAAGGAACGATGATTGGCTCGCCGTTCGCTGGTGACAGGATGTTGTTGGTAGACATCATCAACGCACGCGCTTCTAACTGAGCTTCCAGTGTCAGCGGTACGTGAACAGCCATTTGGTCACCATCGAAGTCGGCGTTATATGCCGCACAAACCAGTGGATGCAACTGGATTGCTTTACCTTCGATCAGAACCGGTTCAAACGCCTGGATACCCAAACGGTGAAGGGTTGGTGCACGGTTCAGCAGCACTGGGTGTTCGCGGATAACTTCATCCAGGATATCCCAAACAACCGCTTCTTCACGCTCAACCATCTTCTTGGCAGCTTTAATGGTGGTAGCAAGACCACGCAATTCCAGCTTGCCGTAGATGAACGGCTTGAACAGCTCAAGAGCCATTTTCTTTGGCAGACCGCACTGATGCAGGCGCAGGTATGGACCCACGGTGATTACCGAACGACCAGAGTAGTCAACACGTTTACCCAGCAAGTTCTGACGGAAACGACCTTGCTTACCTTTGATCATGTCAGCCAGTGACTTCAACGGACGCTTGTTAGAGCCGGTAATCGCACGACCACGGCGGCCGTTATCCAGCAATGCATCTACTGCTTCTTGCAGCATACGCTTTTCGTTGCGCACGATGATGTCAGGAGCAGCCAAGTCCAGCAGGCGTTTCAGACGGTTGTTACGGTTGATCACGCGACGATACAAATCGTTCAGATCAGAAGTCGCAAAACGACCACCATCCAACGGCACCAATGGACGCAGGTCTGGCGGCAACACAGGCAGCACGGTCAGGATCATCCACTCTGGCTTGTTGCCAGACTGTACGAACGCTTCCAACAGCTTGATACGCTTGGTCAGCTTCTTACGTTTGGTTTCAGAATTTGTTTCGTTCAATTCTTCACGCAGGATCTCGCACTCAGCTTCCAGATCCATGTTTTTCAATAGGGCCTGAATAGCTTCGGCGCCCATTTTCGCGTCGAACTCATCACCAAACTCTTCCAACGCGTCCAGATACTGCTCTTCAGTCAGGATCTGACGACGTTCCAAGTTGGTCATACCGCCTTCAATAACCACATAGGATTCGAAGTACAGTACGCGTTCGATGTCACGTAATGGCATATCCAGCAGTAAACCGATGCGAGATGGCAACGATTTCAGGAACCAGATGTGCGCAGTTGGAGAAGCCAGTTCGATGTGACCCATACGCTCACGGCGTACTTTGGTTTGAGTCACTTCAACGCCGCATTTCTCACAAATAACACCGCGGTGTTTCAAACGCTTGTACTTACCGCACAGGCATTCGTAATCTTTTACTGGGCCAAAGATACGGGCACAGAAAAGGCCGTCACGTTCTGGTTTGAACGTACGGTAGTTAATGGTTTCCGGCTTTTTAACTTCGCCGAACGACCATGAACGGATCATGTCTGGCGATGCCAGAGCAATTTTGATCGCATCAAACTCTTCGGTCTTAGTTTGCGCTTTCAGAAACTTTAATAAGTCTTTCACGGATTGGCTCCTGTCGGAGTTAGACCTGATAGGCGCTCAAATCGAAATTTGAGCGCCCCTGTGACCAGTACGAACCACCAGCAGACTCCCGGCTGTCAAAGTCTGCTGTCTGGAGAAGAATTACTCTTCTTCCAGCTCGATATTGATGCCCAGCGAGCGGATTTCTTTCAACAATACGTTGAAGGACTCCGGCATGCCTGGTTCCATACGGTGATCGCCATCCACGATGTTTTTGTACATCTTGGTACGGCCGTTTACATCGTCGGACTTGACGGTAAGCATTTCCTGCAATGTGTACGCGGCGCCATAAGCTTCCAACGCCCACACTTCCATCTCACCGAAGCGCTGACCACCGAACTGAGCCTTACCACCCAGCGGCTGCTGAGTAACCAAGCTGTA
Organism: Yersinia sp. Marseille-Q5920; assembly: GCF_946902935.1. NCBI lineage: Bacteria > Pseudomonadati > Pseudomonadota > Gammaproteobacteria > Enterobacterales > Yersiniaceae > Yersinia > Yersinia sp. Marseille-Q5920. The sequence continues at coordinate 14,415 of NZ_CAMPQA010000021.1, read as the reverse complement.
AGAACCGGTAGAACGCGCATGCATCTTGTCATCAACCAAGTGGTTCAGTTTCAGCATATACATGTAGCCGACAGTAACCTGGCGTTCGAACTGTTCACCGGTACGGCCGTCAAACAGAGTAATCTGACCAGAAGTTGGCAGGCCACCCAGCTGTAACAGTTCCTTGATTTCTTTCTCTGTCGCACCATCGAACACTGGTGTTGCGATTGGCATACCTTTTTTCAGGTTCTCAGCCAGACGCAATACTTCGTCATCGGTGAAGGTGCTCAGATCAACTTTCTGACAAACGTTGTCGCCCAGATCGTAGGCTTTCTGGATAAACTCACGCAGTTTGGCAACTTCTTCCTGCTTCTTCAGCATGGCGTTGATTTTCTCGCCGATGCCTTTCGCTGCCATCCCTAAGTGGGTTTCCAAAATCTGACCGATGTTCATACGCGATGGTACGCCCAGCGGGTTCAGAACGATGTCTACCGGCGTACCGTTTTCATCGTAAGGCATATCTTCGATCGGGTTAATCTTGGAGATAACACCTTTGTTACCGTGACGACCGGCCATCTTGTCACCCGGTTGAATCTGACGTTTAACCGCCAGATACACCTTGACGATCTTCAGCACGCCTGGTGCCAAATCATCACCTTGGGTGATCTTACGACGCTTGGCATCCATCTTCTTCTCGAATTCGGATTTCATTTCGTCGTACTGCTCTGCCAACTGTTCCAGCTGGTTTTGCTTGTCTTCGTCGGTCAGGCCAAGTTCCAGCCAGCGATCACGTGGTAATTTGCTCAGCTTGTCAGCTTCGATGCCACCAGAAACCAGTACTGCATGGATACGTGCAAACAGGCCCGCTTCCAGGATCTGCAACTCTTCAGTCAGGTCTTTCTTGGCCTGCTTCAGTTGCATCTCTTCGATTTCCAACGCACGTTTGTCTTTTTCTACGCCATCGCGAGTAAAGACTTGTACGTCAATAACCGTACCGGAAACACCGTTTGGTACACGCAGAGAAGAGTCTTTAACGTCAGACGCTTTCTCACCGAAGATCGCACGTAACAGTTTCTCTTCTGGCGTCAGCTGGGTTTCACCTTTAGGTGTTACCTTACCAACCAGAATGTCACCGCCAGTCACTTCAGCACCGATATAGACGATACCGGATTCATCCAGTTTGGAGAGTGCAGCTTCACCCACGTTCGGGATATCGGCAGTAATCTCTTCTGGCCCCAGCTTGGTGTCACGAGACACACATGCCAGTTCTTGAATATGAATGGTAGTGAAGCGATCTTCTTGCACCACGCGCTCGGAGACCAAGATGGAGTCTTCGAAGTTGTAACCGTTCCAAGGCATGAAGGCTACGCGCATGTTCTGACCCAATGCCAGTTCGCCCAGGTCTGTTGATGGGCCATCTGCCAGCACGTCACCGCGCTCGATTGGCTCACCCAGATTCACACACGGCATCTGATTGATACAGGTGTTCTGGTTAGAACGGGTGTATTTGGTCAGGTTATAAATATCAATACCTGCTTCGCCCGGATACATTTCGTCTTCGTTAACTTTAATCACGATACGAGATGCATCTACATACTGAACAGTACCGCCACGCTTGGCTACAGAAGTTACCCCTGAGTCAACCGCTACTGCACGTTCCATACCAGTACCCACCAACGGCTTATCAGCACGCAGAGTAGGAACCGCCTGACGTTGCATGTTCGCACCCATCAAGGCACGGTTGGCGTCATCGTGTTCCAAGAATGGAATCAGAGAAGCACCAACGGATACGATCTGCTGGGTAGATACGTCCATATAGTCAACTTGATCGCGGCTAAATAGGCTAGATTCGCCTTTGCTACGACAAGTGACCAAGTCTTCCAAGAAGCGGCCTTCATCATCCAAGTTGGAGTTCGCCTGAGCGATAACGAAGTTGCCTTCTTCAATAGCAGACAAATAGTTAATTTCATCGGTCACCACACCATCACGTACGCGACGATAAGGTGTTTCCAAGAAACCATACTCGTTGGTCTGTGCGTACACAGACAAGGAGTTGATCAGACCGATGTTTGGACCTTCTGGCGTTTCGATTGGGCATACACGACCGTAGTGAGTCGGGTGTACGTCTCGAACTTCAAAGCCAGCACGTTCACGGGTCAAACCACCCGGGCCCAATGCAGAGATACGGCGTTTATGCGTAATCTCGGACAACGGGTTGTTCTGGTCCATAAATTGTGACAACTGGCTGGAACCAAAGAACTCTTTCACCGCAGCCGAAATAGGCTTAGCGTTGATCATGTCCTGAGGCATCAGTGTGTCGAGGTCGCCCAGAGACAAACGCTCTTTAACTGCACGCTCAACACGAACCAGACCTACACGGAACTGGTTTTCAGCCATTTCACCAACGGAACGAATACGACGGTTGCCTAAGTGGTCGATATCATCCACTTCGCCTTTACCGTTACGGATATCGATGAGCTTCTTCATCACTTCTGTGATGTCTTCTTTGCTCAGGATACCGGAACCTTCGATCTCGTCACGCAGCAGTGAACGGTTGAACTTCATCCGGCCAACCGCAGACAAATCGTAGCGGTCTTCAGAGAAGAACAGGTTCTCAAACAGATTTTCAGCTGCTTCACGTGTTGGTGGCTCACCAGGACGCATCATGCGGTAGATCTCAACCAAAGCGCTCAGACGGTCACTGGTTGGGTCAACACGCAGGGTCTCGGAGATATAAGCACCGTGATCCAGGTCGTTGGTGAACAATGTTTCGATTTGCTTGTGGCCAGACTGGCTCAACTTAGCCAGCAAATCCAGTGACAGCTCCATGTTGGCTGCACAGATTAGCTCACCAGTGTTCTCATCAATGTAGTCTTTTGCGACCACTTTACCGGCAATGTATTCAACCGGAACTTCGATGCGATCAATACCGTCTTTTTCAAGCTGGCGAATATGACGTGCAGTAATACGACGCGCTTTCTCGACGTAAACTTTGCCATTCGCTTCAATATCAAAGGATGCCGTTTCACCGCGCAGGCGCTCTGGAACCAATTCCATCTGCAGCTTGTTGTCACGAATCTCAAAGACCACTTTGTCAAAGAACAGATCAAGGATCTGTGTTGTGGTGAAACTCAATGCACGCAGAATGATGGTTGCCGGCAACTTACGACGACGGTCAATACGGACAAACAGGTTGTCTTTCGGGTCAAACTCGAAATCTAACCATGAACCGCGGTAAGGGATGATACGTGCGTTATACAGCACTTTACCCGAGGAATGGGTTTTACCCTTATCGCTGTCAAAGAATACGCCAGGACTACGGTGCAGCTGAGATACGATAACCCTCTCAGTACCGTTAATGACAAAGGTACCGTTTTCGGTCATGAGTGGAATTTCACCCATGTAGACTTCTTGTTCTTTGATGTCTTTAACCGTACCTTCCGGAGCTTCGCGCTCATAGATTACCAGGCGCAATTTAACGCGCAGCGGTGCGGAATAAGTCACACCACGGATCTGGCACTCTTTAACGTCAAATACTGGCTCACCAAGACGGTAGCTAACGTATTGCAGCTCCGAATTGCCGCTGTAGCTCTGGATTGGAAACACAGAACGGAATGCTGCTTCCAGGCCGTGCTGTCCTTCAGGATCTTGCTCGATAAACTTCTGGAACGAGTCAAGTTGGATAGAAAGGAGATAAGGTATGTCCAAAACTTGTGGACGTTTACCAAAATCCTTACGAATACGTTTTTTCTCGGTATAGGAGTAAACCATAGGGTTCCTCAGCTCGCTGATCAGTGACCCACTCTGTCCGCCCTAATAAAAATAGGACAGGTCATGCAACACTATTATTTAGAATGAGAAGTCGAAACACTTCTCGGAATACTCTTTTCTATCACTCTTAAACCATTTCATCGCGTTACTTTGACTACCGAGCTACCCGAGTGGGTCGTAGCTGAGAACGCAGTATATTAAGTCGTCAATAGAAAGGAATATTAGGGGTTAGTTAGCCGCTAAACAGTGTGAAATGCGACTAACGCCCTACAGCGCAAAAAGGCTGATGACTAAAAAGTCACCAGCCATCAGCCTATAAGTTAGGCTGCAAGCTCAAAGCTTAACTTACTTGATCTCAACAGAAGCACCAGCTTCTTCCAGAGATTTTTTCAGAGTTTCAGCTTCGTCTTTGTTCACGCCTTCTTTCAGAACTGCAGGTGCAGATTCAACCAGGTCTTTAGCTTCTTTCAAGCCCAGGCCAGTTGCGCCGCGAACAGCTTTGATTACTGCAACTTTGTTGTCGCCGAATGAAGCCAGAACAACGTTGAATTCAGTTTGTTCTTCTACAGCTTCAGCAGAGGCAGCAGGACCTGCAGCTACAGCAGCAGCTGAAACGCCGAATTTCTCTTCCATAGCAGAGATCAGTTCAACGATTTCCATTACAGACAGAGCTGCAACGCCTTCAAGAATTTGGTCTTTAGTGATAGTTGACATAACAAGTGTTCCTAAAATACAGAAATAGTTTATACGTTAAAAAGCAATGACTGAAAAAGTGAGGGCGAATTAAGCCGCTTCAGCTTCTTTCTGGTCACGCAGCGCAGCCAATGTACGAACCAATTTGCCAGCAGCGGCTTCTTTCATGGTTCCCATCAGACGTGCGATTGCTTCTTCGTAGGTTGGCAGAGTTGCCAGGCGGTCGATCTGAGCCGCAGGGATTAACTCGCCTTCAAAGGCTGCTGCTTTAACCTCAAATTTCGCATTATCTTTAGCAAATGCTTTGAACAAACGAGCAGCTGCGCCCGGGTGTTCTGAAGAGAATGCAATCAAGGTTGGACCAACAAACGTGTCTTTCAGGCATTCGAATGGAGTGCCTTCAACAATGCGACGCAGCAAGGTGTTACGAACAACTTGCATGTGAACGCCAGCTTCACGACCTGCTTTACGCAGTTCAGTCATTTTATCAACGGTAACGCCACGAGAATCCGCAACAACCGCAGACAGCGCACCTTTGGCTACTTCTTTAACTTCAGCAACAATCGCTTGTTTGCCTTGAAGATTTAGTGCCATTAGTTCTTGCTCCTGGATTAACCGGGGATTAATTCCCCGGAACTCACGTCACCCAACTCACAACAAAATGCAGTGAATGGGCGTTGAAACACGGTGAGCAGAATCCAGCAAAGACTATTCTTTATCATTCTTTATAAACAAATAAAGAAAGAAAAAATTTCTTCAGGTTCTGTCACCGTCTACGCAGGAAATTAAGTGTTTCGCAACACACCTGCGGTCTTGGACGGAGGCTTGGATAAGGCCAAGCTCCAACCGAAAATTCTGTTTTCTGTCAATTGAACATTTGTTATTAACAAATAAGCCATCAACAGAAGCATGGGCGTAAGATTCTAGACAAACCTTACGCCCACGTAAAGCGATAAAAGCAATTAGTGATTAGTTCACTACTGCTGACAGGCCGCTTTGATCAATAGCAACGCCGGCGCCCATGGTGGTGGACAGGCTGATTTTCTTGATATAAACGCCTTTCGCTGTAGCAGGTTTAGCACGCTTCAGCGCAACAACCAGAGATTCTAAGTTTTCTCTCAACTTTTCTGAGTCGAAATCAACTTTACCAATGGTGGTGTGGATAATACCGTTTTTGTCGTTGCGATAACGAACCTGACCTGCTTTAGCATTCTTAACTGCTTCAGCAACGTTAGGAGTAACAGTACCCACTTTAGGGTTTGGCATCAGGCCACGTGGGCCCAAGATTTGGCCTAATTGACCTACAACGCGCATTGCATCCGGGGAAGCAATAACAACGTCGAAGTTCATTTCGCCTTTCTTGATTTGATCAGCCAGATCTTCCATACCTACCAATTCAGCGCCTGCTTCTTTCGCAGCTTCAGCGTTTGCACCCTGAGCGAAAACAGCAACACGAACTGAACGGCCAGTACCATGTGGCAACACAGTTGCGCCACGAACGTTCTGGTCAGATTTACGTGCGTCGATACCGAGATTAACGGCAACGTCCACGCTTTCTACGAATTTAGCAGTAGCCAGCTCTTTCAGCAGGGCAACAGCTTCGTTGATATCATATTGCTTAGTAACATCAACTTTGTCACGGATCACGCGCATGCGCTTGGTCAGCTTAGCCATTTATTAACCCTCCACTACCAGGCCCATGGAACGAGCAGTACCTTCGATTGAACGCATCATGTCGTCAATTGAAGCACCAGTCATATCCGCAGCTTTGGTTTCTGCGATTTCACGGACCTGAGCACTGGTCACAGTCCCTACTTTGTCTTTGTTCGGCTTGCCGGAACCAGACTTAATACCTGCCGCTTTTTTCAGCAGAACTGCTGCTGGCGGGGTTTTAGTAACGAAAGTGAAAGAGCGATCAGAATAAACAGTAATAACAACAGGGATCGGCAGGCCTTTTTCAATGCTTTCAGTCTTAGCATTGAACGCTTTACAGAATTCCATGATGTTAACACCCTGCTGACCCAATGCTGGGCCAACTGGTGGACTTGGGTTCGCCATACCAGCTGCAACTTGCAGCTTGACATAGGCTTGTACTTTCTTAGCCATTTACGATTTCCTCGATTTGGGTAGTATCGCCTCGCGTTCGAGGCTCCCCGTGTTTTGTCTCGCTATTATTTACTATGAAATAAATTGCCACGCATGACAAAAAGCAAGACATCTAAAAACAAAAGGCGCGAAATTATATTGTAATTTCGCGCCTAAGACAAGACTCAAATTTCAACCAATGGTGAAAAATGAATCAGCCTTTTTCTACCTGGCTGAAATCCAGTTCGACCGGTGTTGCACGGCCAAAGATGGAAACAGACACTTTCAAGCGACTTTTTTCATAGTCCACTTCTTCAACGACACCGTTAAAGTCTGCGAACGGACCATCGCTAACACGTACCAGTTCACCTGGTTCAAACAGTGTTTTAGGACGTGGTTTATCACCCACTTGTTGAAGGCGATTCATAATCGCATCAACTTCTTTATCACTGATTGGTGCAGGGCGATCGGATGTACCACCGATAAAGCCCATTACACGTGGCACGCTACGCACTAAGTGCCAGCTGGCATCTTCCATCACCATCTGAACCAGTACATAGCCTGGGAAGAATTTACGTTCACTTTTACGACGTTGACCGCCACGAATTTCGACGACTTCTTCCGTTGGAACCATGACTTCGCCAAACAGCTCTTCCATGTCATTTAACTTGATATGCTCACGCAGCGATTGAGCTACGCGGCCTTCAAAACCGGAAAACGCCTGAACGACGTACCAACGCTTTTTGGGTGCTTCAGACATCTTAGAACCTCAGGCCAGTAATAAATGATACCAGGCGAACCAGAATACCATCCAGCCCCCATAGAATCAGTGACATTACAGCAGTTACCGCAGCAACGATTAACGTTGTGTGCAGAGTTTCCTGACGGGTAGGCCAAATCACTTTACGCACTTCCGTGCGTGCTTCACGAGCAAACGCGACAGTGGCTTTACCTTTTGCCGTCATCAGCGCAACAGCACCGGCAACAGCGATAATTACTACAACTGCCAACGCGCGCAGCGGCAGGCTGAAATCACGGTAATAATAATTACCAACAATAGCGGCAACTAATAATACAGCAACGATTAGCCATTTAGCCGTTTCCAGGCCGCGTCCGCTCCCTGGAGCCTCGGTATTCGCACTCATAAACCAACCTGTCACTATGATTCAGAACAAACAACTTTGCTTCGCACCGCAAAGCAAACCAAGCCGAAGGATGCTCTAGAAATTCTCTAATCGGCACCACTCAGCACTATTCGCCGTACTTCCAGAGCCCATCTCACCAGTAATTATGATGAAAAAACTGCTGATGAGATAGGTTCTAGTATGACAACGTATAAAAAGGGCATCAAATGATGCCCTTTTATCACATGTCGCGTCAAATCTTATTCAATGACTTTCGCAACAACGCCAGCACCGACCGTACGACCGCCTTCACGAATCGCGAAGCGCAGACCGTCATCCATTGCGATAGGCGCAATCAGGTTAACAATCATTTGAATGTTATCACCTGGCATCACCATCTCAACGCCTTCTGGCAATTCAATAGTACCGGTTACGTCAGTTGTACGGAAGTAGAACTGAGGACGGTAACCTTTGAAGAACGGAGTATGGCGACCGCCTTCATCTTTGCTCAGAATATAAACTTCTGATTCAAATTTGGTGTGTGGTTTGATAGAACCCGGTTTAGCCAGAACTTGACCACGTTCGATATCTTCACGTTTGATACCACGCAGCAGAACGCCAACGTTCTCACCAGCGCGGCCTTCGTCCAGCAGTTTGCGGAACATTTCAACGCCAGTACAAGTAGACTTAACCGTATCTTTCAGGCCGACAATTTCTACTTCTTCACCAACTTTAACGATACCGCGCTCTACACGCCCCGTTACAACCGTACCGCGGCCAGAGATAGAGAATACGTCTTCGATTGGTAACAGGAATGGCTTATCAATAGCACGCTCTGGTTCAGGGATGTAAGAATCCAAGTAGCCAGCCAGTTCGATAATTTTCGCTTCCCACTCAGATTCGCCTTCCAATGCTTTCAGCGCTGAACCACGAATAACCGGCGTATCATCGCCTGGGAAATCGTAAGTAGACAGAAGATCACGCACTTCCATCTCTACCAATTCCAACAGTTCTTCATCATCAACCATGTCACATTTGTTCATGAATACGATGATGTAAGGGACGCCAACCTGACGGCCCAACAGGATGTGCTCACGAGTCTGTGGCATAGGGCCATCAGTTGCAGCAACAACCAAAATAGCGCCGTCCATCTGGGCAGCACCGGTAATCATGTTTTTAACGTAGTCGGCGTGACCTGGGCAGTCAACGTGCGCATAGTGACGAGACGGGGTGTCATATTCAACATGAGACGTGTTGATGGTGATACCACGCGCCTTCTCTTCCGGAGCGTTGTCAATCTGGTCGAATGCACGAGCACTCCCGCCGTAGGTTTTAGCCAGAACGGTGGTGATTGCAGCAGTTAGGGTAGTTTTACCATGGTCAACGTGGCCGATAGTACCCACATTAACGTGCGGTTTTGTACGTTCAAACTTTTCTTTAGACATCGATTGTCCCTCTAAGACACGGAATCGGTGGTTTCACCACATCAACCAAGCGCATGCTTGCTGAATCCATAACACAGAAAGAAAATCAGGGGACGAGAAAGTGAGAAGTGGTGCTGATAGGCAGATTCGAACTGCCGACCTCACCCTTACCAAGGGTGCGCTCTACCAACTGAGCCATATCAGCACATCTTGGAGCGGGCAGTGGGAATCGAACCCACATCATCAGCTTGGAAGGCTGAGGTAATAGCCATTATACGATGCCCGCATCTTAGAACTCGGCTACCTGACTTAATCTGCAGAAACTTGAAAGGAAGGGCTTGGCCACTTCACTCTTCATCGAGAGCGTTGCTCTCGCCTTGAGTGTTGATTGGGAGTTCGGTCTTCTGAATCACCCTGAGACTCAAGGTTAAATATGGTGGTGGGGGAAGGATTATTCGTCACTTCATTCCTCACCCTGCGGGTCGCCGCTTCGCGTCGCTGTCTCGCTACGCTCGGCTCGAACCTTATCGAAGGTTTTCACCTTCCCCTTAAGTGCTTGACTGAATTCCTAATACTGAATCAGCTTTCTACTCAAGGTTAAATATGGTGGTGGGGGAAGGATTCGAACCTTCGAAGTCGATGACGGCAGATTTACAGTCTGCTCCCTTTGGCCGCTCGGGAACCCCACCTAATTTTTAGTACTTGAATGGTGCCGGCACCAAGAGTCGAACTCGGGACCTACTGATTACAAGTCAGTTGCTCTACCAACTGAGCTATGCCGGCATCAAGTGCAGCGCATTCTAGGTAGAGTGGACCTATGATGCAACAAAAAAATCGCATAAATCGACCTTTCGCTCATAAAACCGCCACTTTTCAAAAGCTAGACGTATTATTAACCAAGGTTAGCTTAATTAGCGCCCAGAACTTTAGTTATTCTAACCAACTCTATAGCGGAAAATCACCCCAAAAAACCGACAATGTCTCATTGTTGAACAATCTTATTGTCCACACAGCAAAAATAAATTTAGTTCTATGCCCCAAAATGGGGAAATCTTTCTATTAAGGTGCATGAAACCCAAGAAATACTCGCTCAATTCTCGTCACCACAAGGTTACATATTTGGCTTGTTTATTGCTTAAGCATAACTATTTATTTTAAACATCATATCCGCAGACCGACTGTTGAAGAGGAGCTTAATCATGAAGATAGTTTTACTTAATGCGGCAACATTGCCTATATACCGAAGCGAACTGGCAAGTTTACTGATTGATGCCGTCTCTCATGGTGCTTCAATCGGCTATAACACCCGCAGCCTCTCACAAGAAGAGGCTGAGAGCTACTACCATGGCCTACGCCCAGCCATCACGAAAGGCACGCTATTATTGTGGATAGCACGTGATGAAGTGGGGATAGTGGGAACCATCCAATTAGATCTCTGCCAAAAACCCAATGGATTAAATCGAGCCGAAGTACAAAAATTATTAGTTCACAGCCGCAGTCGTCGTGCTGGGATTGGGCATAAATTGATTATTGAAATGGAGAATACGGCGGTTCAACTTCGCCGCGGATTGTTATACTTGGATACTGAAGCTGGCTCTCCCGCAGAATCTTTTTATCGGGCACAAGGATATAGATATATGGGTGAAATTCCTGATTATGCCTGTACGCCTGATGGTTATTATCATTCAACCGCTATTTACTTCAAACGTTTATTCTCTGTAAATCAATTACATACTGTTATAGCTAGCTAGTCATGATAAATGCCTTCAACCATAAGACAAAAGCTTGGCATGCCCTTTTTTAATTGAGTGGAATAGCAACATACATCAAAGAAATCACTCACTAAATACAAAAATGTCTACGCCAAAAAGCAAGCTGCCTATAATATGCAGCTTGTTTATTATCTGGAGTTGGCGTCCAGCGCCTTTCCCAACCTGCGTTAACAGGCAGAATTTGGCTTATGATAAAAAGAGATCAATCTTTAGCGACGCCTTATCTACAGTTCGATCGTACTCAGTGGGCCGCTTTACGCGACTCAGTACCATTGACGCTAACAGAAGAAGAAATCGTTAAACTCAAAGGGATTAACGAAGACCTTTCCTTAGATGAAGTGGCACAGATTTATCTGCCGCTCTCACGTCTACTTAATTTTTATATCAGTTCTAATTTGCGTCGCCAGGCAGTTCTGGAACAATTCCTTGGAACTGATGGCCAACGCATTCCCTATGTTATTGGTATTGCGGGCAGTGTTGCGGTGGGTAAAAGTACAACGGCCCGCTTATTACAAGCATTGCTGAGCCGCTGGCCAGAGCATCGCAGTGTAGAACTGATTACTACTGATGGTTTTCTTTATCCGAATAAAGTGCTTAACGAGCGCGGACTGATGAAGAAAAAAGGATTCCCGCAATCCTATGATATGCACAGTTTGGTGAAATTTGTCTCTGAAGTAAAATCCGGGGCTGACTATGTTACGGCACCCGTTTATTCTCATTTAATATACGATATTGTCCCTGATGGTAATAAAATTATCAAACAGCCGGACATTCTTATATTAGAGGGATTAAATGTGTTACAAAGCGGGATGGATTACCCTCATGATCCACATCGTGTATTCGTTTCTGACTTTGTAGATTTCTCTATATACGTGGATGCGCCTGAGGATTTACTCCAAAGTTGGTATATCAATCGGTTCCTTAAGTTTCGTCAAGGTGCGTTTTCCAATCCTGACTCTTACTTCCATAACTATGCAAAATTGCCTGAAACCGAAGCAGTCAAGATTGCAACACAGTTATGGAAAGAGATTAATGGATTGAATTTAAAGCAGAATATATTACCGACCCGTGAGCGAGCAAGTCTGATAATGACAAAAAGTGCCAATCATGCGGTTGAAAATGTGCGTTTAAGAAAATAGTAGATAGCGGGTAGTAATAACTGCCCGCTTAGTTTATTGACTAAACTCCACGAAGGGATATTTCGCCACCAATATAAGGTTTTACATTACCATTTTGTTCTAATAATAATGCGCCCTGTTGATCTATCCCCCGAGAAATACCAAATATTTCTTGATTCCCAATAATCAATTTTACAGAACGATCAAGATAATTGTCCATTTCCCGCCAGCGAGAAATAAAGGCAGACAGACCTTCATTTTCAAATTTAACCACCGCTAGCCGTAATTCAGATAATAATTCAGCAGTCAGTTTATTACGATCAATAATAACCCCAGTTTCCTGTAAGTTAATCCAATCTTGGCTAATAACATTGGTCATAGATTCACGCATGGTCAGATTGATACCGGCCCCAATAACTAACTGCGCTGCATCACCCGTTTTACCAGTGAGCTCTACTAATATACCCGCCAGCTTCTTATCATTTAAATACAAATCATTTGGCCACTTCACACGAACTTGACCTGCACCCAATTTGTGCAGTACCTCGGCCATGACAATACCTACAACTAAACTTAACCCCATTGCGGCCGCAGGGCCTTGTTCCAATCGCCAATACATTGATAAGTAAAGATTAGCACCAAAAGGAGAGACCCACTGGCGGCCACGTCTACCACGCCCTGCTTGCTGATATTCAGCAACACATGCATCACCAGATTTAAGTTCCGTGATACGGTCTAAGAGATATTGATTCGTCGAATCAACTACTGGTAATACCGCAACTTGACCGGCGGGTAAATAACTTAATATAGCCTGCTCATCAAGTAATTGGATAGGTGCTGGCAGACTATAACCTTTGCCAGGCACGGTGAAGACATCCAGCCCCCATTCTTTGATAGTTTGCATATGCTTATTAATTGCGGCGCGGCTCATACCCAGCATTTCACCCAATTGCTCACCTGAGTGAAAAGCACCATCGGCCAGTATGCCAATTAATCGCAAGGGGACTTTAATATCTTTCAAGACAAATACTCCACAGCATTAACTTCACCATCACTAGCGATAAAGCGCACCTCGGGTTCCAGCCAGATGGCAAATTTCTTTGCGACCTGCTGACGAATATAGCTAGCAAGGCCGAGTACATCTTGGCCTGTAGCCTCTGCGAGGTTAATCAATACCAAAGCTTGCTGCTGATGCACCGCGGCTCCACCAATCTGGTGTCCTTTAAGCGCGCATTGATCAATAAGCCAGCCCGCAGCCAGCTTTACGGATCCATCGGGCTGTGGGTAATGGGGGGCATTGGGAAAGAGCTTCACGATATCTGCAGCTACAGTTGCATCCACAACGGGATTCTTGAAGAAACTGCCGGCATTGCCCGTCACTGTTGGGTCAGGGAGTTTACTCCTACGCATCGCGCAGACTGAGTTGAAGATATCTTTTGCTGTCACGGTCAATGGATCCATCCGAGTTAAATCACCATAACCCAATGTTGGTATCCACGACTTCACTAACTTGATACCCACCGCGACGATAGCGAACCCATTGCCATAGCGATGCTTAAATATGCTATCACGATAGCCAAACTGACAATCTAGCGCAGAAAGGCGCAGAACTGTGCCCTTCTCCATATCAAGCAAATCAACGTATTCACACACTTTTTGTAGCTCAACACCATATGCACCAATATTTTGAATTGGGGCAGAGCCGACACAACCTGGGATCAAAGCCAAGTTTTCTAGACCCGGCATGTTGTTTTGCAACGAATAGCAGACTAATTGATGCCAATTCTCCCCTGCTCCAACATGAAGATGCCAGGCAATATCGTCTTCGGTGAAAGTGATACCCTTGATGCGATTAAGCAACACTGTTCCTGAATAATTTTCGATAAATAGTACATTGCTACCTTCACCAAGCAAAAGCACAGGTCGATGCTTAGAGACAGACTCACGCCATGCATCAACCAATTCTTCAGGAGAGTTGGCACTGATGACATTGTTCGCATAGGCTGATAACGCGAAAGTATTAAGATGTTTTAGCGGGGAACATTGATTCGACATAACATTAAGTACTCATTCTTACTGGCTCTGGCGCTAGTCTAACCGATCAATATACTCATATTGTATTTTGTTTTAAGTGGATACATAAAAAAAGCCCTCTGCGCAGCAGAAGGCTTTTCTCTTTTTCTTTTCCACATAGCAAAAACCCCACGCTTTTGGCATGGGGTCTCGGCTTTATTTGATGCCTGGCAGTGTCCTACTCTCGCATGGGGAGACCCCACACTACCATCGGCGCTACGGCGTTTCACTTCTGAGTTCGGCATGGAATCAGGTGGGTCCACCGCGCTATGGCCGCCAGGCAAATTCTGTTTCAATTAACCCGCTATGCAATATCACACAGCCAGCCAATCCAATCTCGGAACTTCGCTGAAAATCTTAATTTCTCTCAAATCAC
>NZ_CAMPQA010000020.1:0-37265 GCF_946902935.1 Yersinia sp. Marseille-Q5920 | reverse complement strand
GGTGGGACTTCCCCTATCTGTATCACCACACCACTGTCGGGTGAGGCGCGGGCGATACGCGATCGCCTTATGCTGGCGCTGGCCTACTACGGTGCATTACGGCGGGCAGAAGTCACGGCGCTTCGGGTTGACGATCTTGATCCGGGCCACCGGTTGATCCGTATCCGCGCCGAAACCACCAAGAATCATCGCGAACGTATGGTGTGTTATAGCCCGACGGTAACCCCTGTGCTTGCCGCACATTTGCAGCAGTTACGGCAAAGTGGTTTTTCTGGTGGGGCACTTTTTCGTTCAGTATCAGACCGAAATTATGGTATGCCTCTGAGTATCTGGAGCTGGAGTAAAATCGTCCGCAGCTGGGGGCTCGAATCCGGGCTGCCTGATTTTTCCACCCATACCTTCCGTCATCTGCGTCTGACTCATCTGGCGCGGGCGGGCTGGAAACTTCACGAACTCGCCGCTTATGCCGGGCACCGGGATCCACGGACGACCCAGATTTACCTGCACCTGTCCGGTACCGATCTTGCCGCTCGCATGGCCGGTGCTGTCGCTGAGCTTGACAGAAAAGTTGCCGGACTGGTTTTTTCTGACCGAGGACTTCTCTTATGAAAGCCGAAAACATTACTGGCATTGTCTGGCAGCCTTTTGAGCTTGAGTCATATCAGCTCAAAGCCACTTTCTCCGCACAGGAACGTCTTGCCCTGAGTACCCCACAACGACGGGGTAAGTATCTTCTGCAGAAACCTGTACCGGCATTCCTGCGTCCTTTTTATGACATCGCCACCCGAAGCGGTATAAAGCCGGAGGTCGCGAAGATCACCATTCTGGCGGTACTCGCCGAAGCGGCCTGTCAGGATCTGCCCAGTCACCTCTGGACAGAGGCTATATGGCAGAAGTTGTATCAGCGACGACACCTCGGAGGTCCGTTGCTGGCGGCTTTTGCCTTTCACCTGTCACAGGTTCCTCTCCCGCTGTACAGCACCCGGTGTCGCCAGCCAGCGTATTATGCCTGTGCGGTTTTTGGTCGGGATATTTTTCAGCAGGAACTCAGCCGTCTCATGGATGTCCTGGTGGCACTGGGGTATTCCCTTCGACATCAGGAAATGTTTCTCTCGGCGGTTCTGGGAATGCTGATGCTGGAAAATGGCGATCCCCGACTGGAAAGCTTTACCGAAGAATTGCTTCAACGGGGCCAGCAGTACCGCACTAACGGGATCGCCAGAGCGGTAGGCAAGGTCTCTCACGGGCTGGCAGCCATGGGAATTTTGTCCCGCCCTTTACGTATGCGGGGTTATGCCAGTTGGAAAGAGAAGCGGACTGACGGGATTGCCCCAGAATGGGTCCGATGGTGTCAGCGCTGGCGGGAAACGTCCGTGCTGAGGCCGCGGACCCGTGAATCGAACTACAGCTTTATTTTACGTATCGGTTTGTGGCTTGCCAGAGACTGTCCTGATATCCGCGAGCCTGCTGACTGGACCATCAGCACCTGTGCCAGTTTCATCGCCGCGCTGGGGAGGATGAATGTGGATGAACTGTCTCTGGTATCTGAGCAAAAGCAACGTGTGTCGGCCCGCTCCGGTCAGCCAATGATGAGTAACTCCCGGGCATCGTTTCTGTATGCCCTGCGGCGTTTTTTTGTCGATTATGAGCTCTGGGGATGGGGGAGACTGAAGCTGAGCCCCTACCGCCATCTGGCCACGCCGGACACGCCTGCCTTCAGCCGGGGAGTGAACCCCCGGGTGATTGACGATCCGGTGTGGCTGAAGTTGATCTGGGCCAGTCTGAATCTGCACCCAGAAGATATGCTGACGGAGATCCATTATCCGTTTACCCTGCATCAAGCGATGGCGGTGATCTGGACCCATGCGGGACTGCGCCAGAATGAAATATTCCGCCTGACCTCAGGATGTGTGCATGAGCAGACAGATGATATTGTGCAGGACGACGGGAGTATTATTCCTGCCGGAACGCTGTGTTATCTGGACGTTCCTGCAGGAAAAACATCAAAAGCGTTTGTCAAACCGGTCGCCAGCATTGTAAAAAAATACGTGGACTTATGGCTGCAGGAACGCCCCCAGGAGCAGGCGCCTCTGAGTGATGAACGCACGGGGGAAAAAGTCAGCTTTTTGTTTCAGTTTCGGGGTAAACACGTGGGGAGCGCGCTCCTGAATAACACGATCATTCCGGTACTCTGTGCTCGGGCTGGCGTTCCGGTCGAAGACAGCCGGGGCCGGATCACCAGTCACCGGGGAAGAGCTTCAGCGGTCACCGCACTGGCCAGCGTGCCACAGGGGATGACCTTGCATGAACTGATGGAATGGTCGGGGCACAGTTGCCCGCGTTCAACCCTGCATTATATCCGCATTCGCCCCACCCGGCTGGCAGCGTCTTTTGTAAAAGCCGACAAAATTTCCCATATGATCAGCGTGTTGATTGATCACGACAGTCAGGCCATCACTGCTTCAGGCCCCGCTTTATATTATGACTTAGGCGATTTGTACTGTACTAACCCGTTCTGGAGCAGCTGCCCACACCGGATGGCCTGCATTGGCTGTGATTTTAGTCTGCCGAAAAGCAGTTCCCGGGCGCAGGTTCTTGAAAGCAAAGCCTCCATACACCGATATCTTGAGGAGGTTCCGCTGACGCCAGATGAAAAAGCAATTGCCGAAGGTGATATTGATAAACTGACCGCGTTCATAAAAAAAATGGCTGATCAGCCACCTCCAGGCAAAGGTTGAATGTTTTGGATTATTCATCGGTGATAGACGAGATAGTTGCATTCCAATATGTTCATATTGAGCAGAGTAGTCTGCAGGAGTCTCACCCTTAGAATCTACGGCAGAAGATCTTCAATTTTCATCCTCAAAAACTGTAGCACCAATCAATCACGGATAATATTTACCATTTTAATCAATAAGATAACTTTCATCCATTTCGGGATGGACATCAAATTTTTGTGTACTAAGGTAAATTAGTCCAACCTCACGGGGGAGAGAATTCAGCCGTTCAATAGCTTTGTTAACTCGTACACATTGTTGTTCATTAACATAAAATCGATGTTCGTTCAGCCAGTTGCGTGAGTTGTGATAATTATCAATTGTAGCCATTTCCAGACATGAAACGTGGTACTCAATACGAGAACGGCTAACTAATTTTCTAATTTCTGGAATAATATCAATTGTGTGGTCATCTGATACAACGATCGATAATCTTTTGTATGAACTGGCTCTAACATACCGCACACCCGAATTATAACGAGCCCCTCTAGATGGCGTGCATTGGTCTGTTGCTTCACCATCAAGAATAATTCCGATCGCATGGCAAAAGCAAGAAGGGTCAAGTAATATCGTACCATCAATACCACTTACGCTTTGAAGCAATGATTCTGAAAGTAATGTAGGTGTAATACAAGTCCCTTGCCTGTTTAAACGAAGAGCTTCTTGAGCAGCATCCTCTGCAACGATGATCATGCTACCATGATTTTGATTGATTTGAGCTGTCACTAATTTCCAAAGATGCACCCCACACTTTTGCTCTGCAAATGGAAACATCCTATGATAAGTTGCAAGAAAGGCTGATTTATTAACAGGTTCTTGAGGTAATTTCGGCTTAGAATAATGGCTTTTTAAAAGTGAAAAATTACCGCAACGTAACACCCAGTGATAATGATCAATAAAGGATACGATAAAAGCATTTTGAGAATCAGCATTGTGAGTTTCTTTTAGCTTTCCTAATCCATAAATTTGTCTGCTATCTGCAATTACCCCAATACCCTTCGAGGCCATTTGAAGTATTTTTCTGACCCATCTTGGCTCCCCAAAACTAACTGGAGAAATGAACTTAACCACAAACTCAATTTCATTATTTTCAGGTGAGGAAAGAATTAAATCACCAATACCTTTGGTTCCTTCATACATAAGAGATGATACAACATTAATAGAGTAGAATAGATCTGTTGTGTAGTATTGCTCAACTATTGAAGCCCCTGCAGTATGCATAAAATTCTTCGCTGCTATTTGTACTATTTCGTCTTCACTTCTCATTGCGTTAAAACGTCCTGGCTCTGGAGTTTCAAGCTCTTGGGTCGCTTCGTCTAGCACAGCATCTATCGCTGCATGGAGTAAACTCCGATGCCCTTTTCCTCCAAAAATCATCGGAAGAGGAGGGAATTGCAGAAAAATTGAGTTTGGGATTTGTATTATGGGAGTTATGTAATAATCATCTAAACGCCTCGTATCACCACAAAATGAAGTCACATTATTAGCATCATCAAATAATTTTATGGATTGAGATACCGCACTTTTTACTGAACTGCGACGCATCCATTCTGGCTTATCACGCATACTTGCCGAATCACTGAAAAACATATTTTGCAGATGATGGCTTTTATAAATTTGCTCAACAGCTCCGAGCAAACCATCGAAAATATCAACATCCCATTTGTCATTTTCTGGTTCTACGCATACTGCATGATATTTATCACTTTCAGGACTCCGTGTTCCAACGACTAAGACTTCAGCTTCAACTGTTGCACCAAGCTCATTTAATACCCTCCTAACTAATCCTTGAATTTGTTTTCCATAGCTAACTTGATATGGCCACATGAATAGATTAATAAGTCGACTTGCCATAAACCATCCCATAAAATCAAATAAATCTAGGTTTTCACTTTGACAAAACTAGCCTGAAATCATTTTTTGAATAAAGGGGAGAGACATCTTACACCTTGTAATGCTTCGGGGTTTAACACATCAAAATATAACCAATGACTGTCACTGTCATTTAAAAGATCAATTTTCCAATTTGTTTTAACATAGCACGCTAGCGCAGCCCTACAGGTTACTGAATGGACGTTATCATTTATTGAAAATTCTCTTGAGATTTCGTCAATAACTTCAGTGCTAAGATGTTTTTTGAAAGTTATAATAAATGTTATTTTTTCATCCCATTCCTTATCAATTTGCTCAGTCACTGTTGGTAGAACATCAACAGCTTGAGAAATATCAAATATTCGAGATAATTTGAAATTTTTAAATCCACTAAATTCTGGCTCTACTTCATTCCTATCATATGCCCTGAAGTACCAGTTTTTACGATCCATAAACAAAGCTTGTGGAAATAATGTTCTAACTCTGTGGTCTCCACTTTTCGAACCATATGTGCATAAAATCGCGTATTTATTTTTTATTGCTCTCGTTACTGCCGCGACTTGGTTTTCTTTCAACCTTTCGGGTTGGTAGAGTGGGTCCACTTCCTCTACTGGAAGCATTGGCGCTTTTCTCATCAGCTCGGTACGTGAAAAACCAAATTGAATCAGATTAAGTGCAGTATGTACGTTAAAGCTAACAAGTGGAGTATAACTATCTGACAAGAATACAGTTTTTTTTGTTGATGTATCAATTCTGCTATTACTGGGTTTTAGCTCTCGATAAAGGGCTAGATCCTTAGAAGCTGCGGCTTGAGCAACTTTGAACTCACTCATAATTTCAGCTCTGGTTACGCTGCCGAGATAACGTATACAAAGATCGATGTAAGTCAGCCGCTCAGCCTGCGGTAGCGAATAAGTGTCGGCTAGGAGTTCCAAGCTGACATTGTCAAATCTCATCATAATTACCATCATGGTATAAAAAATGTATTGTTCATTATCCCATGCTGAACTACTATTGGCAACAAGATAGCATCGCGCCTATCTGTAAACGACCAAGCCAATGGCGGTCTAGGGGAGTTGTTGTGACCATAGGGTGACAACTCTGCTTGGGGAATGGGATTGCATACCATATCTGGAGGAATCTATGCATGATTATGCTGTATTTGGCCATAGCCGAACGACAATTGGTCGTTGGTTAGGAGCAACGGCGATTATTTTTGCGGGCGCCATATCTAGTTTTCTAGCATGGTTTCATCAACTAACAGGCTTTCATGCCCTTGCCGGAGGGGCTGTAACCACTGGTACAGTGTATTTCGTTTTACATTGGCTTTTCAATGAATACGCCTGGAAATTTCCTTTTTTCAAAATTCCAGATCTTAATGGGATTTGGTCCGTACGTGGTACCACGTTAGATGAAGACAGTAATGCTAAATATGAATGGGAGGCTGAGATTGATATTGAGCAAAAATGGGAAAAAATCGCTATTTGCCTAAAAACAAAGCAAAGCTCAAGTGGCAGCTACACGGCTACTTTGTCAAAATGTAATGGTTCTCGTGGAGGTTGGTTATTAAGTTATAGTTATAGTAATAATCCAAATATCGACCAATATCATGAGCTAAATTCTCATAAAGGTTACTGTGAAATTAATTTGAATAAAGAATTAACCAATGGTGTAGCGGCTTACTTCAATAGCAATGGTAGAAGAACATTTGGGAAAATGGAGTTAGAAAGACAATTATGATTAACTTTGATAATAGACTACAAAGATTAAAGGATCGCCGACAAGGGACAAAAGAGCGGGTGCTGTTTGAAAATAATATGGCATCATATACAGCTTATGATCCCCGCCGACAAGAAAATTACGAATTGCTGACTGAAAATGCAGCGATAAAATACACTATTGGTGCTATGGCTGAAGTTGATCCGGCATCCACAAGGATCTCAATTAACGAGGGTGATAGAGTTGCCAATACTCTTATTTCACTTTTGGAAACAGTAGGTATATTTGCTGCAAAGGAAATTCAAGGTTCAGTTGCATTGAATATCCATATTGAAGGCCATTCTGATGTCGATATGCTTATCTTGAAGGATGATATTGTTTTAGTACAGACACCTAAGTTAGATGGCGCAGGATGCTATGCTGCTGACCAACGCCCTATGGTCGATATCATTAAAGAGCTTAGATTGCAATCCGAGTTGAAGCTCACCTCAAGATACCATCAAGCGAATGTTAATTGCGCTGGTAATAAATCGATTGCTTTAGATGGAGGGAGTTTAAAGAGGAAGGTAGATATAGTGCCAGCCTGTTGGTATCATTCCCATACATATCAGCAGAGTGGCCAAAAACATGATAAGGAAGTCAGAATATATCATAAAGCGGAGCATGCCTTACATGGCAATCACCCTTTCCTTCACATTAAAAAAGTGAATGAGAAGGATGCGTTATATTCAGGAAATTTGAAACGAGTTGTGAGGCTCATGAAAAATTTAGTTGCAGACATGCCTGATTATAAAAAGCGAGTGGCTAAAAATCTCTCCAGTTATGATCTCACTGCAATTGGATATGAAATGAATGGTCAGCTACAATGCCCCACGTATATGTCACTTGCATTAGTCGAAAAACTCCGCAACCATCTCTTTCTGCTCTATTCCGTCAAGAGTATAAGAGATTTGCTGATTGTTCCTGATGGTAGCAGAAAAGTATTTGACTCTGAAGGTAAGGTTGACGCTTTGGGTATATTATACAATGAGGTTTCAGATCTTGCTGCATCTATATATAAAAGCCTTCAGCCATACTCTCATTTGCAATACGATGCTAGTACATTAATAAATAAACACGTTTATTTTTAGTTATTTACCCATTAACAGCTAATCAAATCAATGTTGATATTATAATGCAGGGTGGTTTGATAACATCACCCTTACATAGTTATCTTTATATGAGTACATTCAGCACATTGTATACCGAGTCTATTTTTGTGGTTATCCATAGCCCAACTAAAGCTGTATTAAAAATATTATTTTTTTGAGAATGCACCTTTTTTTATTAACTAACGGAACAGTAGTGAACCGACGCGATGGTGTTGATCATGTAAATGCCCTTAAGGGCACCAAATGGTTAGTAGAAGCCGCCGATTAGCTAAGTAGCTCAAACTCGAATTTAGGTAAAAATAATATTGATTTTCTATTCCACATAAATGGAAATATCTCTAACAGGGTCATGACGTTACTAGAAAGCATGGCGCCGAAACTGACAATTTATTCAATCGATGAAGCGGTGATGAATATTCAAGGGATGGAATCTGTCATGCCACTAGAAGTATTTGGTCGCCTGGTACAACAGCGTGTTTTAAAGGAGATAGGGTTAAACACCGGCATTGGCGTTGCTCAAACGCTAACTTTAATGAAGCTGGCCATCTATGCTGCTAAGAAATGGCCAGCAACACAAGGTGTGGTTGTGTTAACTGACCGAGAACGCCAAAGAAAGTTAATGGCTCTCGTACCCGTAGGTGATGTATGGGGCGTAGGGAGAAAAATATCCGCTCGTCTTAATAGTATGGGAATTAAGACCGCTCTGCAGCTGGCCGACAGCAATTTGCAATTGATACGCAAAACATTTGGCGTTGTCTTGGAACGAACCTGCAGAGAACTGAATGGGATTGACTGTATTTCAATAGAAAACCTGTCTGCAAAAGAGCAGATCATCATTAGCCGTTCGTTTGGTGAGCGAGTTACACAATTGCAAGATATGCGTCAGGCTGTCTGTCAGTATGCTGAGCGTGCAGCTGAGAAGTTGCGCCAGGAACACCAATATTGTAGGCAAATTAGTGTTTTTATACGTTGCAGCCCCTACTCTCCTGAACCGTATTACGGGAATAATGCTAATCAAACTCTGCTGTTGGCTACACAAGACACTCGCGATATCGTTGCCGCCGCCACGCGCGGTTTAGACACTATATGGAAAGGGGGGTATCGATATCAAAAGGCCGGAATTATATTGAACGATTTTTGTAGTCGCCCTGGGCAAATAGACATGTTTGACGATTCACAGCCCAAAGCCAACAGTGAGCAGTTGATGAAAGCTATCGACCATATTAACCAAACGGGTCTGGGCAAGATTTGGTTTGCGGGTCAAGGGATAGATAAAGGATGGAAAATGAGGCGAGAAATGCTCTCCCCTGCTTATACAACCCGCTGGGGAGATTTACCAAAAGTACAACTATGAAACTAACGACCAAAACTCATCGAGTATGAGCAAATTTCGTTTTCACTTAGGTCCAAACATTCAACGCATAAAGTCATTCAAGTGCATCAGGAAAAGTGTAATAGTGCTTAATATGCAGTAAAAAAAGATACGCCAAACATCTGTTGTCAAAATCTGCAGTGGCTAATTTTCTTTATTTAACCAAATTTGATGAAAGGAGAGAAGACGCATAATATTTCGAGCCATAACAATAAAAGTTCGCCATAGCTAACGCGCCTACTTTCAATAGATTAACCTCATTGAGTTACTGGCGATTTCACCCTGAAATAAAAACAAAATATCAATATAAAACAATTGATTAATGAATTTTATTTGATGGCGAATTTTCATGAGTGGATATAAAATCAAGCAGATTACAGTACTGATTTCAGTGGCGATTTCAGGCTGAAATCGCCACTTCATTGATAGAATTACTGTGATAAATGTTTCTTCATTGTGTGCAAAATAAGTCGGTCAAGTTCTACCTGCAACTCTTTTGGCAAACGGCTAAACTCATAGCTAAAAGCGCGTCCCTTTATACGTTTTCGAGCGTATTTATCTTTTTCTTCAAAGTCCCATAATTTTTCAACAACAGCAGCCTGTTTTTCAGGTTTAGCTAAAATCCCGTCTAAAACATGTCGAAACGACTTTATTATTTCATTTTTCAGTTCATCAGAGACCAGCTCATTAGCATTAGGGATTTTTTCTATTTGCTTCCTAACCGAATCAACGAATGTTTCTAGTTTGAGACTACGCAGCCGTAATTGTTCATCAATATCAAGCAAGAATTTATAATCTGGATAGGTTAGTTCATATTGAACAGGGAAAAGTTCTAACATCATCTCAGGTACCGATGCGGCCTGAATAGCTCGAGTAACTTTCGCAGAAGATAGGCGTTCCGATTGGGCTATCTCCTTTTGGTTCATGCCCGAATCGCGGAGAAGTAAAAGCCTTAATCCAATCTCACGTAAATTATGTTCTTTTGCAGTTTGAATATCAGCGGCGAGTTTTCTCGCATCATCCATATCAATATCGTCCTGAGTAACCAGCACATTGAGATCGACATGGCAAATCAATGCGGCAGCTCTGCGACGTGACCCGTCGAGTATTTCAATTTTTCCGTCAATTATACGTCCAATTGCCGGGAAAAATTGTTGAAAACGAATGGTCCTGATAATGTCCTGAAGTGACTCCTCTGTAACACCGGCTTGATCTCTACCATTTGTGGCTAGAGATACAAATGAGCGTTCAGCAATATCTTCTGCTGGAATAGTTTCAAACATGAAGACAGCTTTTTTCCCTGAGGCAAGAGTAAAAATCTGGCGATAATTATCAGTTGATACATTGGACAAAGGGGAACCACTAAATGTCCGGCCGATGGTTAGGCGTTTTTTTGTCATGGAATACCTCAGTTCATCCGAATAAATTCGATGCGATCGAATACAGCTTTAGCAAAATCTTCCGCCGCAGCACGAGCATTTTTTAATGCTTCACTGCTGCCAACATAGGTCGAGGGGTTGGCGGAAATAACCGTATCAAAAGATTCGCCACATCGTTCAAAACCATCAAGGCGTGGTAGGGCCACATCCAACATATCCCCTCCAAATATCTCTTTGGCCAGGCTATGACAAAGTTTGTGGTCAGACTTATTCTGCAATTTAGACATAAATCCTATATTGCCCTGAAGGGGATACTTAGCCCCTGATTTTTCTATCATCTCAATAAGTTCAGGAAGGCGAGTGAGATACTTTAAGGTGGAGTGGAAATCGACTTGGGCAGGGGGGATCGGCGTCATAAGCAAGTTCGATGCAGCAATAGCATTACTCAGGAAAGCATCGAGATGTGGGCCACTATCGATAAAGATAAAGTCATAATCCTTCTTGAGTTTATCAATAATATTCTCTTTAAGAACGGTATAGATATTCTGTCCAGGTAAATGTTCGGAACATAGCTCTTTCCATTGCGATGCAATAAATGCATCTTCAATAGAAGCAGGGATAACATCAACACCCGGCACAATAGAAGAAATGACAAATTCAGACAAAAGTTCTTCGCGGGATACATTCTGTAGCATTGCCTGAGCAGAGGTTGTATCTACAGCCCCAATAGAACGAGAGTGATTTAGAAACATTGTAGCTGAAGATTGAGGATCAAGGTCGATAACCAGAATTCTTAAATCTTCATAAAGTAGGTGAGGGTGGGCACGTAATCCATGAGCAAGTGAAACCGAACTAACTGTTTTCGATACGCCACCTTTCAAATTACCAACAAAAATCGTGAAGGCTTCACCGTGGCGATCACGGTATTTAGGAACACCACGATGGTGATAAATATCTATAATATTTTGCAGTGACATTGCATATTTTATAGATGTACCTGCCGGTTTCTTCAAAAATGTGTAACCTTGCTCTTCCATTTCGGTGACAGCATAGTCAACACTTGCGCGAGTCAATTTAGGTAATTTGGCAACAGCAGCCTTGGCATAAGTCTGGAAATAAGTCGTTTCTTCCAGCTCTTCCTTTTGTTCTTTAATCTGTTTGGTCAGAAGAGTGAGCATGTGTTCAGATCGCTCAGCCACTCTATAGATTTGTTTAGTATTTACCGACACAAAACACCTCAACATGTAGCATTTAAGAATATACACAATAATGCTACACATAGGCGGTAATGTAAATTTTTTACTCTAAAATAAACTGAATTTTATTTTTAGTTGCAGATCTCCATATCAGAATAAGAGCATGCGCATGAATATCGATCACGCTACGTGAAATCTGAGAGATTATTCAGAGCTAAGGCCACTACATTTCAATGTAGATGTTGCCTAGAACGGGCTTGATATAAGGTTTCTGTAGCTGGCGGTATTAGTTGACTTGGTTTTTGACCATAAGAAGGCAGGGCATAGTCCTGCCCTTGTACCTAGGCTGGAGTTCTATCGCCAAGAAATGTGACGATTTACATCTTGTGATTGATTAAGAATACGAATTACAGTGATAGAAGACTCTGAAGGAACGAAAAAAATTACATGCTTCTCAATAGGGAGTGAATAAATATTTTCACCTAACTCAGGTCGTTGTGTACCAATTTCATGTCTGGCCAAAATATCAAATATTTCAGAAAAGCGAGCGACATATTCATCCGCCTTGGCTACACCAAATTGTACCTGACCATAAAGCCAAATATTTTCCAAATCATCAATTGCTTTCGGTGTCAGATTAATCTCTTTCATTCAGATTAACCCTTTCCTTTATTCGCTGTATGAATACATCTTTACTCCATGTTTCTGGAGTGCCGCTACTCACCCCTTCAGCCAACAAGTCCCGTAATGATTGCAAATGGGACTCAGCCTGCTTTTCACGCAATAAACGCAAAGCATCACGGAGCACTTCGCTTTGAGTTCTATAATCACCTGCGCTAACCAGCGAATCGATGAAGTCGCGAAGTTCCTCGCCAACATCTACTGTCATTGTCCTGGCCATAAACACCTCATGTAAGACATAATCTTACACTCATTATAAGTCTATCCATTTTGATGTGCCAGTTAGTTTTTCACTCAAAATAGCAATACAAAGATATATACAAATTTCATCCTGCTCGAAGCCCATGACAATTACGTATACGGGGCGTAAATTGCCCTGCTTTAATTCTGTCTAAACATGGCGGTAAAGCATCACAAGAAATCGCGTAGCGTCATCCTCAGACATCCTGTTGTTTCAGCATGGCCACGGCGTCCTGCCCTGGCATTGAGAACTGGACCCTGTGGCGTGCCGCCACGTCGAGTGCAAAAATCCGCGTGTACACCTCGGTCGATTTCAGGCTTTTGTGACCCATCAGGCTTTGCAATACCTTGAGTGGCACCCCGGCGTACAGCAGGTGCATGGCATAGCTGTGTCGAAAGGTGTGTGGAGTCACAGGTACCGAGAACGTCACCCCATCGGCGGCGGCCCGTGTCACGGCATCGTTCAGCCAGGTGCGTACCGTGCGATCCGTTACCTCCCAGAGGCGAGCTGGCTCCAGACGGCCGGTACGTTTGTTTTTGCGCTCAAGCGGAATTCGCAATGTGGCCACCATGCTGTTCAGTTGATTGACGTAATGACTGTCTGACAAAGGCACTAGGCGGTGAGTCACGACTTTCTTGGACGGGGCTCCGGGGCCGCGTTCGGCTTTGGCCTGGCGCTGTTTGAGGGTGGCCAGTGACACATAAGGCTGGGCGGCATTCAGGTAAAAATTCCCGCGTGTGAGTGCCAGCGCCTCGTTGATACGCGAGCCGGTATTCCACAAGGTGGCAATGAGGGTTTGCTGGTACAGGTCAGGGATATAGTGCAGTAGTGCCCCCACCTCAACGGCCAGCAGGTACTCCGGCATATCGCCGTGGGTCTGCGCCATGCGACGCAGGGCAAGCGCCGCAGGGTAGTCGATGGCGACAGGTAATAATGTACTACTTGCTGGTATATAGTTAGCGGGAAGCGAAGTCATCGCTGTATCCCCCTGTGAATACGGTTACCGATGGTGCCATCAGCGATGGTTTCAGAATGTGTCATTATCAGACCTGTATAGTGCATCTTCCTGTAGAAGAGTTTCAGCAGCTACGTCAATAAATGTACTTACCGTTTTGATAGCGTCCTGCACACTACCCGCACTGATATACACAGGTTCAAGAGAATCGGTAACGCCATTGCGGTGTACCAGAGCGTTTCGGGTCTTGATTAATATCTCAAGTTCCTGCAACGGCCACTCATGCTGTGTGGTCAGCATGGTTGAAAAATATCTGCTTATGTTTTTGTGATTCTGAAACGTCATCTTCGCTACTAGAGCCTGGGCGCGCCAGATGTAAACCTGTTCAGGAGTATCCGCCTCCGGCTCCTGCTCGATCCACTTGAGGGAAAGAAGAGCTTTTCTGTCATCCTTATTGCGAACTAGTGAAGTTGCCTGCTTCAGGAACTGCTGAAGGTGAGGAGGATGATTTAGCAAGGCCCGCGCGCTGTACATCAGGAAGCTGTCCAGTACACTCACGGTATGAACATAAGCCATTCGCTTCACGATTCTCAGTTGGTTGTGTTGCATCAAATGCTCTAACGTACGCAATTCATCTTTTGCATCCTTCAGACGATCGGGGATACTGGCCAGCGATGCCTCAAAATACTGCTGCTCAGCAGCCTCTTCCATCCAGTCCTGAAACCAGCTGTATTCCTGAGCTGCCGCATCCCAATCCGGAGTCCCTTCCTCTGCCTCCGGGTAATTTTCGGCAATCCATTCATCTGCTCTTTCTTCCTGCATATCAAACAGCAGTTCTTTCATACTTCCCATTTGTGCCTCACCCTAACAGTATGGAAATGCTGTCGCCCATGATTGTCATCGCCCTTTAAACTGTTCCACATGAACCGTTTAGGGAAACTCTTTTCGATGCCCGTTTTGTTCCCCAGTTCGCATCACCAGGGGAGGTTGGCTGATTAATGCGCCCTGCCGTGCTCTTGCGCGATCTCTTCGGCGATGTGGCAGAACTGTTCGTGCTCGGTTTCCAGGTAGTGATAGTAGATACGGGCGTCGCGTTCGCCCAGTCCGCGCGGGTTGCCGCTAAAAAAGCCCTGCAGGGTGTCGATGGCATGCCGATAGGTGGCCAAATCGTCAGCCCAGTCGGCCAGTTCGCCGGCGGCGTCCAATTCCAGCTCAAAACTGGCGTACTGCCGTGCCAGGGTGTCGAGTCCAAGGCGGGTGGCGGCATGAATGTTGCCCTGACTGGGATCGGCGATGGCATTGCGGATCTTTTCAAACTGATCCCCAAATCCCTCTTTACCCGTAATAGACGCAAACATCTTTTTCTCCATGGGTCATTAACGGCAGTGAACACACTGACAAATCAGTGTGATTGATTATTTTATGTTTAATAAATAGCAAAATAATAATAAGTCCGAATAAAGTGACATTATTAATTATCACCAGATAAAAAGTCACACTAAGAACAGTCACTATTGGCAATTACCTAACCCACCGTTTTCTCTGTTCCGACTTTTTCCCTATTTGCCGTTTTCGGAACCTTATCACACCCGCCGTGCCGGCAACAGCCCCCAAAGCGCCGTTATCGGATAGTCTCCCATGGTCAATAAACACTATATATAGTAAATATATGACAGGGCTAGGCACTGTATATAGGTTGTGTGCAAAAAATCGCCCGTCGCGGAGGCCAGATCCGCTTCTGGCAGAATCCGGATCTGCGGCGAAAAAAGGGTCATAAAAGACAGGAAGCTTATTTAATGACATGAATTTATCATGTGACATGATGTCACTGTCATGTAGTATATGAGTATCAATGAATGACATTTTGTCTTTAAGGGTGATTTCCAATCTTGCTGTCACCCCATCATTCCCCCATGACCGGAGATAGTCTGATGCTCAGCCAGCTGACCCTGCGCTTTCCCAAAAAACTGATCGACGCCCTGAAAAACCGGGCCGCCAATGAAAAGACATCCGTCAATGCCCTGGCCGAGCGTTTTCTGGATATGTCACTGCAAAGTGCCGTGCCGGACGACGACTGGTTACGTTTGATCTCCCAGCCCGATGACACCCTTCGTCAGCTGTACCGCAAAATTATTCTGGGAGAAACCTTTGGCCGGCAGACTATCCGGCGATCAGAGCTGCGGTTTATGGTGGAAATGGCGCACCAGGCGTACGGCCGTGGCAGCCAGCGAGAATGGGTCCGCCTGCCGGTGCTGGTGACGCTGCTGAACATCACCTTCGAATTGCTTCACTGGCAGGCGGAAAATGCCCTGCCGATCGATAGCCATTATATCAAGCAGACGTTTGAGTTTGAGACGGAAAACTGGCCGGACGAATCGGCGCGCTTCCTGCGTGAGCTCAGTCCGGCGGTCAGCCCTGGCTACGCGGAACTCCTGTTGCGCCCGCTGGCTTCCGGCTGCTTTACACTGACGGACTTTCCGGATGAGGTGTTGGCGCGGATCTTCACGCCGGCGCGGCTGCAACAGATTTTTCCGTTGCTGATGTCGACCCGTGAATGGAGTGTCAAGCAACGGGAAGCCTTTATCCGGGAAATGCGGCCGCTGATCCCTGAATTCAGCGACACTTTTACTGCTGGTGACCTGCGCTTCGATCTCCGTGTCGAGGGCCAGCGTGCCGGTATGCCGCCCGGTATTGGCGATGAGATCCCGCGACTTTATCTGATGGTGAGTAGCCCTCACTTTGTGGTGCCGTTCGACTGGGCGTATTTTGCCGAACTCTCTCGGTTGTTGACGGTGTACTGCGCTGCGCCCGAGGCCCTGCGCCAGCTGAGTGAGGGATACCATGTCAGCCTGTTGCTGCCCGGCGCGGCATCAAAAGACGTTATTCTGGGCTTCGATGCGCTGCGGGTGTTTTTGCCGGCGAAGGCATTTGAGGTGCTGGCGCGGGAGCTGACGACGCGGGGGGAGACCGGCCCGCTGGCGGAGGCGCTGGCGGGACTGCGTACCCTTTATGGTGACCTGTAGTCAGGAGATCTCTATGTACAACAACCTCCCCGCTCTGACGGACAATGTCCTGTGGGATGACCGCCTGCTGTCAACCGAGTACGCTGAACTGGATGAAGCGGCATTACGGACTGCCCTGCAGGATTACCTGCGGACGGTTGATACCCTACAGGGCGAGTGGCATCTTCAAGAGGACTCCCCGCTCAGTCTGTGGATAGCCCGTCACGATCAGTTGGCGCTTTACCAGCAGGGACTGTTGTCAGTTGAGAGAATTATCCTCGTTGACGCTCTTGAAGAGGCAAGCCTGCGTCTGAACAGTATCGATATGGCAGCCGCCGTCGATCTTTTTGTGCAAAATGACGCCAGTGACAGAGGGCAGGATATCCGGACAGGTGTGGCGCAGTTTGTCCGTTTCACGAAGGAAAATTTTACGTTGATCCAGGCGGGGTTCATCGCTTTCACTCGCTGCGACTCCATGCATGAGGATCAGATAAGACGCATGCAATTGCTGGAAGATAATTCATCCCAACATTTTCTGTACAGTGTGATGCCGCCAGCGGTAGCACGTCTTTACGAGCGCAACCTGCATGTTCGTGGCGTCGTTCGCGTCAGTCATGAGGGCCATGTTCGTTTCGTGTCGGAAAAAACGCTGCCGGGTGAAATTATGTTGGAGCTGGATGACTGTCTCAGCCCTTACACCAACGGTCATATTTTCCAGAACCTGCGGCCTGTCCGAACCAATGAAGATGGCACTCTGACAGTAGAAATTACCCGTGGTAAGCCAGAAAACCGCCGCAGTTATGATCGCTGGGTTCAGGGGGCGGCGAACCGCAGTATTTTCTTTCATTATAAGACCCTGATCACTGATCTGGGTCAGGCTGCACGGAGTCGCGCCTCTCTGGCTACCCGATGCCCGTTGCAGGGAAAAATACTGGAGAAGATTGACAACTCAGGTCGGTTATCACGCAGAATGCTTGACGTTGAGACCCCTTTTCTGGCCGGGCTTTCGCTTCAGGATATTTTTCGCATCCGGACAGATTATGAACCGAGTTTTACCGCGTACCGGCGTTCACTACGCGATT
Source organism: Yersinia sp. Marseille-Q5920 (assembly GCF_946902935.1). Taxonomy (NCBI): domain Bacteria; kingdom Pseudomonadati; phylum Pseudomonadota; class Gammaproteobacteria; order Enterobacterales; family Yersiniaceae; genus Yersinia; species Yersinia sp. Marseille-Q5920. The sequence continues at coordinate 19,838 of NZ_CAMPQA010000020.1, read as the reverse complement.
GTGCACTTGATATAGAGCGTGCCGCCAATCCTGCTGAACTTCATATGGTGCAGGCTCGGTTTCGTGAACGTATTGCGGATGAAGGACTGGCGGAGGTACGGGAAAAGCTCGGGATATGGAAGCGGCGCAGTCTGCAGGACACCGCGTTGTTGGCCATCCCTGCCGTACTCGGTTTTGCTGGGTCACCTATGATCTCTACACTGGCCACTGGTGCTGCCAGCCTTTTGCATGCCGCGTTGGGAGCCTACCGTGGCAGGGATGAGGTTATTCATCATCCCTCTTACTTCCTAATTCGTTCCTCAGGCAGGAAACCATGATCACTTTTACGATGAGCCGCTTTCCTGTCTCTCTGATGTGCACTAGTAGAAATGTGTGCGTCAGAAGACGTAGTTTGGTAAACGGTTCCCTTGGGTGCCCCATATTCATGGATTGTATCCAAATCTTATAACATATACTTACATTGGGTTTATACAGATAATAAATAGATCAATCGCTTTTCACTCATATTTTATATTCGACCATCCTTGAGATTGGGACGGAACGATTTGAACCAAGGTAAAATATCTCTAAACTCCGCCTTGAATAACAGGCTGCTTCTCCAATCGGCTCATTTATTTATTGATTAATGAAAAATAATAATTAAAAAACACCAATTCTAACAGTTGGTTAAGCCAATTAAGAAGTGAAAATTCATATTCCAATCACGCTAATGTTAAATTGTGGCTTGATTATGTTAATAATCATTATTATCCTTTGGCGATTAACTGTAATTAATCGAACATATCTAAGTAATAATGAATCAGCTGGTTGGGTGGTTCATTATTGTTATGAAATTAGGCGGGGCTATAATGGAGTACAGCAAAAAAAATGCCATATGTAATATAGTAAGCCTTTTTATTACTATATTAATGTCATTTTGGTCAACTATATCAATTATTAATAATAAAAACATATTTGATTTAATTCTGATTCTGGTGTTTTTTATGGGGATCAGGTCAATAATTAAGTATATATATGACTCCATAAATTTAAAGTAATTATAACACAACCACAAGGAAGGTTAATATATGAATTATTAGATAACTAATTTACTTTATATGGTTAAATAAACACATTATTTTTGCAACTTACAAGGAAATGTAATTTATGAAAGAATTGAATTTAACTCAGATGGAAATGATTTCTGGTGCTGATGGAGCCCCTGCTACTGTTGCTAATGCTGCGGGTGCGGGTGCGACTTTGGGGGCTATTGCCGGTATTCCGGGGGGGCCACCCGGTGTTTTATTTGGTGCTGCCTTTGGTGGTTTGGGTGTAGCGGTTGGTTCTACCGTTCCTTCTGGATATAACCCATCCGGCGTGTCTGGATTTAACTCATCAGGTGGTTCTTTCTTCTCTTTCAATCATGATGATTGGTGCGGCGAAGATCACTGAGTTCTGTTCCTGTAGCTAATGTGTGCTGTTGCTGGAATTTCTGTGAAACCCACAGGTGCTGTTTTGAGTGTGACGATTGTCGCTACAGTGAGTTCTTTCTGGCAATAGCCCAGCAGTTAGTTTCTACGGACAAATTTTTTTTGTTAAAATAATTCCGTCAGGCAACTACGGCAATGCTTTATTTCAGGCGGGAAATATTGCTGATAAAAAAGACAAGAGTGGCCTGGCAACAGGCTACTCTATAATAGAGATTTTCTTGGTTTATGACTAGTCAGCATAAAATCGCTATCATCAGTAGATGACTAAATATTATCTCTCTCCGTATTTAAATAAATTTAATTCCGCAATAACGTTATCGCACTATCACCACATTGAGCATTATCAATAAATTGGTGCTATTGATGCGACTGTAATTTGCTGAATTAGTATAACTATGGCCTGTAAACACAAGTTAATACGTAAATATGGCTGTCCATGAGTTAAAGCGATAGAGGTGTATATTGTTTCGCAAGGAAGCGCTCGAAAATAAAAGAACGAAGTGGCGAGGACGAGCTATTTTACTCCCCGGTATCCCTTTTTGGTTGGTGGGAGGGGTATGTACTTTTTTCCTCATCGCCTTTCTGGCATTTGTCATTGCGGGTACCTACACACGGCGGGTCAATGTCAGTGGTGAGATAACAACCTATCCCAGGGTGGTGAGTGTGTATTCCGGTGTTCAGGGTTTTGTGGTGAAGACATTTGTCACGGAAGGAGAAACTGTCAAAAAAGGCGATCCTGTTTATCAGATTGATATCAGTACAAGTACTCACAGCGGCGTTGTCAGTGATAATCAGCGTGAAGGTATTGAGAATCAGCTTGAACGTATTAGCAATATTATTTCACGTATTGAGAGCAGTAAAAAAACGACGATTGATTCACTGAAAAAACAAAAATTACAGTATATCGCCGCCTTTCAACGCTCTTCTGACATTCTCAATAAAGCAGAGCAGGGAATCAGAATTATGAAAGATAATATGGATAATTATCGCGGCTATCAAACAAATGGATTGATTAACAAAGACCAATTGATCAGCCAGGTTGCGCTGTATTATCAACATCAAAATAATTTATTAAGTCTTAGCGGACAGAATGAGCAGAACTCATTACAGATAATCAATCTTGAGAGCCAAATTCAGATACAGTCGGCGGAATTTGATAATCGCATTCATCAAATGGAGCTTCAACGCTCTGCTTTGAAAAACGAATTGATCAATACGGATGCTGGGGGGGAAATTATCGTACGTGCATTGTCAAACGGAAAAATAGATTCGTTGAGCGTTACGGTAGGTCAGATGGTCAATGTTGGCGACAGCCTGCTGCAAATCATTCCTGAGTTGATAAGCCACTCCTCTCTGGTTATTTGGGTACCGAATGATGCTATTCCCTATGTCACTTCCGGGGATAAGGTCAATATCCGCTATGAAGCATTTCCAGTAGAAAAATTTGGTCAATTTGCCGGCATTGTTGAGGTGATATCGAAAACGCCGGCATCACCACAGGAAATGATGACGTATCAGGGAGCCCCAAAAAATACACAAGCAGCCTCTATCCCTTATTACAAGGTTATCGTCAGACCAGAGCAGCAGGCTATTTTTTACGATGAGAAACGTTTAAGTCTGGAAAGTGGCATGAAAGCACAAAGCACACTGTTTCTTGAAAAAAGACACATCTATGAATGGATGCTTTCACCCTTTTATGACATGAAGCACAGCGCGATGGGGCCGGTGAATGAATAAGACCTCATTTAACGCAATGATAAAGAAATTAGACCTTGGTTTACGTAACCGTGTTCCAGTGGTTCATCAAACAGAATCCTCGGAATGTGGGCTGGCCTGTCTGGCGATGGTCTGTGGATACTACGGAAAGAATATCGACCTGATTTATCTGCGTCAGCAATTTAACCTTTCTGCACGTGGTACCACGCTGGCTGGTATTAATGGTATAGCCAGAACACTGGGCATGACGAGTCGAGCATTGTCGCTGGATCTGGAGGAGATGGGCGCACTAAAAAAGCCATGCATACTTCACTGGAACTTTAACCATTTTGTTGTGTTGGTAAGTGTGCGGCGACAACGCTTTGTGATACATGATCCAGCCAGAGGACGGCGGACGGTGGAGTTGGCCGAGATGTCTCAATATTTTACCGGTGTTGTCCTTGAGGTCTCGCCTGGAAGTGAGTTTACAGCGGAAACGGTGCGTCATCGTATCCGTCTGGGCACACTCATTCGTAGTGTGCAGGGGATCAAAGGGACGCTGGTAAAAATCTTTAGTTTGTCTTTGGTGATAGAGTCTATCAACCTGGTTATGCCTGTCGCCACCCAACTGGTTATGGACCATGCCATCCCTGCCGGAGATCGTGGTCTACTTACCCTTATCTGTGCCGGGTTACTGTTTTTTATTTTGCTACGGGCAGCTATCAGTATGGTGCGTGCCTGGACGTCACTGGTGATGGGAACACTGATAAACGTACAGTGGAAAACAGGGCTATTTTCCCATCTGATACATTTGCCTCTGGGCTATTTTGAACGGCGGAAGTTAGGTGATATTCAATCTCGCTTTGACTCACTGGATGCTCTGCAGTCCACGTTCACGACCAGTGTAGTCGGGGCTATTATGGACATCATCATGGTTATCGGTGTGCTGGTGATGATGGTTCTGTATGGCGGCTATCTGACCTGGATTGTTCTGGGCTTCACAGCAGTCTATGTATTTATCCGGCTTCTGACCTATGGTTACTATCGACAGCTATCAGAAGAGTCCATGATCAAAAGTGCGCGCGCTAACTCGTATTTTATGGAAACTCTGTACGGAATAGCACCGGTAAAAATGCAGGGTATGACCGAGCGGCGGAGCACTCACTGGCTTAATCTGGAGATTGATACCATCAATACCGGTATCAAAGTGACTAAGATGGACTTGTTCTTTGGGGGAATAAACACGTTTATCACCGCCTGTGATCAGGCTGTCATTCTGTGGCTGGGAGCTAGCCTGGTTATCGACAATCAAATGACTATCGGGATGTTCGTGGCATTTAGCGCATTCAGAGGACAATTCTCTGATCGTGTCTCCTCGCTGACAACTTTTTTACTCCAGTTGCGTATGATGAGCCTGCACAATGAACGTATCGCTGATATTGCACTGAACGAGACAGATAACCAGAAACCCGACAGGCCCTACGTGGCAGGAATGCAGCCGTTATCACTAAAAACCCTTGATTTAACCTACCGCTATGACAGTCAGTCCCCCTCCATTTTCAATAATTTGAACATCACGGTTATGCCGGGTGAAAGTGTGGCCATCATAGGTCCTTCGGGGGGAGGAAAAACGACTTTGATGAAGGTGCTTTGCGGGCTGTTTGAGGCTGGATCAGGGAAAGTGATGGTCGATGGCATTGATATACAGCAGTTGGGGATGAACAATTACCACAAAATGATTGCTTGTGTGATGCAAGATGACAAATTGTTCTCCGGTTCAATAAGGGAGAATATTGGAGGATTTGTAGAAGATATTGATGAGTTATGGATGATTGAATGTACCCAAGCAAGCTACATTCACGATACCATTATGAAAATGCCAATGGGTTATGAAACGCTGATTGGGGAATTGGGCGAAGGACTTTCAGGTGGGCAGAAACAGCGGATCTTCATTGCACGGGCGCTGTATCGTAAGCCCGGCATTTTGTTTATGGATGAGGCGACCAGTCATCTTGATAGAGAGAGCGAAGAGCTTGTCAATCAGGCAATAAAAAAGATGCATTTTACTCGGATTATCATTGCCCACAGGGAGTCGACGATTCAATCAGCAGACAGGGTTATAACGATATAATTTCCTCTGTCTTACGAAATGAATTGTACTTGCTCAAACCTGATTTGACAGTTACCGGTTAATTATAGCAATTACATGCGACGGGACTCGTCGTCTCTGCCCATGGATAATCAAGACAGAGCAGAGTTGTTTATCCGTCAGATAGTATGACCTATGAGTATACCCTAATGTCATAGATGAAATTATGGTCATTTCCCAATTGGATCATCACTTATCTGTCATGTACATTATGATCATCACCTAAACGTCACTTGTGGGTAAAAAATGTACATTCACGGCTATCTCCGCGCCTCGACGAAAGAACAAGACGCACTCCGAGCCAAAAATCGCATGAAAGCCTTTGTGGAAGAGAAAGGTTTTCGGATGGCCAGCTGGTACACCGAAAATGTGTCCGGGGCATCACTCCAGCGACCAGAACTGTTACGGCTGCTCGATGATGCTGCTCCCGGTGACATTATTCTTATCGAACAGGTCGACCGACTATCCCGACTGGATGAAGAGGGATGGCAGAAATTAAAACATCTTATCCAGGAAAAAAGACTTGTCGTTGTTAGCCTGGATTTACCCACAAGTCATATAGCACTGACTCCGAATGTACCTGATGAGTTTACTCTGGCCATGCTGAAAGCCATTAATGGCATGATGCTGGATATGTTGGCTGCTATTGCGCGTAAAGATTACAGTGACAGGCGACGGCGCCAGGAAGAGGGGATAACCAAAGCCAAAGCGGCGGGGAAATTTAAGGGACGGCAGGCCGACCATCTTTTGCATGAGAAAATAATAGAGCTACGTATCAAAAATGGTCAAAGTATCAGGGATACAGCAAGGCTCACGGGTGTATCTGAAAGAACGGTTATACGTATTGTGAATAAGGCAAAAGATGCTATTGGAAGCGACAAAATAAATCGGTGATCGGACATTATCGGAAAGGGTGATTTTATGGGAGTTTCCGGTACTGGCGGGATAAAGCCAAATATAGAAGGGGGTAAAAATCGGGGGGGAAGGGTGGCGACTGTGAGCACCCATAGAGCAAGGTCGCCAAATAGCAACATATCCTATTGATTTATAATGCCTATGAGCATGACGACTTTTGCGGCAAGGGGGGCAAAAGCGACATTTGGCAGTCTTCGGGGAAAGCCAAGGCCAGTACGCAGACGTAAAAAAGCCCCGTTTAGCGAGGCTCTGCTGCCTGTTCGGCAGGGAACAAATGATATCGCGTTCCCTCAATCGTTAAGTCAACTCAATGGATTCTTCCCACAGCCTTTCAAATTCTTGTTGATACGGCGTAATCACATCATCAACGCATCGAATAATAATAATATTTTCTGCATTACGGTTCACTGCGGCGGCACTGTAGTTAAAAGAGCCGGTTTTTAATGATTTATTATCAACCAGAAAAAATTTGTTGTGCATAATACTGTATTTTGCATTCATTTTTATGGGAACATTATTTTCCCGTAAATAACGGGCTTTGGCTCCATTACCATTAATGGAACCTTTATTCACCACCACAGAAACCGTGACCCCACGTTCATGAGCAGCGATTAAAGCGTCAACGACCGGTTGCGAAGTAAAACTGTAAGCGGCAAGATAAATAGATTCTTTAGCGGACGCTAATTCAGACAATATTAAATTCAGGGCATTTCCCCTTGGCGAAAAACCCACATCATAAGATACCGGACATTCTATAATGTCTGTAACCTCGGCTTCATCGGTTGCCAGTGCAGATGTGGTTACAAATAAGGTACAAAATAAGTAAGCGCTAATTAATTTCATTGATATTCCTTATCAAATTAACATTAAAAATAAAAGTTACAGTTTTTTATAAATACTGATTATTCCCTCCCGTAATATATATTCTGAGAGTTTATGACGTTCACTCGGTGTTAATTGTTTAAACGCATTAATCCAGATATCAAAGTGTTCCTGGATACTAATCCTCTCGAACAACTCACTGTGATGATAAATATAAGTGCTGACATTGTCAGGAAAACTGTATATAAAATACTCGATACCTTTTCCCTGAATGCCTATTCTTTTTCTTGCTATCCAGTTCTCTCTTTTGGCTTTTTTATGGATACCTTGCGTGGTTGTGGGAAGTAAAGGGTGTGATAATAATTCACTTGCTGAAAACCATTCTTTCTTCATATATGTTGTGGCAATTTATTAATACAGTTGGTTAATTGAATGAGGGGTGACGATTTTTATCGAGTAAATACGAAACTAAAAGCGAGCAACCTGACAATGAAATATAGAGTCCAACATAAATAACGTTGTACGATATTAGAAAGCTGATAATGAGCGGGGTTAATCCACCAAAAAATGAAAGTGAAAGATTATACCCCATCCCTAAAGTCGTTGTATGACCGCCAGAAAAATCAAACAGCACTGAGGCCAGATTACATAATATCATTGAAGCATTAAGTGTAATAATAAACTGTGCGACTATCATAAGCTCAACCGTTTTGCTGTTTAATATAAAGTAAAGAGGCACGGAGAAAATAATCAAGAAGATAACACCGAGTCTGAACACTTTCGACGGGGTTGTGAATCTATCGGTTAACCAGCCACAGACAAGCAGAGACACTAATAATAATCCGGATGAAACAATGGGATAAACTCCTTTCAAAAAGTCCAGATGCAGCACCTCTCTTAACAGCGTTGTCGACATATTATGAACATAAAATATTACCGCTCCAGGCACAGTGAGCAGAAAAATATGCAGAGTATTCATTGGGTGAATTTTTAATGACTGGACGGGTGGCACAGACTGGACAGGTAATCTGGCCCTGAACCAAAAACTGATCATGATGTTAAGCACACCCAAGAACAAGGGAACGCGCCAGCCGATGGACTGCATCTTTTCAGAACTGAGATAGTTTTCGAGCGAATAGACAATCAGTAAGGAGGCCAGTACGCCGACAATTGAGCTGCAAACGATAAGGGCGCTGATCCTCGCTCTTTGCTTATCCTGTGCATCACTAAAAAGATAAGTTATTAGTGTAGGATATTCCCCTCCGTAGCTGAGTGCCAGTGTCATTTGTAATAACAACAATGCAAGCGGTGTGTAGTGTCCCAAAAGCGACACGGGTAGAAGCGCCATCCCGAGTGTAGCAAGACCGGTGATAAAACTGGTGAGGATCAAAGCCGGTTTTCGGCCCACCACGTCCGCATAGCGACCGATAACATAGCCACCCAAGGGTCTGACGATGAAGCGCAGGGCAAATATTCCCCACACCATATAATGACCTTGCGTATAGCCTTGCCGTTCAAGCTCTGCGGCCAGGTAAACCGATATTGCCCCAAATACGGCAATATCATAAAATTCCAGTGCATTACCAGCCACGGCCCCTACTCTGAATTTCCATTTCATTTTATCGCCTCAATGATTTCGATAGCATTACCATCGGGATCATAGGTAAAAAAGTATCGGTATGAATCAACTCTGGCGGTCATGATATTGCCACACTCAATACTCTGTTTTTTCAGTGCATGTAAACTTTCATTAATATTGCAGACAATAAAAGCAAAGTGGGTTATACCCAGCCGCTCAGTTGAGAATGGTCTTTCTTTATTTAAATGATGGCTGTTTATATAATAAAACACTTCGATAATGAAACCGTTACGGTCGGATAAATGTTGAATGATGCACTCGTCGTCACGATAGACTTTTGTTTTGTGAAAGCCTAAATTGGCATAAAAGGCGAGAGTGTTATTTATATTACTACAGGTTATGGATATGTGATGAATATATCCAGACATGATAAGGTCACTCCATGAAGTTTAAGGGCATTGAAAAGTGCAGATAATGGCTTATATTGGCAGTCCACTTTCTCTTTTATACGATGAATGCGTTGTTGCTCAACACTCAAAGAACACCTCTGAATGGCGGCGATCTCTTTTATTCTGCGATGTGATAATAAATGCCGAATAGTTATCATCTCTTTTCGTGTAAAAATAATCTCACCAAAACGCATATAGGGATGGCTATTAAGTGCGTCACTATATTCATCTTCCCTTTTTTGGATCGGATGACTAATTGTCTCTCTGAGCGGTAAAATGACGCATTGCTGTTTTGGCGGTTTCCACAATTTTCTGGCAAAGTCAGAAATGACGGGTTTGTATTTTAAGATTGCCAGTGTTTCAGCAGTCGATAACTTACGATCTGCGTTAACTGACATTATTTCAAAAACAGAACCACTCTGTGTACAAATATCGACCTTTGTTTCTCTCTTGCCACTTTTACTGAGTGTTTCACCATAGCATGGTGAGTAATTACACCAATGCTGTATGCCGGGAATGATGCGTTCACTGATATGCAGGTCTAAATTATCATGCCAGTAAATCAAATGCCATTCGTAGTTGCTGGGTAAGGTCAGTATTATTTTTCTGTCGATATCTATAATAGAATAATTAATATCCATACAACTAAAATTAAAGCATTGATTAAATACACTTCGCATGTTTTTTATATTGGACTCCATTAATTTATTATTAACATCCATATTGTAACCTTAGTAATTATATAAACATGATAGAAAGAAGCAATATACCACAGCAAGTAGCATACATCCTTTTTAATACACAGACTCATTTTTGAATGCTTATTTGTGATAACGATCTGTTTTAAGCTATTGAATTATTCAATTCCTAATATTAAATATGCTTCATATTTATTTATTAAATATTCATATCGTAAATTACATAGGGATTTGTATGGTTCAGTATTCGAATGACTGGCACAAGGCCGATATCATTGCAGCAATACATAAGAAAGGTTCCTCTCTGGCAGAATTATCGCGACTGGCGGGATTAAGTTCATCCACTCTGGCGAATGCACTGACGCGTCCCTGGCCGAAAGGTGAACGGATCATTGCCGAATTTTTGGGTGTGGCTCCGATGGTGATATGGCCGTCACGCTACACAACAAAATCGGCTAATAAGAGGAAGAGAACCTGTGACTAGCGCACGACAGAATTCAACATGGGGATTTTGACCATTTATAATGAAGCAAAAAAGCCAAGAACAGGTTTACTTGAAAAATACGCATAAGCAAACAAAGGGTAATAATTATTAACAATAATGCTTCATGACTGAGGAATATTATAAAATAGAAAAGAAAAGTTAATTTCAACCACAAACATACACATAATTGAATGAAATTATAAATCACCACATTAACTATCCATTAAGAAAATGTATCATTTAATTTCTTACTGGAATTTATATTGCAAATCCATACAGGGAAAATTTATTTTTAAGTAACCCTTGAATCTCAGTATTACTAAGTTAATGTGGTTCTCAGAGAGTGTATTACTCTCGGTCTCTTGTATATTAACAAGAGAAATTAATTATAAAATAAGGAACATAATATGAATAAGAAATCGCTATTAATAACATTATCTTTAATATCTTTTTCCACTATATCAATCGCATCACCACTAATCAATCAAGAGCACAAAAATAAGTCAGATGTCAAATCGGCATCAATATATTCATATGAACTTGTTATGGCTGATGCTAATGGTGGTAATGGGGGTGACGGGGGCAATGGCGGCGGGGGGCATAGTTCCAATGGAGGTGAGGGAGGCCGAGGTGGTGATGGCGGCAACACTGGCAGTGGCAGTGGCAGTGGGAATAACAGTGGGAATAATAATGGGACAGGAAACGGTAACGACAGTGGCTGGGCTTAATATGACCAAATGCGTAAATTTACGGCGCAATTAATATGGAGGTACTATGACTGAAGTTTTCAGTTCTAAGCGGTTTATATTGTTAGCTTTATCCTGTTTGTTACCCTTACCTGCGACAGCTATAGCTGTGCAGGATCTCGTCAAATCAATTACGACTAACTGCTCCGCATTGGACGGAAAGCCAGGTGAAAATGGTCGTGATGGATTACCTGATTCAAACTGTAAAAATGGAGGAAACGGCGGGCAAGGCACGCCAAATATAAATAATGGTTCTGGTGGGAATGGAGGGAGTGGCGCAGCGAATGGCGGCAATGGCGGCAATGGCGGCAATGGCGGCAATGGTGCGGCAACTGGTGGTTCCGGTGGCAATGGAGGCAATGGCGGCAATGGATAAAGACTTATTAAGTAAACTTATTTTCACTGTTCTATTGGGCGTCTCTTTATCGACAGAAGCGGCATTAAATACCTATTCCCCCAACCTGATACACACGGTTGGGGATGGTGGAGCGGGAGGCAATGGCGGAAATGGCATCGGTGGTGGAAATGGCGGAAATGGCGGTAACGCGGGATTAGGTCAAAACTCTCATGGAGGAGCCGGAGGGAATGGGGGCAACTCGGGTGGACAAGGCTCTTCCGGTGGGGATGGTGGCTCCGGTGGAAATGGAGGGGCGGGGAATAACTCTTCCGGAGGAAAAGGGGGGGATGGCGGTCATGCGGGTAACAGCGGCCATATTTAATATAGGCAGAGGTCAATATGAGTATAGTTAAATATGTATTAATGTCATCGCTCTTTTCCATGTGTTCGTTACCCGTCATCACAACTATTTTATCTACAGCGCCAACCCCTGTATATGCCGCAAATGGTAATGGGGGCAATGGTGGAAATGGAACGAATAGTGGTCATGGCGGAAACGGAGGAAATGCAGGTTCCGGCAGCAATGGAAACGGCGGACATGGTGGTTCAGGCGGAGATAACGGGGGAAATGGGGGGCGAGGGGGGAGTGGCGATGGTCATGGTAATGGCGGTCGCGGAGGTGATGCTGGATGGGGAGGGGGAAATGGAGGAGCTGGCGGTCGAGGTGGTGCTAGCGGCCAAGATGGCGCTTCCGGTACGAGTACAGCCAGATAAACGCCATTTCAGTAAACTATCCCTGTAATGAATAGACATTGTGTTTGAAGCCGCCAAAAGTGCGGCTTTTTATATTTGGTAGTCTTCGGGTAAAGCCAGGGGTGACGAAAATCAGGACATTCCCGCACCGCCACACAGGTTAGTTTAGTTGTGATATACTGCATTCACGAAACACCAGTGATTACAGTACCATTTCGTGCCTTTTATAAAAAGTAGCACGAAGTGGTGGTCATAATAATAACTTACTCTCTATAAGGCTAACCACATGTCTGATTTAATGAAGTCTGAAGTCCCTGCTGCGGTATTGAATATTATCGCAACAAAATGTTTTCGCCAAAGTGCAGATAATGATTATCTGGTAGCGCGTCTTTGCTATCCGTTGCGATGTGCAAATCAATTCTGGTGGATGGCAGAACAGGCCATAGAAAAAAAACTCAAAGCCATTTTTTTATACAATGGTTTTGCCATAAAAAAATATGGGCATGAGCTAAATAAAATGCTAAATGACTGCCAATATATAGGTCTGACACTCACGGATGAACAGATTGGGTTTATCGAAGATGTTAATATCCGAAAAAATAGGTATTTTGAAGACAGTCTGACGCTAGGTGATGCTGACTTTAATAAAAAAGACAGATACAGAGAACTGGATACCTTAGATAGTGTTATTCAGGCGCTTGAAGAAATTTGTGAGACATTCATACCCAAGCGAAAAGATTTAAGCCAAGGTTATAATGTTAATATGAATAGAGATCGCATTCTTAATTTTCAAAATAAAGCCGGTAGAAATACAGAGAGGGAAGATATAGTGCTGGAAAATATCATGTTTGCCACTGGGGAAACGAGTCCGTATTTAAGCACGGAAGTTTTAGACTGGCTCACAAAAGATGATAATCATATAGCGCATTTAGAGAATACTATACAAATAGGTACAAAAAGCTGTGTTTACGAGATGATTAATAATAAAAAAGAGGCTATCACCGCAAACCAGAGCCAGTAATGGCTAAGACAGCCAATGAGTTCTGACCTCGATAACAGGTGTTTCAATCGCAGCAAAGCCGCCATTTTGGGCGGTTTTTTGTGCTTTGGCACTCTGAGGGTAAAGCCAAGTTGCCTTGAACGGGGGAGGTAACAGGTCACACAGGTAAAAATTCATTTGCTCAACAGCTCCCCACACACGGATAATCATTCCATCGAAAGGGAATCACTCTTTTGATAGATAGCCGTAAGGCAGACTGTCGGCAGAAGATTGTCGGCGTAGTGGATATTAAAATGAAATCGATAACGATTTATTTTTTTGGCATTAAGATTAAGTTTGTTTTTAAGTAATTTTTTGAATACCCAAGGCCGCTGAAATACGCGGCCTGACTTTTTAATATACTGTCTTGGATGAAAACGAATATATGCACATATTTGTGATCGCGGCACATCTCACCACACAAGGAGCTGCCAGTTACCGCAAGCGGCCCTGCAATACTGCCATCAATACCACGCAGGAAATCAACTCATGATGATCAGAGATGCCCGTAAGCAGGTTTTTACAGGGTAAATTCTAGTCACATGACTATTTAATACAAAAGGAGCTAACTGTGGGATCTATCAAAAGATATATGGAAGAGTTGGAAGCAGAGGAAGCAATGAACGATTGGATTAGAGACTATGTAGATTTAGGTGTTGAAGAGGGCGATCCTGAGTGGGAGGATTTAAAATCAAAAATTCTAAGTGGTGAGGTGATAATGGAAACTATCGATTACTGGGATGATCGAGACTATGAAGACCAGATTCAATGGTTCACTAAAGAGGAACGCGCATTTCCATTATTTAATGAACAAATTCATAATATAAGAACAGCGCTTAATAACGATACCTCACCACTTGTGCTTAAAATGAAGTTTTCTTATATCGTAACCCTCATGGAATCTTGCCTTGGAGATATGCTAAAAGGATTTATTTTTAGTGATAATAAATATATTATTAATGCTCTAAATGGCGTTAAAGAATTAAAAGAAATAAAAGTACCGTTAATTGAAGTACATCAGAACAGTGATCTTATCAATAAAAGTATCTTGAAAGTTCTCTCTGAATACCTATATCATAATGTAGAAAAAATCGTTCCAATTTATCGTAGTGTCGTTGGTGAGACTCTTCCTGATAATATCAAGAAAGAATTAGGGAAAATTATTAAGATCGTGAATATGAGGCATGATATTGTTCACCGGAATGGTTACGATATCGAAGGAACAGAAATAGAATTAACCTCAGAAATTTATAATACAGCGATACAGGATATTGTTGATTTTGTGACTGCTATGAATATGTATATTGAGTCAGCAAAAGCTAAGCATGTCTTTAGTCAGGTTGAATTGACAACTTAAAACCAATATTTCCAGACAGAAACAGTTAAAGTCCGAATATTGCCTATGAGTGAAAAATCGGACTTTGACAGTTTGCGGGTAAAGCCAAGGGCAACGGGAGAGAGCAAATCAGAGCGGTGACTGGCTATCCAGTCGGTGGTCATATGGAGAATGCCATAGACTGCAAGCGATCTTTGTCCTCTTGCTTCTGGTAGTCTGCCGTTAAATGGTTCCAAAGCTCATAAGCTCCCATAGCCGCCGCAGCACAGCGATCTCCCCGCACGTCGAAGATATCGAGTGCTTTTACTGAATTCATTTCATTGCGTATAAATGTTTCAGTGGTATTCGTTATTTCTTGATAAGACAGTATTTTTTCATCCATATAACGTTTTTATACTCGTTTTGTTATGTTGTATTTTATTTTCACTGCCGATGAAATTTTTTCACTAGAATGAAAATCATCCTTTTCATGTTCTATTTTATCACCCTCTTATTCAGATGCTTTCTAATCACTGCATTAAACCTCTCACATTGATCCTCTAATTCAGGATTTTTATCATGATACATGGCGTATTGTTGCACTGCTTCAAATATACGGATAACGATTAAACTATCCGTCTGATCCAGCGAGTGTATGTCAGATAATTTAAGTCCAATTCTATTTAAAATTTGTTCGATAGTGTCCATAGTTTATTCCTTTTTATCTGGTAATCCGCTAGCAGCATCAATATCCCGCTGCTTTCCTGCGGCGGCGATGCGTGACATTTGCCTTGGGGAAACCTCCCACCTGTTCGCTAATGCCTCGAACGTCCACCCCTTACTGTTTGCTATAACCTGTAGTTTCGTAATCACTTTAGCCTTACTAGTCATATTTGTCTAGTTCACTCCGATAATGTTACCTGTCAAGAACGTCTAGTATACAAGTATATAATCTGATTTGGCAGTCTGCGGGTAAAGCCAAATCGCCTTGAAGGGGTACGTTTGGGAAACGTACAATATTGTACGGTTTCGTTATCGCAGTAGGGTGTACTTCCGCGCTATATGTTGCTGGGGTGGTCTTTCGAGCTAACGAGATAACCTAAATGCGATACGGAAAGTGCGATAACTTAAAAGCGATAGTCACCGATGCTAAATCAATCAGTTACCAACCTGTATTGGCTAAATAATGCTCTTGGGGTTCTACGCCGGAATCCCATCATCGTGCACGATGAGATCCAATATTTCACTAACTCCTGGAGTTCTCGATAGCTGATGTCATAGAGGGAGGTATTCTGGCCAAGCGGTTTAATGCGTACTGATACTCTAATTCAGTAACATATCCATGAACCGCACAGTCAAGATTGTATCGAGGGGCATCCGTCTGGATTTGTAACAAATAATCCGCTGATCGGGTAATGGATTTCAAACAACGCCGTAGAACCTTATGCGACAGCGGTAATGCCCTTTGTTCAATATCGCGATAAAAATTTTCCCTGATATTAATCTTCATCAATCGAGGCTGCTGGCCATCAAAAAGGCCAGGCCAATAAGGCTGCATGATACTGAGCGCTTCATCATACGATAGTGTGCGCTTTGGTCTCGGTGGCTTGATGGGTTTGGGTTCTCTTACGCGAAGCACTGGCGTTTCATTTTTCGCAGTTTTGAGTTGAAGTGTCGTTTCGACCACCGGTTCTGTGGCCATTTTTTTCTTACGCGGGTTAGGCTTCGCTTCTATCTTTATTTTTTTACGCGATAAAGGAACCGGCGTTTCGCTGATTTTTTCCTGATGCTCAGGTGGGGACTTGCGTTTTAGCGTCAATATCTTGCGTTCACCGGTCATCACATCCTCCAGGAATTACATTGTTAACATCTTGTTTCTGTTCAGAGTATACCATTAATCATGGCAAAACCTGATGCACGCAGTGCATAGAAAGCGGCACACTGTAATCACATATTCCCCGATGTATAACCGCTGAAGCCCGGCAACGCCGGTACGGATCATAAGAGATCCTGATAACCCCCTGTCCTGTTGAGCCATACGAGCTTATATACGTTTCTGTGGTTACACTGCAAAGAACCCCGGTGAGCGGCCAGTGTGGCGCGTAGCGACGCGCTGGGCGTGATTTCCGGGGCCTTAGCGATTGGCACGCGTAGCGTGACGAACGCTTAGGTTTGCAATGTCGCTGTTTCCTTGCCCGACGTAAGTCGGGAGCTACCTATCAAGTTGTTTATTCTCGATTGCTAATTGTTAATCCGCCCTGAGCAAAGCGAGGGGAGCAACTTTAGAGAGCTGGCTTTAGCCGCTCGAAAAGTACTCCTCTTTTTAGAGGCTTATTTTGTTCAGAAATAACGTTCGAAATTAATGATATTTATCAGACAGGTTACGAAATTAACTTCATCAATTCGAAGTTAATAGTACAGATATTCATCACTTTCAAAATTTCGCCAATATCATTCATTAATTGGGAGGGTAATCCGAAAAAAGGGGGAGAGGTAGATGCTCAAATAACACCCATTTTGCCCGATTTCACCAACACAGAAACCGCGCTAAGCACGGTAGAATTCAAGGAGGTGGTATAACTCAGGCTAGACTATGCCAGCACGCTCAAGCAATAACCGGTAAAAGGTTTCTGGGTCACTGTGTTTGAGTCCAGGCAGTTCTTTTTGCAACGTCAGTTCTTGTGACACAACGACATGCGTCATGACGACTCCACTAGTGGACCATTTGACATAGGCATCATAATAAGGGTTTTGCCGTTTACGCTTCGCTTTGGCCAAACTGCTCATTTTACGCTGTGTCTCGTCAAGAAGAAGATCGAGACGCTGGGAATTACCACGGTTGATCTCAGCCAGGCGACCTTCCAACAGAGCCACTTTCTCTTGTTTCTCTTTTGCCAGATCAGGGCTAACAACCCAACGTTTGATTTGTTTTAAGCGATTCCGTAGCGAGGGTTTGTCGTTCAGATCAATACCAATACGCTCGACACGCAGCAGGTGCCGTTCATATTTCTTCCGCAAGCTTTCCGTTAAACCGTTTTTTATCGCCCATGTTTTGAACTGGCCAAGCCAATGACGGATCTCTTCAACGGCAATGCCTCTGGAAATGAAGAACTTTTCCGTCAGCCATAAACGCAGCGGCTTGTTCTGACCACTGTCAGTGTCTTTACCGTGAAGCGCTATCACGTAACCCAATTGTTCTTGCACAGATAAAGCATGCAATGGGCTGTCGTAAGCTTTGCGACCGTTATCATAAACATGCAACATCCCCATAGATGCCGCAATTTGCTCAAACGGGGCCATGACCTCGAACGGATAGTCACTGTCCGGGTTGTAATCGCAATTCGCCGCCAGTGCCATCGAGAGTGCCGTCAGTGCTTCACAGCTTTCCGACCGTGCGGAGATACGCATGGGCTTTGGCAAAAAGTGCGGGTCGTTACGTTTGGTATACGGCACATAGCCCTGACGACGCAGCTCTATCAGTTCGTGGTTACGGTGCCAGTTGTGACTACTGAGACGTGCAACAACCTTTGACGCCATGCCACGCGGAACGGTACAGGTCAGAGCTGGCGTATAGCGCCGATGAATTTTTGATGTCCCTTTACGCAGCGTATTTGACTCACCACGTCGGGTCAATTGGGGGGTATTCTCAGGCTCGGCCAGAGCAATATAAGTATTAGCCAAACCTGCCTGTGCTTATGTTGCACAGTAGGAGTTGAATTTTCTTTTGCACAATTCTATACTCCCTGCATAGAGCAACAGCTTCTATACAGTTTTAAGTGGGCCCCGGTAATCTTCTACGTCGCCAAACAGAAGAGATTATCGGGGTTTTTGCTTTTCAGGTTCTGGAGAATATCCTCAACAGGTCCCGTTCCCTGCCACCTTACGGCGTGGCCCACCAAGATATCTTACACGATCAGCAATCTAGCATTAGATAAGAAAACTCGCAAGATAGTAAAGACTTTACTCCAACAATCCACGTTGAATAAGTTCCTGCTCAATCAACCGTTCGATAAACTGTGCTTGTGTTAAACCATCTTCTTCGCAAACACTTATCATTCGATCTTTCAATGGATTTCGAATGTAAACTTTCACTTCTTTATGCGTTACACGTTTTCTTGCGATGGCAGCCAACTGTTTTTCAGTTGCTGTCATCGGATTACCCTTACGATAAGTCCGTTTTGCTTTCGATGAGGAAGTAACTGCATCTGCTATTTGTGACATTTTTACCTCCCCAAGGATCGAAAAAAGATCGATTAGGCAAAGATTACTACAATTTCTGCCAGTTGGCAGTAAATGATCGTGATCCGCTGCTCATGTTGGCGCATAAGCATTAACGGTATGCAAATCAATGAGGTTGAAAAAAAGATTCAGTAGTGGGCGTTAAGTGGCGTTCCCTCTGCCCATAAGCGCTCAAACTCCTGCTGATATGCCTGGCTAACGGCACTCTCACCGCGTATCACGACGACATTCTCTACATTGCGCGTAAATGCTGAATGCGTGTAGTTCAGGGAACCGGTTTGCACTGTCTCACCGTCAATGAGCGCAAATTTGGAATGCTGGATCGCATAGCGACCGTTCAGACGAACCGACACACCTTGATTGGCCAAAAACGTGATGGCACTGTAGCGTTCACTCGTTGACTGTTTATCGGCCAATACTCGGACACTGACCCCGCGCCGCTTTGCCGCCAGTAACACCCTGGCCACCGGTTTACTGGTGAATGCATACGCTGCGAGGTCAATCGATACCGTTGCCTGGCTTAATGTTTTCAATACCAACGGTTCAGCGTTACCGTCCGGTGAAAAGCCCACCTGTACCTCGGCATTCGCCATTGAGCTGCATAATAAAATGAAAGGCATGATGAGGGCTGAAACTGTTTTCATCATGATTCTCCCAGGGTTTTCTCTTTGACGATCTCCCGCTCCAGCTGTTGTAACGCCTGTTGCTGCTTATGCTGACGCTCAAGATGCGTTTCCTGCTCCGTATTCTGTTGTTGATGTTGTGTACCCACGTGTTTTTCCTGTTGTATCTCATGGGCCATCTGTTTTTCGGCCTCCATCGTCTCCGGTGAGAGCGTCGATTTTTCAGCCCCAAGAGGCATCGCTCGTTGGCGGTCTATTTCGGCTTTTTCGGCCTGTTCTCGCACCTGCTCTTCCGGTGTTTTCAGGCTCAGTGGCGCGTCAGCTTGCGCTGCGACAGGGGGATTTTCGGGTGACGTCACAGGGAGGCTGCCCTGGGTGACGGCTTCAACACGGTATGCCGGTGGGACTTCCCCTATCTGTATCACCACACCACTGTCGGGTGAGGCGCGGGCGATACGCGATCGCCTTATGCTGGCGCTGGCCTACTACGGTGCATTACGGCGGGCAGAAGTCACGGCGCTTCGGG
>NZ_CAMPQA010000019.1:0-52592 GCF_946902935.1 Yersinia sp. Marseille-Q5920 | reverse complement strand
AGCGCCCCGGAAAAAGTTCTGGCATACTTTACGGGCAGGCATAGAGTTGATCTCGCTGAATTGGTTGCACAATCAGTAGATCATATTTTCTCTATGCCTGTCCTTTTTTCTGGGGATTCACCAGCGCTTCGGCGGGGTTTTTATTACCTGAAATCCGAACCACGCAGATTAAACGCTGTGGGGATTACGCACGCCTGGAGAAACATAAATGCCTGACATCATACCAAATGTAGTAATAGGAATGCCTTCCCAACTATTCACGATGCCCCGCAAATTTGGTGCGGTATTTGGCGGTCGAATTTACATTGGACTCATCGACACAGATCCGACTATTCCGTCTAATCAAATTCAGGTTTATTTGGAGAATCAAGATGGTAGCCTTGTGCCAATGGTTCAGCCAATCCTGATTAATGCCGGTGGTTTCCCTGTTTATAATGGGCAAATAGCCAAATTCGTGACAGTGCAGGGCCACTCAATGGCCGTATATGACGCGCTTAACGTCCAACAGTTCTATTTCCCTAACGTGCTTAAGTACGACCCAGACCAGTTCAGGCAATATCTTGACTCACAAGGCGGCGCTGTAACAGTAGACATGCTGGGCGAGCCAACAGGGGCCTCTTTAGTTGGAGTTCAGCCGCAGGGTAATCTCCAACAGCTATTCTTCCATGTTACGCCGGAACAATTTGGTGCCATTGGTGACGGTACGGTACATCCATTATCTGAGCGATACGCAACTCTTGCAGCAGCGCAGGCAGTGTATCCGCATGTTACTTCACTAACGCAAACAATTGACTGGGCGGCGTGCCAAGCAGCTGATAAATACTCAAGGCTTTATGCTGTCGTGAAATCTCCACGGAATGCAATTTATCACTTGGGTTCAAACTATCTCGAATTGTCAATAAAAAGTAAATGGGATAGCGGTTTCGCCACAAGCAATAATGCCGGGGACTGTCCTCGCTTCACTCGAAATATTGAATCAACGCTTCCCGCATTTGGGCAGTATTGTATCGTAAGAGTTCAAAACGCAGCAGCAGCGGGTAGCGCTGATGAATTTGTACGTGGGATAATGTTCAAAGGTTATTGTCTGACTTACGGACTGCCAAATCGATCTGCGTCAAAAGGCTCACAGCGTATATGCTTGCACATGAACTACGGCCATGGAGCAGAATTAGATGTTGCTGTTAAAGGTGGGGAGTATGGCGTATTTGGATATTCGTTCTGGGGCAGTAAGGGGCAGTTAGTAATTGATTCGTGTCACAAGGCTTTTTATGCAGATCCGAAAACTATAACACCTGAAAATTTAACTCCACCGAGCAATACAAATACCTCTTTCGATTTCTATGTCAAAATAGATGCATGCCCGTTTGGTTTAGTATTACGATCTTGCCATTACTCAATATTCAATGGATTCATTGAGGGAGCGGTTATAGGTTTCGTTAACTATGACAGTACAAATGAAACTGCTATTGCGATCACAGCAATAGATAGTACAGGGATTGGTGATAATATCGGCATTGAAGCGTGGCAAGGTGCGCATATTTATAACTCACAATCAACAACAGACTTCTCTATTTCTCTTGCACAAAGTCATAATATCTCTAATACAACTGGGAAAAATGGCCCGTGGTATTCTATGTCACTATTAAATGGTGCGGTTCAGTTATTTACGCTGCCAGCTGGCAATAACGCACTTTATTATTCTGTAAATAGGGGAAGAAGTACCATTAGAAATGTAGATGGTGATTTTTCCGGTGCGCCATTTGATGCTGCATATCTTTGTTATCAGGACGTAAATAGCAAAACATTATTCGCAAATACGAGGATGTATACAGGTTCGATAAGAAACCTTTCCCCAGCAAATTGGGCTAACGTTGACGTAATAAATGATTTCTACCTCGAATCGCTATTCATTCCGGGCGGAGGAACTGGTCATAAGTATTCCGGTAAAGGGGTTTGTGTAGCATATGACTATTCGCTTTCTGCTATCGCTGCTGATGGCACCGTTACGATAACACCACCAGCGGGCTGGAGGATACTGTCAGCGGAGGCTCATGTGAATGTTAGCACCTCGGGACAAGCTTCATCAGCGGCGGTAGGAATCAAAACCAAGGCCGTTGACGGGTCATCGATAACTTTCCAGACAGGGATATCAGCAACCGGTTACAGCATACTCTATAGGCTGACGTTACAAATTATAAAGTAAACAGCAACACTAACACTAGTTTTTCAAAGCGCCATCCGTGGCGCTTATTCTTCATTTTTTCTTTATTTTCGCCATAACTGTTGCTATGGATATGAAAATTATTGCGTCAAATGAGAATGCCATTCCAAACAAGTGCTTAGATAAATCTCTATATCCCTCCCCAAAGAAAGATATATAGAGTTGAGATATGAGAAACATAAAAGTAAGTGAGGATATTATTAGGTAATTTTTGTTTCTAGTAATCAGAAATGTAATTGCTATAAGGATGATGCTGATAGGGATTTTATAGTCTTTTACCATTCGGTCTTTTATTCTTGTGAGCTTTGATGTCCACGAATCGGTTTTATCAACAATCATTTTTATAGACTTTGCCACATGAAAATAATCTGTTGTGTAGTTTTCTTTAACAATATCATCAAAAGGAATGGTTAGTAAAATAGACGGGTGTCTGACAAATTCCCTAATTGAGTCGGAGAACTCTATATGAGTGTTGTTTTTATAGCAATCACCACCCATTGTTGAACGGTATGATCCCTTTTCTTTATCAAGTTTTCCGCCCCACGCATCAATCCCAACGCATTCGCTATCAACCCCTTCAGGAAGTTGATAACCATTCATTTTCTCAAAAGCAAAAACACCATAATAAGCAGCGTGATATTTATTGAATCCAGTTGTTGCCGGAGTGGTTGTTACAAAAATAATGCATATTATTTGCGATATTATTAATGCGATAAGTGTCACCTTTCTATAGTTTTTCAACCAAAAAACAAAAGGAATAATCATTATTGGGAAATAGAAAAACTGGCTCTTGCTCCCACCGATTATAAGCGCAGAAATAACAACTACAAATGTGGATAATTTGGTATTTTCACGGTCATATAAACACAATAAAATTGCAGGTAAGCATATTAATAAAACTTGCTCTTGATAAAATGAAGGGAAAAAGGCAATGTTTGAAGATGAACAAACAAATAAAATCAATGCCGCCGATACGACGAAATCAAAATTATTTATAGAATCCGACTGTATTTTTTTGTATAGCTTGTAAAATGTAAATATATATATAACTTTCAATATTGCCGATAATATGCGCATGTCAAGAGTGCTTGTTACTAGTTTAAATACATGAGCTACAGCATAAAGTAAATATGTATATGTACTTCTGTATGTGTATTTTGCCAAACCCCAAAATTCATCATATAGAGGATATGTTAGAGACATATCCTGTTTGAATGGGGGTACTGTTGGCATGATTGAAAATATTGCTCTATTGAAGTCTCCTGTGTTTATCATATAAACATTTTTAGTGGTTACAATAACCAAAAAGCACACAACAAATAGAAATATCTTTTCTGAGTATTGCTTTAATATTTTATTGAACATTCGATGTTTTCTCTATTGATTATATAGCTGCCCATTTTAGTATCCATGCCTACTCTCCCAAAGATCCAGCTTATCCTACACTTAGCTGACCCTCACAAGGTAAGTCTATCATCTGTAAATCAGACGATCAGCTATTGATTTAGTGTTGAGAGATTGGGGGGCATTAAGTGAGTTGGATGATGGGCAGGGATGCCGAGGGGCGAGTGGGGCAAAAATGGGGCAAAAAATTACCGCAAACTAACTCGAACTATGCTAATCACAGTTGAGACACTTTGCGGTAAGTCACTGCCAGCCGTGAAGTTCACATGAACTTACGCGAATTTAAAATCAACCACTTCACATCATGAATATGGGCGTGTGACGGTTTTTCAGACGGATGAATAAAATAACTTGGGCTTTGAGCAATGAAATGCCAGCCCAAGAGATACTTTTATTATTGTGATAATTGAGTTCGCACCACAGAACAATTTCTCATTCAACATTTATGTAACAATTTAAAGCGATATTTATCCTTTAAATGAATTTATATAGGTGGCTGCTATGAGAAGTTTTTTGATCATATTCTTCGTTTATTTTCCTATTTTTGCCGGTGCTGCTGAACCGCAATCTATCTTGCCCGTCCCTGCCATAATGAAAGTCTCTGAAGCTGTTTGCAGTAATCGGTATGTCACTAAAGAACGAATTACATGCATGAAGTTAGTTGATGTATCCATTCTTAAAGCCTATTGGGTTGGGCAGATGAAAAGTTCCTGTACTTCAAAGTTTGGGGCCCCAAACCCGTCATGCAATAATATTAGATGGCTGGCAAATGCTTTAGACAGAATGGGGGGACAGTATCTTGAGGAATAGAGAAATATATCAATAACCGCTATAAACTGTGTCATACCATCTCTTCATGTGACAATGCCCATAAATACAATGATGCAGTTGTGCCATAAGGCGTGTAGCGGCGGCGATATTGTTCAAAACGTTCTCGCGGTAGCGTTTTGTGGCGATATAAATTCATCATACCGCGGCGGATGGCCAAATCTCCCCAACTGAGAATGTCTGGGCGAGAAAGTGAAGAAATAAGCAACATTTCTGCGGTCCAAATACCCACACCATTAAGATTTGATAGCTGGGAAATAACCTCATTATCGGGTAACTGAGAAATAGCGGATAAATCCAGTGAACCATTGAGTACCGCGTCGGCTGCGCCCTTGATATATCCGGCTTTACGCATGGTCATCCCGCAGCCTTGAATTGCTTCTATAGACGCAGCGGCAACCGTGAGCGGTGTCACTGTACCCAATAATGCCAACAGGCGTGCGTTAACAGTGAGCGCCGCTTTAACTGATATTTGCTGGTCAACGATATTTCTGATTAATGCAGCAAACAAATCCGGTGATAATGGGCGGGCTATCATTCCGAGCCGCTCAATAGCCGCCGCCATCTTTTTGTCCCGCCGCTTAAGATGATTAATCTCTATCTCACCGTAGTTGTAGAACATTCGCTGACTCCAATAAAAACCTCTCAAGATGAGATTTAGCATAGCGTTACTGTTCAGCCATTACTCTCTCTTTCTTGTCTTTTAAACAGTTTCTGCCAGCGAAATATCCTGGTTGCCAAGTTTTTGCAGTAAAGCTGAAATATCAATATTATCTACTTTATCGGCTTGCAGGTAGGTAATGGCGTATTCCTGCCAGATGCCGGATTGTAGGAATAAAATAAACAGTTCTCTATCCAGGTGATTTTCATTCACCATATTTAGCATAATATTCAGTGCTTCGGATAATAACTTTCCTGGTTTATAAGGGCGGTCGGCTGCGGTCAGGGCTTCAAATACATCGGCAATAGCCATCATTCGTACTGGAATACTCATCTGTTTATAAGTGAGTTGGCAAGGATATCCTTTACCGTCCATGCGCTCATGATGCCCACCAGCAATAGCGGCTACATTTGCCATGGTGCGCGGGAAAGGCAGTTTTTTGAGCATCACAATTGTTTGCATAATGTGTTCATTAATTTTATAGCGGTCTTCTTCTGTCAATGTTCCACGCCGAATACTGAGGTTATAAATCTCACCTCGGTTATAAAGCAAAGTCGGTTCTGGTACTTTGAAATCATAATATTCCTTGCGCTTATTGTTACTATCTCGGTAAATGAGATGTTCTTCCTTATCTGCCAGCATCGGTTCTAGCGCGGGTATTGAGGCAACTGGCTGTCGAGCTTTACGCTCGCGTTCTTCGTGAGCAATACCGACATTATCATCTAATGTGCGAGTCCAGTGATACCCGGCAATGTGCTGGATACGCGCTATGGCGTCATCGGACATAAATTCACCGCCGATATTACAGTGCGCGATAAAGTAAAAGTCATCATCCAACTGACGCAATTCAGCCACCAATAATTGTTGTTCAGTGTCATTAGCATTAATCGTGGCATGGCGGCGCAAGAAATCGATCTCTTTTTCGCATTTTAAGACTTCAAACCTCATCCGTATTTCATGGATACGGTCATAAATTAACTCCAGTTTAGTTGATTTATCCACCACAAATTCAGGTGTGGTTATCTTGCCACAGTCATGTAACCAGCATGCTGTATGCAGTTCTTCCCACTCATTCTCAGATAAACTAAAGTTAGCGAAAGGCCCTTCTTTGATATTCACCGCAGCTCTGGCGAGCATTTTGGTTATTTGGGGCACTCGCTGACAGTGCCCACCGGTATAAGCACTTTTGGCATCAATAGCACCCGCAATGAGCTCAATAAATGCATTGAGCAGGTTTTTTTGCTCTTGTAATAACTTCTGAGTTTCTACTGAAACAGATAAACTACCGACCAGTGCATTAACTAATTGAATTTTAGAATGTTCACGCTCTGCATTTAATTGATACGGGGTAAATAGCAATAAAAAACCCAAGAGTTGTTTATCATGAGTTTTCATGGGTACAGCAACAAAACGCAGTGGCAAATAAGGTTGCAGAAAGTCTTGTAATTGACTGAATATATTATTTTCATTTAAAGTTCCAGCAATGGTTTGCCCTGCTAGCACTGGCTGGAAAGTGGCGAAATTATTTTCTTTTATATCTAATGACGCCATTTCTGCCACTGGAATATTTTCGCCATTCCAGCGAAACGCCGTCGGTGTAAATATCCCTCCATCTTTATCGGCAAGAAATATAATCCCACCAGTCATTGCTGCAATTTCTGTCGTTTCACTTAATAACCCCTGCATTTGTCGGAAGAAGCTGTTTTCTGCCGTCAACATATTGCCCATTGAAATGAATTGCTTCAGTGTTGATTTCATTTTTGACATTGATTTGTGCAACTCATCGACTTCTTCAATCATGGATTGCTCTGATTGGCCTTCTTCGAAGTATAAGTTGCTTATAGCGTCAGCATCTTTGCGAAGACGAATCAGTGGATTGGATATTTTGCGTGAGAAATACCAAACAAGAGGTAAGCTGAGTAACAGTAGGATAAATGCAATAAAGGTTGAATAATGACGAATTGAATTCGCATCAGCAGTAAGGTAGCTTGCCGGAGTGGCAATGACCAACTGATATTTATTTCCGCTATTATTAATGTCGACAATTGAGCCGTACCAACGCTTATCTTGTGCATCAAAAATGATACTGCGGCTATTATCAATATTGTACTCAGCGCTATTCTCTTGGGTGTTTAGCAATGTTTGTAATACCGAAATCTGTTTGTCCGCATCCATTGGGTTTGCTGTGTTTTCTTGCGGATTAGGTAGGCTCGCGATAATTTCACCACGAGAATTTATAATAATGGCTTGGCTACCCAGAGGTAGATTTTGTCTTATTAAAAATTGTGATAATGAGGCTAGGGAAACATCTAACCCAATAATTGACTGATTATTTTCAGATCGGCGACTATAGGTAAAACCAGTTTCACCAGTACCTTTGAAAATATAAATAGGGGAGGTGACCAAGTTGGGGCTTGCCGAGGCCAGAATAAACCAATCTCGCCTCCTGGGATCATAGTTATCATTATCGCGTGGCATTACAGCAATGGGCTGCAGTTTCTCATTCAGATAAATAAAACGTTTCTCCGGTAAGCTATCGAGAAAACGATTACTTTGAATCATCCACTCAGCACCTTCTGGCGCATGAAATAATGTACGATTAGCCTCTGTTAGGCGACGTAGCATAAATAAATCACCATTAGGATAAGCGCTATACACAGCACTGGCGTAGTCATTCTGTTTCAGAACTTCAACAAATTTACTCACAAAAGCCATCCGCTGTTCAAGTGTCGATAATTCTGTGATTTGCATACTGGCGAGGAGGTTAACGGACATCATCATTGGTCGTGTTATCGCATCTAATTCTGCCGCAATAGCCTCCCCTGTTTTTTGATATTGGCTATTGGTGCTAATTTCAGTCAGTTTAGTCAGTTGGCTATAACCAAAAATAATGATCACAGTACCAATTGAGATAATCAGCAGAGTGAAAAAGGCTGCAATCTGAATATGCAAAGGATAGCGTTTTTTTAGTTTGAACAGGTTACTGGGCATCATGTCCATCCTGATAGTTTATTATTTAATCAATCTTAATCATAGAATGCACCTGTCTAACTAGCATATTCTTATTTTTTTCAGTAAGTTATGTCTAATCGCATGATTGTAAAGATTTTTATTGATATCAATCCAATATTATTGGAAGAAAAATCTAGTGATGGTATTAAAAAATAAGGTTTTAACGTGTGGAATATCTAAAAGCAGTATTTAGCAGTCAGGATGATTATCGATAAAAGATGTGGATACCTAAATACGGATGTAGGCGTTGATAGTGGGCACACAGGCAATTTGAAGTATGATGTGTGTTAGGCCCTAAATCAGGTTTAAATAATGATGATAATTGACTTCTGGTGGGTCGTTATTGGGAGGTTGTAAACGATGATGCCCACGTATGGCTGTAGGAGCAAATCCAAAACGCTTGCGAAAACGTTCGGCAAAACGTGATGCGCTCTCGTAACCTACCTGATTAGCAATCAATGAAATTGGCCAGTCGGTACCTTGTAACAAACGTAGAGCACTGGTCATGCGCACATCAATCATCAAATCCCGTAAGAGTATATTTTCGGCCGCTAATTTTCGCCGTAATACCACTTCACTCATTGCCATATGATCGGCAACTGCAGCCGCTGACCATATTTTGTGTGGGTCAAGTGCCAGACAACGGCGCACTCTCTCACTTAATGACCTGTCATCGTTTAATCTAAATTTAACACCACATTGTGCTAACCAAAGTAACAATTCCAGCATGCGGTGCCTGATGATCGCCGGGGGAATATCACCTATATCGGATATTGCTTTAAATGTACTCCCGAATGTATTCATAAATTCCGGTGCTAAATTACGCACCGGCATAACTCCAGGAATAACGCTAAGGCCAGTTGATGCGGGATGATTAGCAAAGGTCGCTATCAAATGCGGGTCACAACGCAGTTGGTGACTAAAAAATAACCCATCGTCAGATAAGCCATTAACAATATCAATTGTCTGGCCGCTACTGATGGCAACTATTTCACCTGCTCGGATAGTGCATTCCTGATTATCCCAGCGAATAATTTTATGCCCACGGTTAACCATAATGAGCAAAGGTTGCTCAATATAGACGGAGGTGAGCAGTAGCTCTGTGTGTTGAATAATATGTGCAGAGCTACCCACTCCAGGGCAAAAATTAATTATACGTTCCATCGACATTCATTTCACAATTTTAGCCTGAGAATATCTTTACGCTTTGAATAGCTGGCTGGCAACTTATTTTAATAGAAAAATGACAATAACCGACTATCTTAGCGAAAAGCATTAGGAGTGAGAGTGATAGCCAGTTAGATATGAGTAATTGTTACTATTAATATAATTTCATGTTAAAAATAATGACATTAAAAATCTATTGTCATGTTAATAATTTCAAATTTATCTTATTGCTCAGTAATTCATCGAAATTTTATGATTTTATGAATTGAATATTACTGAGTTTCACCTAACAATAATGCATGGTCAGGAAACTGACCATAAGTATTATTCACCGCCTGTTGCTTTGTTGACTGGCCAACCAACTCACTTAATGCATCAAGACGCAATTGTAATAGACGCTTAATCTCAATTTCATTATCCAAAATAGCACGAAGCTTTTCTCGTAATAACTCTTGCAGTGCTAGCGATGAGCATGAAGAAATAGTGACATGGGCGGTGCTTTCAACTGCTTTAAGATAAATCATTTCTAGATCAACCAGCGCATCCCAATTACCCTCGGTCGCCAGCACTAACATTTGCTCACTGAGGGTCAGGATTTGTTGATAATCGGACAAAAGGTGCTGGTGACGTTCCATTTAATGGGGTCCTAATCTGGTTGATAATTGGGGCCGATCTGCCGCCAGGCATCCGCGATGTTTTCGAGCAAAGCGAGCACTTCTGTAATAGCTTGTTCGTCATTATGCAAGTTGGCATGCAGCAAACGCCGAGACATATAGTCATATAAAGCCGACAAATTCTCTGCCATTTCGCCGCCTTTTTCCAAATCTAGCCCGGCATTCAGGCCGTTATTAATAATATCAATCGCTTTAGAGATCGCGGCCCCTTTAGCAGAAATATCTTTTTGATTCATCAAGATGCGGGCACGAACCAGGGCGCTTTGCGCCCCGTCGAATAGCATCACGATCAATTGATGGGGGCTGGCACTCATTACCCCGCTCTCTAATCCTACCTGAGCGTAGGCCTGACTCCCTGATCGGTTGTACATGCTCTATCCCTTTAAGAGAACTGCTGCGTTAAGAAGCTGGCGGTACTGTTCAGTGACGTCATCAGCTTATCTAATTGAGTAAATTGGGTTTTATAGCGCTCAATAGTGGCTGTGATACTAGCAGTCGTTGCTACAACTTGTTTGTCCAGGTTTTTTAATGACTTATTAATACCATCAGTCACGGTTTTTAATGTACCTTCCGTGGCATCTAAAGTGGTATTCAGTAAGTTATCCATCTGAGTCGCAAAACCTGTGGTCTTGCCATCACCGACAAAAAATGCAGTTACGCTATTGGGTTTATCTTTTAACGCGGCATCTAATTTGGTGGTATCGATAACCATCTTGCCATCAAGGTCTTGGGTTATCCCCATACTGGCTAAAGTTTTTAGATCCCCAGATTGACTCGAAGCTAATTGGCTTTTTAATTGCGTCTGAATAGAACGCAATGTGCCATCACCAACTAAAGCCCCATTGCTGGTGGACTGGTCGGCACCTGATTCTACTGCCGTATATTTAGTTAAAGAGCCAAATGTTGTTTGCAATGAGTTATAGGCGTCAACAAAGCTTTGGATAGCGGCTTTTGTGGCACTGCTATCACGGACAATATTCAATTGTTCTGGTGCGTCCGCTTTCGTGACGGCTTTCAGGTTGATAGTGACACCTTGAGGCGCATCAGTAATGGCATTACTTTGGCGTGTAATAGTGACACCGTTAACGCTCAATACTGCATCTTCTGCTTTTACTTTTTGCGTCATAGCGCCACTACCACCGCTGCTGCTGGGTGTGTAGTTTA
This sequence comes from Yersinia sp. Marseille-Q5920, assembly GCF_946902935.1. NCBI lineage: Bacteria > Pseudomonadati > Pseudomonadota > Gammaproteobacteria > Enterobacterales > Yersiniaceae > Yersinia > Yersinia sp. Marseille-Q5920. The sequence goes on along the minus strand of NZ_CAMPQA010000019.1, from coordinate 41,461 downwards.
GGAAATCATTTAAGGTATCATCGCCGGTCACACTAATGGTCATTTCTGACTGTGTCCCGGTATCTTTCGAGGTCAATGCCAGATAATAAGTATTATCATCGGCTTTCACGATACTGGCGCTAACACTGCCTTCCTGCTTATTAATCGCATCACGGATGCCGGTCAGAGAGGTCTGCTCACTGGTCAGGCTGATTTCCAGCGGATCTTTTTGACCCGGCTGGGTAATGGTAATCGTGCGAGTTGCGTTGTCATTGCCTAATTTATCGGTGGAGTTAGCGACATCTCCCGATAGCAGGGATTGCGCTTTAGCCAGATTAGTGACTGCAATACTGTAAGTGCCAGCACTGGCCGCACTGTCTGTCGTGGCACTGAATGCCGTGTTGGAACCACTGACAGCGGTAGAGTTCAATTTGTCAGCTTTTTTCAGTGCAGCGGAAGCGGTTTCAAGCTTTGCCAACGCACTTTGCAAAACACCATAAGCGGTTAGTTTGCCTTTATAACTAGTCTGTTGCGTAGTCAGCGGGGTAAGTCGTGTTTGTTCTGCTGCTGATAGTTGTGACAGTAGTGTACTTAAATCCAATCCTGACCCGGTGCCTAATGCGCTGATACTTGCCATTTATAATCCTTAATATTCAAGTGTCGTTGCAGAGGTTATCGGCCAGAGATTCAAAAAGTTTACACATAGAATAGAATTTATGATGGGCAGAATAACGGGGGATAACAGGGGGCTATTTGCTCCATTGGATAGAGTTCTAATTAAAGAGACGGTAAATAATAAGTTTCAGGAAAAATAAAAATTATTTGCCGGAATGTCTAAAGGTTCCTTAAAGAGCGCCGATACAAGTTGTGACGGTGATGAAGCCGTGGGCAGTAAGCCCAAACCATAACCCAACAGAATTTAAGGAATATCACTATGGCGGTAATTAACACTAACAGCTTGTCTCTGCTGACTCAGAACAACCTGAACAAATCCCAGTCTTCTTTAGGCACCGCCATTGAGCGTTTGTCTTCTGGTCTGCGTATTAATAGCGCAAAAGACGATGCAGCGGGTCAGGCGATTGCTAACCGTTTCACCTCTAACATTAAAGGCCTGACTCAAGCGGCGCGTAACGCTAACGACGGTATCTCTATCGCTCAGACCACTGAAGGTTCTCTGAACGAAATCAACAACAACTTGCAACGTGTGCGTGAACTGACTGTACAGGCATCTACCGGTTCCAACTCAAGCTCTGACCTGGATTCAATTCAGGATGAAATTGGTCTGCGTCTGGCTGAGATTGATCGTGTATCTGCACAAACTCAATTTAACGGCACAAAAGTACTGTCTGAAAATACCACCATGAACGTCCAGGTTGGCGCGAACGATGGCGAAACTATCGCCATTAAGTTGCAGAAAATTGATTCTCAGAGCCTGGGCTTAGGGAGCTACTCAGTCAGTGGTGTGTCTGGTGCATTAACCTCGTTAACTGATACCTCAGTTGATGGTGTTACAAAAAGTACAGCTCTTGATATTAAAGGTCTTGAGGCTGCTGCTGGTAAAGGCGCTACTGTACACGGTGTTGGTGAAGTAGCAACAGACAAGACAGGTACCTATTCAGACTATGTTATCCGTACTAATGACGGTAAACAATATCAAGGTGCTGTAGATGCTAATGGCAAAGTAACTTTCGCTGATACTACCCTCAAAACTACTGCCGCAACTGCAGCAACTTCAGCCGCAGCTGCAGCCGCAGCTCCTACAGATCCTACTCTTGCGGCCACTGCTAAAACAGACGCAGACGCTTTTACGACAGCTTTAACTGCGGCTAAACAATATACACCAGTTGGCGCAGCAACTGCATCACCACTGGAAACTTTGGATGCTGCAATCAAGCAAGTTGATGGTTTCCGTAGCCAGTTAGGTGCGGTACAAAACCGTTTCGAATCTGCAGTAACCAACTTAAACAACACCGTAAACAACCTGACTTCTGCCCGTAGCCGTATCGAAGATGCTGATTACGCAACTGAAGTTTCAAACATGAGCCGTGCACAGATTCTGCAACAAGCAGGGACTTCTGTACTGTCTCAAGCCAATCAGGTTCCACAAACTGTATTGTCTCTGCTGCGTTAATTCCTCAGAAACACTGCATTATTCAGCCCCGCCTTTTCGGCGGGGTTTTTATATCGCGATAGGAATTTTACGCTAAGGAAATAATCGACAGGGTTATTTCCTTAGAATATAAGTTCAAATCTGGCGCTAATTATTTATTTTTAGGGATTTTTTGCCGCTATTTAGCGCTCTTTATTTGCAATCCTTGCAATGGGTTAACAGTAAAAGTCATGGGCATAAGTCAAATAGCCGCCTTTTTGTAGGCCTATTCAGGCGATTGGCTGGCTGACCGGACAGGATAATGGTACGACTCTCTTACCCTTAGGTGCCTGTCTAGTGAGTGATCTGTATACCGCCGAAGGCGTGATGGACAAGAATTCCCTCTGGCAACGCTATGTTCCTCTGGTTCGCCATGAAGCATTGCGCTTGCAGGTGCGCCTGCCCGCCAGTGTGGAATTGGATGATTTGTTGCAGGCTGGGGGGATTGGTCTGCTGAATGCTGTTGAGCGTTATGACGCTTTACAAGGAACCGCATTTACCACTTATGCGGTACAGCGCATACGTGGCGCGATGTTGGATGAACTGCGCAGCCGAGATTGGGCACCGCGCAGTGTGCGGCGCAATGCGCGCGAAGTCGCCAGTGCCATGCAAAAGGTGGAGCAGCGGCTCGGGCGTCCAGCGACTGAGCAGGAAGTCGCACAACTCCTTGATATCGATTTGGCGGAGTACCGTCAGATCTTGTTGGATACCAACAACAGCCAGCTTTTTTCCTATGACGAATGGCGGGAAGAACAGGGTGAAAGTGTCGAGCCGATGCTGGAAGGGCATGAGGATGCCAACCCGCTACAACATTTATTGGAAGGAAATCTGCGCCAACGTGTTATTGAAGCGATCGAGGCCCTGCCGGAACGTGAAAAAATGGTGTTGACGCTGTATTACCAGGAAGAACTGAACCTGAAAGAAATCGGAGCCGTGCTGGAAGTGGGGGAATCCCGCGTCAGCCAGCTTCATAGCCAGGCGATAAAACGCTTACGCAGCCGCCTGAATAACGACTCTTAATTCATTTTCGCTCAGTGACATCACAGTGTTTAACTTTATTAATGCAGGTCTTCTTATGCCAGGACTTCAGTTAAAAAAGCGGCCGCTGAGCCGTTATTTAAAAGATTATAAGCACGGCCAAACTCATTGTTCACATTGCCATAAACAGCTTGATCGTATGGCGTTGGTTTTTCGCGGACAAATTATCAATAAAGAAGCCATTGCCGGAATGGATCAACCGATTGATGATCAAGTCTGGTTAAAGCTTCAGCATGAATTAACCGCGTTATGCCGTTTTTGCAGTGAGATATATTGCAATAGCACACCGGGTTATTTCGATATTATGGCGTTCAAACAGTATTTATTTGAACAAACTGAAATGAGCCATAGCACTGTGCGCGAATATGTTGTGCGTCTACGTCGCTTAGATGAAATGCTGGTTGCAAGAAATTATCCAGCAGAAACATTTACCAGAGAAACATGCGCCAGTGAAACTCTTCATCAAAGTATTATTGATGAACTGCCAAATGCCGCACATAACAATTACCGTATTGCTTTGCGTAAATATGGTCAATATTTGGCCTGGCAAAAAAGCTACTAAGGCTAATGACGGGTTGACCTTAGTTGAGAAAACTCGGTGTTTTTACCGAGACTACCGCTAATATAACGTAAAATTATTAAATCAATATTTTCAGTGATTCCGCGCCCAGCAAGGTTTTCCTTGACTGGGCGTTTTATTATCTAATGCATTCCCCTGCATTATTGTTCTCCGGCATCTATAATAAAAATAAGTGATTATTACGATTACTTCTGATAAATCTATATTTCCATTTTGTACTTGAAGTAGCAGGGTTAGCAGCACCCACTTACCCGAGTCACTGGCTTAAATCAGTTCATTGGGGTTCGCATACTGTTGATCTTTAACGCCAATTGCTTTGGGGCAGAGTTAAAATAACTTGATTAATTTCTTGGGGGGCCTGTGACGCTTCAACACAAATTGGCGCAATTTCCGCGTTTGGATCTGGTCGGTAATGCCACGCCGTTGGAAAAACTATCGCGACTCTCCGATTATCTGGGACGTGAAATTTATATCAAACGTGATGATGTCACGCCGCTGGCGCTTGGGGGCAATAAGCTGCGTAAATTGGAGTTTTTAGCGGCGGATGCACTGAGGCAGGGCGCTGATACACTGATTACCGCTGGCGCTATCCAATCTAACCATGTGCGGCAAACGGCGGCGGTTGCTGCAAAATTGGGATTACATTGTGTTGCATTACTTGAGAATCCTATCGGTACCTCGCAGGAAAACTATCTGACCAATGGCAATCGATTGCTGCTGGATTTGTTTAATGTTGATGTGGTGATGTGCGATGGATTACATGATCCAAACCAACAATTGGCTGAGTTGGCAACCCGTATCGAGGCTCAGGGTTTTCGTCCATATGTTGTGCCAGTCGGGGGATCTAATGCTCTAGGTGCCTTGGGATATGTGCAATGCGCATTGGAAATTGCGGCTCAGTCGGCCGGGAATGTCACCTTTAGTTCGGTGGTTGTAGCTTCCGGTAGCGCGGGTACCCATGCAGGGCTGGCCGTGGGTTTACAGCAACTGTTACCCCAAGCAGAACTGATTGGCGTCACTGTCTCGCGTAAAGCACAAGAACAGCGCCCGAAAGTGACAGATATCCAGAAAACACTCGCCGAATCTCTTGGGTTCACTGACGCGTTGGCAGACATTACCCTGTGGGATGATTATTTCGCACCGCAATATGGCATGCCCAACGAAGAAGGGCTGGCGGCAATTGGGCTGTTGGCAAGGCAGGAGGGGATATTGTTGGATCCGGTTTATACCGGTAAGGCGATGGCTGGTTTACTGGATGGCCTCGAGCAGAACAAGTTTCGCGATGATGGCCCGATTTTGTTTATTCATACCGGCGGTGCACCTGCGCTATTTGCTTATCATCCGCAGGTGTAGTCTTTGGTTATTGCTTATTCCATTTATAGCTATCGTTATTAGTTTATATTCCTTTAATCCATTAAAAACACTGATAAAGTGTTGAATATCAAAAATAAACATGACAGTTGGAGTATGTATGGGCTTTTCAATTGTACGTCGTCGGATGGTCTTGGGTATGGTGGCAGTTGCGCTGGCAACAGGCCTGAATGTGAAATCTTACGCTGCGGGTGACCTGTTAGATCAGGTTAAGGATCGAGGAACTCTGATTGTCGGGTTGGAAGGAACTTATCCACCGTTTAGTTTCCAAGGTGAAGACGGCAAGCTTACGGGTTTTGAAGTGGATTTCGCCAATGCTCTGGCGCAGCATATGGGCGTCAAAGCAAAAATCACCCCGACCAAATGGGATGGTATGTTGGCCTCATTGGAATCTAAGCGTATTGATGTGGCGATTAACCAAGTTACCATTTCAGATGAGCGCAAGAAAAAATACGATTTCTCAACGCCTTATACAGTTTCGGGTATTCAGGTTCTGACCAAAAAAGGTAATGAAGGCAATTTCAACAAGCCTGAAGATCTGGTCGGCAAAAAAGTGGGTGTCGGGTTGGGCAGTAACTATGAGCAATGGTTACGTGAGAATCTAAAAGATGTTGATATTCGTACCTATGATGATGACCCAACTAAGTATCAAGATCTTCGTGTAGGTCGTACAGATGCTATTTTAGTTGACCGTTTAGCGGCATTGGATTTGGTGAAGAAAACCAATAACACTTTAGCGGCTGCAGGCCCGGCATTTGCCCGTCAGGAATCTGGTATAGCTTTGCGTAAGAACAACCCTGAGTTGTTAGCGGCTATCAACAAAGCCATTGCTGAAATGCAAGAAGACGGCACTTTGGCCAAGATTTCCGAAAAATATTTTGGCGCGGATGTCACTAAATAATGCAAGAAAGTATTCAATTGGTGCTGGATTCAGCACCATTTTTATTGAAAGGTGCTTGGTTTACCCTCCAGCTTAGTCTGGGGGGGATGTTCTTTGGTCTGGCATTAGGTTTTATGTTAGCCATGATGCGGTTATCTCGCTTCTTGCCCCTTTCACTTCTCTCTCGCTTTTACGTCTCCATTTTCCGTGGTACCCCATTAATTGCCCAACTGTTTATGATTTATTACGGTTTACCGCAATTTGGGATTGAGCTGGATCCTATGCCTGCCGCCTTGATTGGCTTATCACTCAATACCGCAGCTTATACATCAGAGACATTGCGAGCCGCTATTTCATCCATTGAGAAAGGGCAGTGGGAAGCCGCCGCCAGTATCGGGATGACGCGGTGGCAAACCCTCTATCGGGTGATATTACCGCAAGCTGGCCGTACTGCTTTGCCCCCGTTGGGTAACAGCTTTATCGGTTTAGTCAAAGACACTTCTCTGGCCGCGACTATCCAGGTTCCCGAACTTTTCCGACAAGCGCAATTGGTGACCTCCCGCACCTTGGAAGTTTTCACTATGTATCTGGCGGCCTCGCTGATTTATTGGATCATGGCAACAGTGTTGTCAGCATTACAAAATCGCTTGGAAGCGCATGTTAATCGTCAGGATCAGGAGTAACCATGAGTACCATCGACGTTAAAAAACTGACCAAACAGTTTAAAGGTCAACAGGTGCTGCACGGTATCTCACTTGAAGTGAATAGCGGTGAAGTGGTTGCGATCATTGGCCCGAGCGGCTCCGGTAAGACGACTCTGTTGCGTAGCATCAATCTGCTTGAGATCCCTGACTCTGGAATTATTCGCGTCGGTGATATAGAGATTGATGGCAGTATCCCTATTAGCAAGCAGCAGCGGCAAGTTCGGGCATTGCGGCAGAAAGTCGGGTTTGTCTTCCAGAGCTTCAATTTGTTTCCGCATCGTTCGGTGCTGGAAAATATTATTGAAGGGCCGGTTATCGTCAAAGGCGAAAAACGAGCAGAGGCTGAAAAACGTGCGCGTGAGTTGCTGGCAAAAGTTGGGTTAAGTGGCAAGGAAGACGCCTATCCTCGCCGCTTATCCGGCGGGCAGCAACAACGAGTAGCTATAGCACGAGCACTGGCGATGCAACCTCAGGTTATTCTGTTTGATGAACCGACATCTGCATTGGACCCGGAGCTGGTGGGCGAAGTATTAGGCACTATTCGCGCACTGGCAGAAGAAAAGCGGACGATGGTTATCGTCACTCATGAAATGAGTTTTGCTCGTGATGTGGCGGACCGCGTTATCTTTATGGACCACGGGCGCATTGTTGAACAAGGGCCAGCAAAAGAGCTGTTTGCTCATCCACAGCATGAACGTACGCGGCAGTTCCTTGATAAATTTTTGAATAATCGCTGATTAACCTGATTTCCAGCGAGACATGCCAAGTCATTGTGGGGGCAATCATCTAGCCCCCGTTTTGGTGATAGTTTTATTGATAATGGTTTTATTGGCAAGAATTCTAAAGGAAGGCCTCGAGTTTAAGGCGATAAGCTGTTGTTTTAACTTCTTTCATCCGCCCATGGCCCGGTAACACTTTTTGTTCAACAGTGACCAACCCGGCTTTTTTCAGAATAGCCACATCACGAGTGACGGCACTACGATCCCTTTTTAGGCGAGTAGAGAGGGAGGTGATAGAACCCGGATACATTTTCACTGTTCGTAGCAGAACAATCCGTGCGGCACTTAATACCCGCACCATCTCTAGCGGGTCTTCGAACGTAATGGTGTGCTCTTCCGGTAATGTTTGCCCCGCATCGGCGAGAGTAGCGAGTTTTTTGCCTCGTTTAAAAAAATCATCTTCCGTTGCTGTTTTGATGACTAGCTTGTCCATTAACTTCTCCTTAGTGAAGTCCAATCCTTTTGAAAGCAATCTTCTATCTGTTCAAAGCTGACAAAATCAACTGATTCAATTGCGCCCAAGTAATGGCGGTGATGAAAACCATGGGCATTGTCATAACCGATGACCCGACCATTATCACCTTGCGATAGACAGTGATTAATATAAGCCAAATTATAACGGGTGATGGTACCGAAACGGTCAACCCATATTTCACGGCGCAATTGACCATTTCCCCGTCGGCTAGCAATTTGATGCGTTTCATTGATAATTTTTTTATCAGCCATGAATATAATTATCACCTCTGAATGTTGTTGTACACAATATATTCACTAAGAAGAAAGCTAAGCGCATGTACCGCCCAGCGGTTTGTTTTAATTAATAATGGGTTAGACTCACTTAAGGACACAAGGGCGCTAGTTCAATGATGCAGGATATGACTGGAGAAAAAGAAGATGCTTGCAGTTTTGCACCCCGAATTGCGGGGACTCTCGGAAAAGATTCCGCTGGCGGTGTTATTGCTTAAGTCAAAAAATAAGGCCCCGAAGGGCCTTGGTAGATGAAACTCACTTATACATATTCATTACCTGAAAGCTTAGCCGATAGTCATCAAGCTGGCATTCCCACCCGCGGCTGCAGTATTGACACTCAATGAGTGCTCAATGAGCAAACGCTCTAGCAGGATATTGGTTTCACCGCGTGCAAAGCCTTGTACTGAGACAATTGGCCCATCAATTTGCGCTATCTGCTCGCATAAGGTGCGTAGTTGATCTGCATCTCCATGATAGATAACGGCATCAAAGGTGATGTTAGCTGTTTGCCAATCTTTCGCGAAAGTAATGCGTGATTTTACAACCGTGGGTAATGTGCGGAATAAGTCTTTTTGTAGCGTATTTTCCAGCCATAGCACTTCACTCCCGACCGCCAAAACTGCAGCCAATTGTGTCAGTGCATCCGCCTCTGTATCTGCCAGACACAGGATACGTTCACGAGGTAACAGGGCGTAGGTGTTTCGTTCACCGGTAGGCCCCGGTAATAGCCGGACAGTGCCGCCTTGTGCCAGCTCACCATAACGCGCAGCCAACTGAATTAATGCAGTATTCTGGTGCTCATTAGCCCATTTAGCCAGAGCATGATGGGCCGTTTGTAGTGCTTCACGGCCTAAGATATTTTGCACTTGCCCATTATCCTGATGAACAAGCGTGTTGATTACTGCATCTTCTGGCCGGCTACACAGGAGGCGATACAGATACAGTGGGCCACCGGCTTTAGGCCCCGTCCCGGAGAGGCCTTCACCGCCAAAAGGTTGGACGCCAACTACGGCCCCGACCATATTGCGGTTGACGTAGAGATTCCCCACTTTGGCTTTTTCAGTGACTTGAGTAATGGTTTCATCAATACGGGTATGAATACCTAACGTTAAACCATAACCAGAAGCATTAATTTGGTCGACTAGCGCACTGATATTTTGGCGCTGGAAGCGCACGACGTGCAGAACCGGGCCGAAAACTTCTTTTTGTAGCTCATCAAAGCTATCCAGTTCTATTAATGTCGGTTTGATAAAAGTCCCGCGCTGCCACTCTGTTTCGTCCAAACTATTGGCTCTGGCGGCTTGATACACTTTGCGCCCTTTAGCTCGCATTGCTTGAATATGTCGTTCAATACCCGCTTTGGCTTGCGTATCAATAACCGGCCCGATATCGGTAGACAGGCGCTCTGGGTTACCCATGCGGCATTCAGCCATGGCGCCCCGCAGCATTTGTAGCGTGTGCTCGGCAACATCATCCTGAATACAGAGGATCCGTAAGGCCGAGCAGCGCTGACCGGCGCTATCAAAGGCTGAGGCGACTACATCGGTCACCACTTGCTCAGTGAGCGCCGAGGAATCAACAATCATGGCATTCAAACCGCCAGTTTCGGCAATCAGCGGGGTTGGACGGCCTTGTGGATCGAGTCTGCCGGCGATGCTGCGTTGTAAAATAGCCGCCACTTCAGTTGAACCGGTAAACATCACGCCGCGCACGCGGGCATCATTAACTAAGGCTGCGCCGACACTATCACCCTGGCCGGGAAGCAATTGGAGCACACCTTGTGGGATACCGGCCTCCAGCAAGATACGCACTGCTTGAGCAGCAATCAGCGGGGTTTGCTCCGCCGGTTTTGCCAAAACACTATTACCAGCGGCTAATGCGGCAGCAACCTGACCGGTAAATATCGCCAGCGGGAAGTTCCACGGGCTGATGCAAACTACTGGGCCGAGTGGGCGGTGGCTATCATTGGAAAAGTTATCATGCACCATTCCGGCATAATAATGCAGGAAATCAACCGCCTCACGGACTTCTGCAATCGCGTTACTGAAGGTTTTACCGGCTTCACGCACCAGTATGCCCATCAGTGTTTGCATCTGATTTTCCATCAACTCGGCAGCACGCACTAAAATAGCGGCGCGCTCGACAGGGGGAGTGGCAAACCAAATCGCCCCGGCACTGGCGGCTGCATCCAATGCACGGCTGACTTCTGCATCGGTTGCTTCACGAACGTAGCCGACGATATCTGCCGGTTCTGCCGGGTTGATGATCGGCTGTTCCAATTTATTACCCTGTTCCGCGCCGCTATCAAGTTCTGCATTAATCAGCGGTTCTGCCCGCCACACTTGGCTCGCGCTGGCCAGCAGAGCGCTGGAAAGAGATGCCAAACGGTGCTCGTTCGCCAGATCCAAACCGCTGGAGTTAGCTCGTTTCTCGCCATACAACTCACGCGGTAAAGGAATGCGCGGGTGCGGTAAACCAAGTTGGCCTTCACTGGCTGCAATGGCTTCTACTGCACTGACCGGATCAGCCACTAGCTCATCCAGCGGCAGTGTGGCATCCGCAATGCGGTTGACAAATGAAGTATTGGCCCCGTTTTCCAACAGGCGGCGTACCAGATAAGCCAGCAAGGTTTCATGAGTACCAACCGGGGCATAAATGCGACATGGGCGGTTCAGCTTGCCCTCAGCAACTTTACCCACCACCTGCTCATACAGCGGTTCACCCATACCATGTAGGCATTGGAATTCGTATTGGCCGGGATAGTAGTTTTGTCCGGCCAGATGATAAATTGCAGATAAAGTATGTGCGTTGTGTGTCGCAAATTGTGGATAAATCAGGCTAGGGACGGCCAATAACTTACGCGCGCAGGCCAGATAAGAAACATCGGTATAAACCTTGCGGGTATAAACCGGATAACCTTCCAAACCATCCACTTGAGCGCGTTTTATTTCGCTGTCCCAATATGCCCCTTTGACCAGGCGAATCATCAGCCGGCGGCGGCTGCGCTGCGCCAGTTCAATCACTGCATCAATGGTGGCCGGGCAGCGTTTCTGGTAAGCCTGAATCACAAAACCGATACCATTCCAACCGGCCAATTTTGGCTCGAAGCAGAGTTTTTCCAGCAGATCGAGTGAAATTTCCAGACGATCGGCTTCTTCCGCGTCAATATTAATTCCAATGTCATATTGGCGGGCTTGTAAAGTCAGAGACAGCAAACGTGGGTAAAGCTCATCCATTACGCGCTCGTATTGGGCACGGCTATAGCGCGGGTGTAGGGCCGAAAGTTTGATTGAGATCCCCGGCCCCTCATAGATACCGCGGCCATTGGAGGCTTTGCCGATAGCATGAATAGCCTGCTGATAGGAGAGCAAATAGGCCTGAGCATCGGCTTCCGTCAGCGCCGCTTCCCCTAACATATCGTAAGAATAGCGGAACCCTTTATCTTCCAGTTTGCGCGCATTGGCTAAGGCTTCGGCGATAGTTTCACCGGTGACGAATTGCTCACCCATCAGGCGCATTGCCATATCTACGCCCTTGCGGATCAGCGGCTCCCCCCCTTTACCGATAATCCTATTTAATGAACTGGAAAGTTTGGTTTCATTATGAGTTGAGACCAAACGGCCGGTAAACAGTAAGCCCCAGGTCGCCGCATTGACAAACATGGACGGGCTACGGCCTAAGTGAGAGTGCCAATTGCCATTGCTGATTTTATCGCGGATCAGCGCATCACGAGTTGGTTTGTCAGGAATACGCAGCAGTGCTTCCGCAAGACACATCAATGCCACGCCCTCTTGGGACGACAGGGAAAACTCTTGCAGCAAACTTTGCACTATACCGGCACGACCATTAGCGCTTTTTTGATTTCTTAGTTTCTCAGCAATGGAATAAGCGAGTTGATGCGCTGCTTGGGCTAAATCTTCGGGTAAACGGGCCTGTTCCAATAACATAGGAATGGCTTCTGTTTCCGGGCGGCGGTAGGCCGCTGTAATGGCTGCTCGGGTAACGGATTGTGGCAACACTTGTTCGGCGAATTCTAAGAAAGGTTGATGATTATTCTCAGTAATTTGCGGCATAATATCGTCCGCTTCAGATGAAGAGGACGTCTGTGCCATTGGGAGTTCCGGTAATTCGCTGTTATTTTCCAGCCGCTCCAAATAGTTAAAAATGGCCTGTTTAATCAGCCAGTGTGGTGTGCGATCAACACGTTGTGCGGCGGCCTTAATTCGGTCGCGTGTTGCTTCGTCGAGCTTCACGCCCATTGTAGTGCTAGCCATACTGTCCGGCTCCTTAATCAGGGTGGTTAGTATTTTAATGCAAACAATATCAAGCATGTTGCAACTTTGTGCAACCGTGTTAAATCGGCTGTATAAGCGAAGTGTGAATTCAGTCTTGTTTTTAACAATTATCCGGTGATCCAGATTGTTCAAATATTAAGTAAAACTGTTGCTGGCACTAATAACAGTAGGTTTTTAGGGGGTTTACCTTAAGTATCACTCATTTTGTCGTGTTGGGTGTCACTACCAACAGGGCTTAATGTGACGCAGAGTGAAATTTTTGTAATAAATTTGTTTAAATTGTTGTGGCGGAAGAAAAGACTCAACTAGGATAGCAACTACAAGATAGCAACCGCAAGATAGCCATTTGCTAACGTGTAGTGTATTTCAGATTTTAGCGCCCATCTCTGGTGCAACTCAGTGTCACGTTCCGACAAACCAGAGAGAAAGCATGGTGCAGCCTTACAAGGCAAACACTCAATATCATGGGATATTAAAACGATAATATACAAAATGGAGATATAGCATGACCATGAATACACCGATGTTGGTGACTTTTTTAGTTTACATTGTTGGGATGATCCTCATTGGTCTTGTGGCTTATCGGGCGACCAAAAGCTTTGATGACTATATTCTAGGCGGGCGAAGTTTAGGGAGCGTGGTGACGGCATTGTCCGCTGGGGCTTCCGATATGAGCGGCTGGTTATTAATGGGATTACCGGGGGCTATCTTTTTGTCGGGTATATCCGAGAGCTGGATAGCTATAGGTTTGACCATTGGTGCTTATTTAAACTGGAAATTAGTGGCTGGCCGTTTACGGGTTCATACCGAAGCGAATAATAATGCTCTGACCTTACCGGACTATTTCACCAGTCGTTTTGAAGATAAAAGCAAGCTGTTACGGGTAATATCAGCCGTAGTTATTTTAGTCTTCTTTACTATTTATTGTGCTTCAGGAATCGTTGCCGGAGCGCGGTTATTCGAAAGCACTTTTGACATGAACTACAGCACCGCCTTGTGGGCAGGGGCTGCGGCTACTATCGCTTATACCTTTATTGGCGGTTTCCTGGCGGTCAGTTGGACTGATACTGTACAAGCGACATTGATGATTTTTGCGCTGATTCTGACCCCAATTATGGTGATCCTGGCTGTGGGGGGGATTGATACCTCAGTGATGGTTATTGCCGCGAAAAACCCTGCCAATATTGATATGTTCAAAGGGTTGAATCTGGTTGCTATCCTTTCTCTGCTGGGTTGGGGCTTGGGCTATTTTGGTCAGCCACATATTCTGGCGCGTTTTATGGCGGCAGACTCTCACCGCACTATTCGTAGCGCCCGCCGTATCAGTATGACCTGGATGATTCTGTGTTTGGCAGGGACTATTGCCGTGGGTTTCTTCGGGATTGCCTACTTCGAGAACAATCCGCAATACGCCGGAAGTGTGACTCAAAATGGTGAGCGCGTCTTTATTGAATTAGCCAAGTTGCTGTTCAATCCATGGATGGCCGGTATTTTGCTGTCTGCGATTTTGGCGGCGGTAATGAGTACGTTAAGCTGCCAATTATTGGTGTGCTCCAGTGCATTAACGGAAGATTTGTACAAAGCGTTTCTGCGTAAAAAAGCCAGCCAGAAAGAGTTGGTCTGGGTGGGGCGTGCCATGGTGTTGTTGGTGGCGTTAATTGCCATCGCATTAGCAGCGGACCCCGATAACCGGGTGCTTGGTCTGGTGAGTTATGCTTGGGCGGGCTTTGGTGCGGCCTTTGGGCCAGTGGTTCTAATTTCAGTCATGTGGCCACGGATGACCCGCAATGGTGCGTTGGTGGGGATGCTGGTCGGCGCAATTACGGTGATTGTTTGGAAGCAATATGCCTGGTTGGGTTTATACGAAATTATCCCCGGTTTCTTGTTCGCCAGTATCGCGATCCTAGTGGTGAGTTTACTGGGTAAAAGCCCGAGCAATGCGATGACCGAACGTTTTCGTCAGGCGGAAGCTGAGTTTAAAACTGTCTAAAAATAACTTTTATCTTTAATCCACATAGCCTCCTGCAAAACAGGGGGCTTTTTTATAGAAAATACCGCCTGGACTTCATTACTGCATTAATTTGTATCCTAATGAATTTATTTGCTATTTAACCCGCCAGAAACAACTTGCCACAGTTTGCTTAACAATATTCTTATTCCGCCTCTTGAATTTCTTTTTGCCAGAATGATAATCACTATCGTTTTACTTTTCTTTACGTTTATTGACGATGTTCTTAATCGCATATTTTCCTTACTGCCCACCTCAGGGGTGTTTAGCATGTTTGTCCCATTTCTTATTATGTTTCGTGAAGGGCTGGAGGCGGCGCTGATTGTCAGCTTGATCGCCAGTTATCTTAAACGTACTCAACGCGGTCAATGGATGGGGGCAGTATGGGTGGGGGTTATCACCGCCGCAGCACTTTGCCTGGCTATCGGTATATTTATTAATGAAACCACCGGTGAGTTCCCACAAAAACAACAAGAGCTGTTCGAAGGGATTATCGCCGTGGTGGCGGTTTGCATATTAACCTATATGGTTTTCTGGATGCGCAAAGTCTCTAAGTCAGTCAAAGTTCACTTAGAAGGGGCTATTGATAACGCCCTGAAATTTGATAGTAAAAAAGGCCGAGGCCAAGGATGGGCATTAGTCGCAATGGTCTTTTTTGCCGTGGCGCGCGAAGGTCTGGAGTCAGTTTTCTTTTTATTAGCTGCTTTTCAGCAGGATGTCGGAATTGGCGCACCCATCGGCGCAATATTGGGCCTGAGCTGCGCTATTTTGGTCGGTATAGCTATCTACTGGGGCGGCGTTAAATTACATCTGGCTAAATTCTTCAAATGGACCAGCCTGTTTATTCTGTTTGTGGCCGCTGGTCTTGCTGCTGGGGCGATAAGAGCCTTTCATGAAGCCGGCCTGTGGAACTATTTCCAAGATATCGCTTTTGACCTGACCAATGTGCTTTCAACACACTCTTTATTGGGCACCTTCCTCGAGGGCATGTTTGGCTATCAGGAAGCTCCTACCGTCAGTGAAGTCGCGGTCTACTTTATTTATTTGATTCCGGCATTGATTTTCTTTTTCCTTCCACCACGCGCCACGGCGACTTTAACCGTACCGGCTGCGCGGAAAACTAACCAATAATTCAGGGATTTATCACATGTCTAACCGGTTCTTCCGTCGCACAGCTCTACATGCCGCCTTACTGGCATTGCCTGTTTTCGCCATTAGCGCACAGGCTGCTGATATTCCTCAGGTTAAAATCACTGTCACTGATAAACAATGTGAGCCAATGGCGCTGTCTATCCCCGCCGGTAAAACACAGTTTATTGTTCACAATGCCAGCCCAAAAGGGTTGGAGTGGGAAATCCTGAAAGGGGTTATGGTGGTTGAAGAACGTGAGAATATCGCGCCAGGTTTTACCCAGAAAATGACTGCCAACCTGGAACCGGGTGAATACGATATGACCTGTGGTTTACTCAGTAACCCTAAAGGTAAATTGACCGTTACTGCTGGTTCTGACACTGCGACCAAGCCGGATGCCATGGCACTGGTGGGGCCGATTGCCGAGTATAAAGTGTATGTTATTCAAGAAGTGGCTCAGTTAGTCACTCAAACCAAAGCTTTCACTGATGCAGTGAAAAAAGGTGATTTGGCCTTAGCCCGTAAGCTCTACGCACCGACTCGTCAGCATTATGAGCGTATCGAACCGATTGCTGAATTGTTCTCTGATTTGGACGGCAGTATTGATGCCCGTGAAGACGATTTTGAACAGAAAGCGGCTGATCCAAAATTCACTGGTTTCCACCGTTTAGAAAAAATCCTATTTGGCGACAATACCACCAAAGGGGCTGATAAATTTGCTGACCAACTGTATCAAGACACGCTGGAACTGCAAAAACGTATTACCGGCCTAACATTTGCGCCGAACAAAGTCGTGGGTGGGGCTGCAGGTTTAATTGAAGAAGTGGCCGCCAGTAAAATCAGTGGTGAAGAAGATCGCTATAGCCGCACAGATTTGTGGGATTTCCAGGCAAACGTCGATGGCGCACAGAAAATTGTTAATCTGTTGCGGCCATTGCTGGAAAAAGCCGATAAACCATTATTGGATAAGATCGATGCCAACTTCGCCACAGTTGCTGGCATATTAGCGAAATACCGCACTAAAGATGGCTACGAATCCTACGAGAAGTTAACCGATGCAGATCGCAATGCGATGAAAGGGCCGATTACGGCACTGGCAGAAGACCTTGCTCAACTGCGTGGCGTATTGGGTCTGGATTGAGGCATTAAAATGAGTAAGAAAACCGGCCCGCAACACGGGCCGTATCAGCAAGATAAAGATAATGAGGCCGTTTTACCCTCTCGTCGGCGTTTGCTCTTGGGAATGGGGATGATGAGTGGCGCATTGGCGCTCGGTGCGGCAAAAATAGCCCGTGCTGCGGATTGTCCTACTCCAGAGGCTGCTTCCGCGCAAGATGATCGCTGGCAAAAACAGCCTTTTTACGGTCAGCATCAATCTGGCGTATTAACCTCGCAGCAAGCGGCGATGATGTTGGTGGCATTTGATGTGTTGGCAACAGATAAAACCGCATTGATTCGGCTATTCAAGCTATTAACTGAGCGTATTGCTTTTTTGACCACTGGCGGACATGCGCCTTCAGTGAATGCGAAACTGCCGCCATTGGATTCGGGCATTATGGGGCCGGAAATTTATCCCGATAACCTGACGATCACTGTTTCTGTCGGCGATTCGCTGTTTGATGAGCGTTTTGGCTTGCAAGGGCAAAAACCACTGCGGCTTCAGAGAATGAGCCGCTTTCCTAATGATTCATTGGATGCGGGTTTGTGTCATGGTGATATATTGCTGCAAATTTGCGCTAATACTAATGAAACCGTGATCCATGCGTTGCGCGATATTATCAAGCATTCGCCGGATCTTCTCAGTGTTCGCTGGAAGCGCGAAGGGTTTATTTCTGCCCATGCCGCTCGCAGCAGAGGTAAAGAAACGCCCATCAATTTGTTAGGTTTTAAAGACGGAACCGCCAATCCGAAAACCAGTGATAAGCCGCTGATGAATCAAGTAGTCTGGGTTCAGGGAAATGCCGGAGAACCTGCCTGGGCGGTAGGGGGGAGCTATCAGGCGGCGCGAATTATCCGCTTCAAAGTCGAGTTCTGGGATCGGACGCCCTTGCAAGAACAGCAAACTATTTTTGGCCGTGATAAACACAGCGGTGCGCCTTTGGGCATGATACATGAGCATGATGAACCGGATTACACTAAAGACCCTGACGGCAAAGTGATCCCGATGGATGCGCATATTCGGCTGGCCAATCCGCGCACGGCGGAAACTCAGAATAACTTGATGCTGCGCCGTGGCTACAGCTATTCACTGGGCGTATCAAATTCGGGGCAATTGGACATGGGACTATTATTTGTCTGCTATCAGTCTGATTTAGAAAAAGCGTTTTTGACCGTGCAAAAACGGCTGGATGGAGAAGCGCTCGAAGAGTATGTAAAACCTATTGGCGGGGGCTACTTCTTCGTCTTACCGGGGGTGGCGGATGCTAATCACTATCTGGCGCAAGGATTACTGGAAGCTTAATGTACTCGTCATAATTCAAGCTGCATGTGTGTTAGCTGCTCTCACTACTCGGCCCGTCCATGGGCCTCGCCTCTGCGAGGCCGCTGCAAGCAGCGTTCAAATCTGCTCCCGGCAGATTTGTCACCCCAGCCACTTACTTGTGTAAACTCCTGAGGATTAATGAGCCTCAAAGAGGCTCACCCTACGGGCTAGCATAAATGCTGTTCAAATCGGTTTTCACCGATTTGTCACTCGTTTGCCGCCTTCCTGCAACTCGAATTATTTATAGCATATTGAAATAAAGCACCACTTTTGCGGTGCTTTTTCTGACCCTTTAACGCGTTAATTTGGCTGTGATTTTCGCTACATGTTCGCCCTGGAAACGTGCAATGGCGAGTTCCTCCGCGCTAGGTTGGCGGGAACCATCACCGCCAGCAATAGTGGTTGCGCCATAAGGCGTGCCACCACGGGTATGCGAAACATCGAATAGCTCTTTGGCACCATAGCCGATAGGGACAATGATAAAACCGTGATGGGCTAAGGTGGTCCAGGTTGAAGTGATAGTGTGTTCTTGCCCGCCGCCGGTTCCAGTAGAGGCAAATACACTGGCGACTTTGCCATACAATGCGCCGGAAGCCCACAGCCCACCGGTTTGATCAAGGAATGTACGCATTTGCCCCGCCATATTACCAAAGCGAGTTGGCGTACCGAAAATGATGCCATCGTAATCAGCTAACTCTTGCGGGGTTGCCACGGGGGCTTTTTGGTTGGTTTTCCCTCCCGCTTTGGCGATAATATCGGCTGACATGGTTTCCGGCACGCGCTTAATGGTCACTTCAACGCCGCTGACTTTTTGGGCACCCTCGGCAATTGCGCCGGCAAGTGTTTCGATATGCCCATACATGGAATAGTAAAGCACTAGAATTTTCGCCATCTCGCTTTGCTCCAATCATATTTATTGAATAATGCTGATGATGTAATCATAGTCGCTGCTTATGATACCTATTAACCATACGCCAATACGCTCAAGCTGCAACTTTGACCGCACGGAGAGCAAAAGTACGTTGTATGGGGACCGTGCGAAAACATCGCAGAGCAATATAGGGCTTTAGGCCTAATTTAGTGCTTTGGCTCTACTAAAAATAAAGTAGGAAAGTAATACAGTAAATCCTGTTAACGCTATATATCCCCCCACATACACCAACCCATAAGGTAATAAAATACTAATAATTAATGGTGCTACACCACCAAATAAACTCGGTGCGAGATTACATCCTACGCCCATGGTGGCAGTATGACCTTGTGCAATATTAGCAACAACGGATTGTATACAACTTATTATTAAGGCTGCATTGGCAGTGATCAAAAATTGAGCCAATAAAACCAATTCAAGGTTGTTACTTGATAGTAGGAAATACAATGGGGCAGTAAAAATAATCAAGATAAAAACGCCCCATCTAAAACCTTTGGCAGCGGTTAAGTGCTTGTCAATTAACCAGCCAAATAATAACATGAGAATTAAGAGCAATAATGTGGATAACATGGCATATACATTTTTTAAATTACCTATTTGGAGCGTTTCTCGAATAAGCGACATTGACATATTCTGAGTATAGAACACAGTTACTGAAGGGGCGAGAGTCAGAACCATCTGTATTACATTCAACCAGTTAACATGGCGATGGCAATCAATTGGAGGCTGGATAGGTAATTTAATACGAAACCAAAAACTGATTGCAATATTGACGATGCCGAACAGCAGAGGAATCCGCCAGCCGAATGTTTGCATGGAGGTTGGGTCAAGAGTTCTTTCTAGCACATATACCATTAATAGTGAGGCGAGTACGCCAATAAGTGCACTACCACTGATAAGACTACTAATTCTGGCGCGTTCATTGTCGGCTGCATCATTATAAAGATATGTCGTTAGTGTTGCTAATTCACCACCAAAGCTGAGCGACAATGTCATCTGTAGTAGCAATACCACCAATGGTGCAGTATATCCTAATATACTGATAGGCAATAATGCCATACACAGGGTTGCCACCCCAGTAATAAAACTGGAAAGGATCAAGGCGGCCTTACGGCCGACTCTATCAGCATAATGACCAATAAGATAACCACCAAGGGGGCGAGTGAGAAACCTGAGAGCAAATATTCCCCATACAATACTGTCTGCCTGCGCATATCCTTGTTGTGCGAATTCCGCACTGAGATACCCCGATATAGCAGTAAATACCGCGATATCATAATACTCCAAGGTATTACCTGCTACGGCTCCTAATCTGAATCTCCATTTCATTTTATTCCCTCATTTACTATTTTGTAGTTATGTTGTTTTAATAAGAATATCTAAACAAGCCAGTGTGACACCGTGCTCTTTAAGTGCTTTAAATAACACAGCGGATGATTGATTTTGACAATCAAGCTTCTCTTTTATACGGTTAATTCGGGTTTGTATGGTTGTTGCTGAACACCCCTGAAGCGCAGCAATTTCTTTTACTCTCCGATGTGAAAGTAAATATCGAATGGTTATGATTTCTTTTTGCGTAAAACGAATATTGCCAAAACGCATATAGGGATGACAATCAAGAGCGTCAGTGTTATTGTCATTAGGCTCTATTATATCAATGATAGTGTTATCCCTCAGTGGTAAACTAATTTCCTGTTGATTATTTTTTGTTTTCCATATTTGGTTAGCATAGTCACTCAATGTGGGTTTTAATTTTAGAAAGTTCATCATGTCTTTTGACGATAATTCACCAGTGGAACACAGAGATGTCAGTTCAAAAATTGAACCGTGGCGAGTACAGATATTTATTTGAGTTTTCAGATTCTTATTTTTAAATTTAGATAGAGTATTTAAGTAGCTATCTGGGTAGTTATGCCAGGGTTCTATTCCAGGCGTTAATCGCTTACCTATTTGCAAGTCAAGTTCATCATTCCAGAATAATAAATGCCAATTATAATCGCTACACATACAGGTAATTTCTTTATTAACTACATCTATGACACCATGACCTACGATAGTATTATCCCAATCAAAACAATGTGCGAAAGTAGAACGCATATTATTGCTATTATTTTCAAATTGATTATTTTTAACATCCATAATTAGCTCCTAAATTTATGATAATGAAGTGATGGAAGTATTGTTTTACAGCTTTATCACATATCACGCTGTCATAAAAAATAAAAGATCTTTTTATTGCGATAACATGTTAATGATTTCTGCATTAGGCTATTTTATGTCAACCTGATACTCACTGAGATAAGTTGATAATATGGTTATAGTAATGATTTTTATGCACTATAATAACGGAGTTACATATTATGAATGATACTGATTGGCATCATGCTGATATTATTGCGGCTATCCGTAAAAAAGGTTCTTCGCTCTCAGCATTGTCGCGTGGCGCGGGGTTACATTCATCTACTTTGAGCAATGCTATTAATCGACATTGGCCAAAAGGAGAAGCTATTATTGCTAGTTTCTTGGGTGTTGATGCAGCAGTTATATGGCCATCACGTTATAAACCAAACGAGAAAAACAAAAAGAGTGAATTAATTTAAGTCGTATCTATCTGACATCGCCAGATGCCAGATAGATGTTTATTATTATGACAAATTGCGCAATTTCTTTTGTAGGCGCTTTTGCTGCCAGCGTTCAACCCAATTACCTAATAAGAAAAGGTTTATGGCTCTTAATCCCAATGGGATGCTTAAGCCCAAAACCACCCACCAAGCCCACATATAGCTGGGGGAAGTAAACCAGTTAATGGCAAATAATATGGCGCACAGGATAACGGCCCGCAGTAATTGGCGCAAAAATGACATTTCATTTTCAACAGCTTTACGTGCATCTAATACTCGCTGATCAACTGCTTCGCCAGGCCCATCTTGAGGTTGATTGGCATCAAGTGAATAGAGTTCGCTGACTTTCAATTCCATCACCGCCGCAATGGCACTCAAGGTTTCGAGACTGGCTTGTTCGCCATTTTCGATTCGCTGAATAGTGCGTACGTTGAGGCTACAGAGTTCCGCTAATTGCTCTTGTGACCAAGCCCGCGCCTGGCGTAATTCACGAATACGATAAAGATTCATTCTTAACTCCCCTGAGATTTGAAAGTATGTCTACAAACCTAAACGTAAGTGCGCAATATCACCACGACAGCAACCAGACAATAACCCGACATCTGTCTGCCGCAAGGGTGACTGCCTTGATTCGGCCAGTTTAGTAAAGAATAGCCGCGCTAATTCAGCTCAAACCCTCATCCAGCAGCGGGTATTTATCACAATTACTGACTATCTACATTGACAGTGTAACGTCCGATTAATATCTTCAATAGAAGTAAAGCTCCATTTATAAATCATTTATGGAGTTTGGTTGTTGTCACCACTCAACCCAATATAACGATTAATTAATGAGGAACATCTTGATGACTCAGATATATCATCAATATAAGAAAAAATTGAGTACAAAAGTCATTCTGCTGGGGGTGTTTATTCCCCTTGTCACGCTTTCTTTATCTTACGCTAATGCTGAGAGTTATCCCGATATACCTGTCCCTTTTAAATATGGAACGGGTACTCGGATTAATAACAATCTATATATCGGTCTCGGCAGTGCCGGTCAATCCTGGTATCGCCTTGATACAGATAAAACCAGTGACGGTTGGCAGAAAATAGCCGATTTCCCAGGTCAACCCCGTGAACAGGCCGTCACTGTAGCATTAGACGGCAAATTATATGTTTTTGGTGGGGTAGGTAAAAATGCCGCCAGCGACACACAGGTAAGCGCACTGAATGATGTTTATCGATATGACCCGCAAACTAATCAATGGCAGCCGTTGGCAACACGAGCACCGCGTGGCTTGGTCGGAACTGCCGCCACTACCCTGAATGGCTCTCAGGCGCTGCTGCTAGGGGGCGTCAATAAGGCTATTTTCGATGGCTACTTCGCGGATCTAGCCTCTGCGGGCAGCAATGAAACTCAGAAAAATGCGGTTATTAATGCGTATTTTGAACAGAAACCAGCGGACTATTTCTATAACCGCGATGTATTAGTGTATGACCCGGCCAAAAATCAGTGGAAAAGTGGCGGGCAGATGCCATTTTTAGGGACCGCAGGATCAGCTATCGCGACTATAAATAGCAATCTTATATTAATAAACGGTGAAATTAAGCCCGGCTTACGGACGACGGCAGTGTGGCAGGGTAAAAAGCAGGGGACAGAACTCCAATGGCAACAGCGGCCGGATTTGATTGCTGAAAAAGGTGCGGTACAAGAAGGGCTGGCGGGGGCTTTTGCTGGCATTAGCCATGATGTGGTGCTAGTGGGCGGTGGGGCCAACTTCCCCGGTTCATGGAAACAATTCAATGCAGGTCAGTTATATGCCCATAAAGGGCTGAAAAAACAGTGGCAACAACCCATTTATGCGCTGGTGGATAATCAATGGCAGGTTTTTGGGAAATTACCTCAACCACTGGGTTACGGCGTATCTATTCAAGATAAAGATAAAGTGATTTTGGTGGGAGGAGAAACAACTGATGGTGTTGCCACCTCAGCAGTGACCCAGCTTTCTTGGCAAGATGGCAAACTACACCTTGAGTAATTAGATTAATATGATAACGCTCTATATTGAGCTTTTTAGCATAATATAAGAGCGTTATGGCGCAATATCGGCTCTCCTGTACAAACTACATCGCTGCCAATAGGCGAAATTGCCGCGCAACACGGTTATATTTCAGCGTCGCGTTTTCAGCAACATTTTGGTTTAACATCCAGTAGGTTGCGTGAAGCGATAACCGTCCCTTGACCAAGGGAATTGCGAATCATGGGCAGCTTTATGTTATGGGCTATCACTCAGCATGACACCAATAACTGAATAGGGTGGGCCGCTAAAACTGGCGCCAGAAAAACTCTGACGCCAGATAATGACTACAAATTACTGTCGTATAGGCGAGTTTTGCGCTTTTTCAAGATGATATAGCCGATGGTGAGAATGACAAACCACAATGGCGTCACAATCAGTGCCTGGCGGGTATCACTTTCCAGTGTCAACAATACCAATACAAAGGCGAAGAATGCCATGCACACCCAAGACATGAAAATACCGGCTGGCATTTTGTAGATGGACTTTTTATGCAGCGCCGGGCGTCTTTTGCGATACACCAGATAAGAGCAAAGGATGATGGTCCAGACGAACATAAATAAAATCGCCGATACCGTGGTGACCAGAGTAAATACGGTCATGACGTTCGGAATAAGGTAAATCAACACCACGCCACCTAGCAAGCAAATACAAGAGAATGTCAGGCCAGAGGCGGGAACAGAACGGCGCGATAACTTACCAAATTGTTTTGGCGCATCGCCTTCTTTCGCTAAACCGAACAGCATACGGCTGGTGGAGAATACGCCACTGTTGGCTGACGAGGCCGCAGAAGTTAACACCACAAAGTTGATAACACTGGCAGCAGCGGGTAAGCCGACTAAAACGAATAACTCAACAAACGGGCTTTTATCGGCAACCACTGAACTCCATGGGGTCACCGACATAATCATAATCAATGAGAAGACATAGAACATTATGATGCGGATAGGAATGGAGTTAATCGCACGCGGCAATACCACCTCTGGATCTTTGGTTTCAGCGGCGGTGGTCCCAACCAATTCAATGCCCACAAAAGCAAAGACAGCAATCTGGAAACCAGCAAAGAAGCCACTGATTCCTTTCGGGAACATTCCTCCATCATTCCATAAATGGGCAAATGATGCAGTAGTGCCAGAAGGTGACTGATAACTCATTAATACCATGGTCAGGCCAGCAAAGATCAGAGCCACAATGGCCACAATTTTGATCATAGCGAACCAGAATTCCATTTCACCGAACATTTTTACTGTTGCCAGATTCAGCGACAGCAGCAGTAAAACCACTAATAATGAAGCGACCCATTGTGAGAAACCAGGGAACCAGAATTGCGCATAAGCCGTGATGGCAACAACATCCGCGATGCCGGTTATCACCCAACAAAACCAATAAGTCCAGCCAGTGAAAAACCCCGCCCATGGGCCAAGCAAATCAGCGGCAAAATCACTGAATGATTTATATTTCAGATTCGACAGCAGCAATTCACCCATTGCTCGCATCACGAAAAACAACATAAAACCGATAATCATATAAACAAAAATAATTGACGGCCCGGCAAGGCTGATGGTTTTACCCGATCCCATAAACAAACCAGTACCTATGGCGCCGCCGATAGCTATCAGCTGAATATGACGGTTGGAGAGACTTCGTTGAAGGTGCTCTTCAGGTTCCGGCAACGGTTTTGCCACTATCTTGGATTGGTCTACCATCTTTCCCATTCCCTCTTCCTGTATTTGTGAAGTTGTTGAGCTCTATGTTGGCTCTTTGGTCTTACCCTGTCTGTCTATTAGATTTTTTGTATGCTTTAAGTACAATTTTTAAATTATTTAATATCTTCGCAACAATAATTACACAATGCGCCTCATTTTCCAGTGTTTATATTTCACACACTGAATTTTGTTAAGTTCATCACAGCATATGGAATTACAACATGAAGTTACATAACTAACAATAATCGTCAGCATCAGGTGCATAATTAATTCGTAGAGAGGAATCTCACGCGGTATAAAGAGAAAAATCCGATGAAGTGTTTGACAGCCAAGTCCAACAGGAGAATAATTATTGCCGTTGGGTCGTTAGCTCAGTTGGTAGAGCAGTTGACTCTTAATCAATTGGTCGCAGGTTCGAACCCTGCACGACCCACCAACAGAATCAATCACTTAGCATTAACCTCTAATTTCAAATCTATTTCATGGGACATATTTGGGACACAATCATTAAATATTGCGTCTATTTGCCTGGCGTGTTCATTTAAATGATTTGGTGAAAGATGGGCATATCTTTTCACCATTTCAATTGATTCCCATCCGCCCATTTCTTGTAATGCAGAAATAGGAACTCCGGATTGAACCAACCAACTTGCCCATGTATGCCTTAAATCATGAAATCTGAAATTATCTATTCCGGCTCTTTTTAATCCAGCCTTCCAAGCCTTATTTCCGTCAACTCTCATTTTCCTTATTTCTGGTGTTAATTTTCCGTTAGGTTTCACTGATGATGACATGGGAACAAAAACCCATCGATTATGCTTCCCAATCTGCCCACGCAAAACTTTGCATGCTGTGTCATTTAGGGCGGCGCCTATCGCTCTGCCATTTTTCGCATCCTCAGAATGTATCCAGGCTATCTTTCTTTGAATATCCAGTTGAGACCACTCCAAGTCCAAGATGTTTGATCTTCTTAGCCCAGTGGCAAGGGCAAATAAAACTACCGGTTTAAAGTGGTCAGACATTTCACTGATAAGCCTCCTTGCTTCTTCGTGAGTCAACCATCTGATCCTCCGATTCTTCGGCTGCCTAGCCTTAACGTTTGGGGCCGAATCCAACCATTGCCATTCATCCCCGACTTTGACGCAGCAAGTAGTTTGCTGTGTAGTGGGACGTAAGTATCTGGGGGACTGAATATAGATTCTATACCTGGAACTTCTGGGGAAATAAGGGTCATCTTCGCTTCGATAGCTATCATAAGGGTTATTTCTCTGCTCCCTTAATTGGAGTCCCAGAAAGAGTACCCGGCGTCGTTGGAAGGACAAGTAATAATATACGAATGGAATTTGATGTTACTCCATTCCCTATCACTATAAGCGGTGATCGCTATTCTCAGGATCATGTATATTTTAAAGGATCTGTAACTTCAGATGCAAACTATGATTCTGCAAACGAAACAGCTTGCGACATAACCTTGTTGGGAGGGGGCGGTTCGGTTTCATTTGAGTTTGGTATTGAAAATGGGAAGGCGTCCATTTAATTGGGGTTGGAAACCAAGAGATATCTGCCGCGTTCGGCTTTTTAGTGATGCGCATTATAAAATGTCGATAGGAAATTATAGAGCAGTAATTTTTCAGCATTAAATCAAAAGCCCCGAAAGGGGCTTATTTCAATGTTATTATGTTCCTTTCACCCTCGGAAAGAGTTATATACCTACTTTCAAATATTATTTTACTATTGTTTGATGTAATATTTACATTATTAGCCATTTCAACTGGGATGTTATAATGCTTTAGCATTATCATGCCAGACCAACTATATAACGGCGTTATCATCCATTTAAGTACAGGAAATCTTTTGAACTCCATACTTGTTGCTTGGCTGGTTGATACTTGACCTGTAATGTACATCTTACTTTTAAACCATGACTTTGGTATCTCGCTAGCTATTTGATAAAATACTTTATCTTCTAATGCTCTTTGTGATTTGCTGGCATTAGCATAAGCTGACGACAAGGAAAGACTTAGGGTTACTGGTATTATACAAGCGACAATAGAAATTATTTTTTTATCAATTAAAGTGCATAGATACCCTACAAGAAGCATTAATCCCGGCATTCCCATCATTACCCGTGGCGCTACAACTGTCTTGTCAATAAATAAAAATGGCCCTGCCACCGAAAATATAGAAACCAGTATGCTAGACATTATAAGTATAATTGAAATTATTTTTGATTTTAAGCTTTCATTGTTTTTTATTATTTTTAAAGATATAGAGAAAATAGCTATTGTAGCTACAAATAGCGCTATAGCCCAAGCATAAATAAATGCTGTGTTATTCAAGCTTTCAACGATTGCAGCAAATCTGTTAATATTGTTTCTCAAGCTTTCTATTGGATTGCTTGCCTTAAAGATTAAGTCAGAATTAACTGATTTCGCAACATAAATTGGAACTATAATCTTTAAATATATAATTAATGCCAATATTAATGATAGCCCTCTATTTATTACCGCTTTTGCTGCCACAATGCCACTTCCAGTAGAGCGTATATTGAAAATTATTTCAATTGCGCAAATGGCAATAAATATATTAACAGTTGCTTGGTATAAACATAGCGATGCTATTATCATTATGGCCGATAAAAACACCCTAGACACTAACCCGACTTTTTGAACCAAAATAGAGTATGGCAAAACACTAAAGAAAACGCCAAGCATCATAGGGAAGCTATCAAATTGATATGATAGATTCTGTAAAAAAAATGGACTTAGCGAAAATAGAGAAAATGCTATGCCAGTAGTAATGTCTCTTTTTATAGCAAAACGGTTGTATAGGATGATAGATGAGGCAGCAAGAAGAGTTGTCGCCAAAATTAATGTTAATGGGAATAAATTAACAACAAAGTCGCTTCCGAACCCAAGCCCCATGACTACAACGTCAGACAATGGTCTTCCAAGCGCACCCCAGTAAGCTTCTCCATTTGCGGATCGAAGTATATCATCCTGATATAAGATACCAGATAACAGTATAGGAAGTGAGAATAAGGCTGTGATGATTGCTATAGCCTTGCTTCCACTATCAAATAGATATCTTTCTTTCATTTATTTCCCTTAACTATATAGCGCGGTCGGCTTTTTGATTCCATATATATACGTCCAATGTACTCACCAAGCACCCCTATCCCTATTAGCTGAATCCCACCAAGAAATAGTATTGCAGTCATTAAAGATGGATATCCCGGAACCGGGTTACCCCAAATCAATTTATCTACAATCATCCATGCAGCATAAATAAATGCGAATGCAGATACGGCAAGCCCAATGTATGACCACATTCGCAGTGGGAACGTAGAGAAGCTGGTGATCCCCTCAAGTGCAAGGTTCCATAGCTTCCAACCATTAAACTTCGATTCTCCAGCGCAACGTTCAGCACGTGAATACTCCACAACTTCAGTCCTGCCACCAACCCATGACAATATTCCCTTCATGAATAGGTTACGCTCTGGAAGCAGCTTGATATTTTCAACTGTTTCGCGCGACATCAATCTGAAATCACCCACATTTTCTTCTATTTTTGGGGTGCTAATTTTATTGTGGAGCTTATAGAACCATTCTGCTGATTTTCGCTTAAGTCCACTGTCAGTGGAGCGATCTGAGCGTTTAGCTAAAACAACATCTGCGCCAGCTTTCCATTTTTCGATTAGCTGCGGTATGACATCAATCGGGTCTTGTAGGTCAACATCAATAGGGATAATCGCATCGCCTGTCGCATGGTCAAGCCCGGCGAATAAAGCTGGTTCTTTGCCAAAGTTGCGGGTAAAGCTTAAGGGAACAACAAGAGAGTCTGAGATAGCCAGCGCGTTAATAATATTTTTTGTTGAGTCTTTGCTTCCATCATCGATAAAAACAATCTCAATCTCATAAGGCTTTAGTGGCTCATATTCGCGAACTGCTTTATAGAAGATGGGGATCGCGTCTTCTTCGTTG
Source organism: Yersinia sp. Marseille-Q5920 (assembly GCF_946902935.1). NCBI lineage: Bacteria > Pseudomonadati > Pseudomonadota > Gammaproteobacteria > Enterobacterales > Yersiniaceae > Yersinia > Yersinia sp. Marseille-Q5920. The sequence goes on along the minus strand of NZ_CAMPQA010000019.1, from coordinate 12,014 downwards.
AATACAGGCACAACCAGAGAAATTTTCATTTAGTTTCCCTAAATACAATGAATTTCGAGTAGAAAAATCCGCATACAAGACTGATGGCTGAGAAGCATATCAGCGTAAACAGGGCAGGGAGTCCGAAGTAATCAGCAAACCAGCCCGTTGCTGCGCTAAGCACCCCCATGAACCCGACATAAAGCATGTATCGCACTGTCGTTGTGCGTGCCTTAAATGTGAATCGGGCATTAGCAAAGAATGAGAATGTCACTGCTACACAGAAAGCGATGAAGTTAGCCAGCGCCTGATTAGTGTGGAAAGCGTAAAGGCAAACGGCAAACACTACCCAGTGGATAGCGGTATTAAAAATACCAACTGTAAAATATTTTGAAAATAGCTTAAGCATTTGTCAATAAGAGTCATTTTAAGTAATGGCAAGAGTGTAGCATTTGAGATGCTAATGATCAGCTATTGATTGAGTTGTTCTAAAAATCATACGAGTGATGTGGGTAAGCGTAGCTATGTGTATGGTGGCATGTGTACCGGAGAGAAGTGTGAATGCAGTTTTAGGCTTTAAAAACAGTCTGTTACATGTGATTTTAGGGGGCATTAGTCGCAGGTTCGAACCCTGCACGACCCACCAGCAAACTCCGAAATATCAATAAATTACAAAACCCTCAGTTAAAACCCCCAAAAGTAGTGGCGACAAAATGGCGACAGAAATCTGTGGCAATGGCGATATTTTGACGCTAAAAAAAACCGCGAGTTAGCAGGTTGTTTTTTAGCCAAATAATATAATTAGAAATTGAGCGTTGATTGCCCTTGAGCAGTTGAATGTGGCGGAATTTTATTAATAACACCCAGCGTCATAATAGAGCGAATAAAATGTCTCCATTATAATAAAGGTGTGTCCGTAATTAATATTGGTACACTGATTATATCTCTCTTTAGTTTCGGCAGATATTTCACGACTGGATCGAGTATGTGCTGTGCAACGGCAAATAGGGCATTTCATCATAATAAACACTTCAACGTTCATTTGAGTTTATTAACTACTTTAAATTACTCAAATTGATAAATAATCTGTTTTTATTCAATGCGTTATACTGATAATCATTTGAGATGCTTGATTTTTCGTAGTCTGGGGATCATGCTCATTTCATGAACATCAGACTCTCACCTGAACAAATTGCAGTCCTTGAGATTCAGCACCGACAAAGTCGTAACCGCCGTGTCTGCGACAGGATTCGTTCTGTGCTTTGGTCTGCTCAGGGCTGGTCAACGGCCATGATTGCTCAATCACAGTTCATTCATGAGACCACTGTTCTGCGCTGTATCACCGGGTTTCACTGGTGCAGGACTGGGCGGTGGATGAATAAAAATGTTCGGAACAACCAGTATTTTGTCTCTGCAAAAGCCTCCGGGTGGCGATAACCGAATTTTTCAGACATACCCTGCCAAGTGATCGCGGGGAAGCGCGCAAGTCGCATTAACGATAATTTTCAAAAACTCACATCTGTATCTTCGGGATGATTGGGTTTAAGTCGACTGTTCTGTACTACGGATAACTTTATGAGTTCACTCAAATTACATTTCAACATTCTGGCAGGATACAACGCATGGGCGAATGAGCGTTTGTATTCCTGTGTTGGACAGATTGGCTCAGATGCCTATCGTAACGATTGTGGTGCTTTCTTCGGATCTATCGAGGGAACGCTAAATCACCTACTCGTGACCGACCGGATATGGAGGCATCGGTTAAGCGCATTACCTGAAACAGGGTATTGTTTGGACCAGATTCTATTCGACAATGATTTGCCTGGTTTAAGACTGGCACGGAAAGAAGAAGATGAGAAGATCGTTGATTTTATCGTGGGGTTGTCGGAAGCCGACCTGAGTACCACTATCACCTATCGCCGGGCTTCGACGCCAGAGCTGAAAAAGCAGATTATCTGGTCTGCTTTGGCTCACTGGTTCAATCACCAGGCCCATCATCGAGGGCAGGTTCATGCGATGTTGTCACGCGTTTCGGGGAAAGCGCCCGAACTAGACTTGCTGATATATCAAAGGCAACAGGAAAACAGCAATTAACTCGATGTTCAATGTGTGTAGAAGATTGATAGGGAATTGCGCCACCTCGGTTGCTTCATGGCGGCGACATCAAGACGTTTAATTCTTCATCTTGAAGTTTATTTTCAATATTTATCAATATGTTGTATCTAATAGTGGAACTTCAAGTTCAAGGTTGATGCAGCACTGATCCGGAAAGTCTTTTTATTCGTTGATCATCTTACCTAAAAATATTTTCAAACATATATCTGTCATCGGTAATATGCGATTCTGGACATAAGAATACGAATTCTACCGTTGTTTTTGCGATGAGTTGATGTGCAGTATTGGGATAAATGCAAAATACAGAACCTTTGCTAAATTTATCTTCTCGGTGATTTTTTAAAATACCCTCTATAACGTCTGCTGTCCAAATTGAACCCTCTCCCGAAAGGATGATATACCATTCCTCACCCTCAGTATGACTATGGCAGACAACATACTTTCCTTGATCAATTATTGTACCATAGGCCTGTAACCCCTCTTTCTTAAACATTTCTATAATTGATATACCCACCACAGGGTCTTCTTTTACTTTATTTCCAGCAAAATTTGAAAAATTTATCATGCCAAACATCCTTTTAGTCAGCAGAGTAAAAAATGGCCTGAACATTTGATGGTAACCGCTATTTAATAATTAAATAATCACGACTTAAGTATAAAGACAAGATGAGTAATTTATTATTTAATTAATAATTAAAATATAATCCCAATACTAAAAGGTGAATTGAATGAATGAAAATCTATACGACGCTCTCAAATTATTAATACATTTTTTTGCGCTAAGCTCTGAACCTTGGGGGGCAAAAGATAATCAATCAAAGTTTATTTATGCAAATGATAAATACAAATCCTTATTGGCGTTACCAAACAAATTTTGCGTTGAAGGACGATTTGATGGAGAACTCCCAGCGCCTACTGCTGAGTTTCAAACAGATTTTCAACAGCATGACCGCAAAGTAGAGCTATTGCAAGACCGTATAACATCAATTGAAATACATGCTTTTGATGGTCAATCATATTTTCAAGCTTGGTTTTTTGATAAGTATCCTTTAATAGATAAAGATGGTGTTTCACAAGGAACGATTTTCCATGGAAGACCGGTCGATAATCTATTGCTGAAGAATTTGTATAAAATAAAAATCCCAACCTCAGGGCGCTCCTTTTCCTCATCCAATGCAGGCCAATCTGTAATTTGTTGTGCTGTTGGGCCCCATTCTTCTAAATGTGTAATAATAAAACCATGCTTAATCAAAATATTAATATAATTTCCTAAGGTTCTATGCTGTTTGATAACCCTCTTAGCCAACCAATCTGTTACCCGTTTCCCTTCAGCCTGATAGCCATTTACTGGCCACTCCGGAGCACCATCCAATCCATCAATTGAACGACTAAGTTTGGCGTAACCTGAAAAAACGTCCTGATTATCATAAATATTTTGCGTCATTTATATTATTCCATAAAAAATATCTAGTTAAGCAAAAGGCGTGCTTTCAGCTAACAGCCAGCTGTTATAAGAGAATAATAGGAATCTGAATACCCCTAAATCAATGATAGATAAGGCTTACATTATCCCATTAGTAAAAGAAATACACAGTCTATTACCTTATTGCCCGCCCAAATTTTATAAAGTGAGCCATACTATGAGATAACGGTAAAATGGAGTATCAAGCCTATGAAAAACCCCACTATTTTTCAGTTCTTTCATTGGTATTATCCTGACGGAGGTAAGCTATGGCAGGAGGTCGCTGAGCAAGCAGAGCATATTAGTCAACTTGGGATTAATTATGTTTGGCTTCCTCCAGCCTATAAAGGAGCCTCGGGTGGATATTCTGTCGGATATGATACCTATGACTTATTTGATTTAGGTGAATTTGATCAGAAGGGGACTCAGGCGACAAAATACGGAAATAAAGAGGAGCTTGTGAATGCAATTAATCGCTTAAAGGAAGTGGATATCAAAATCCTTTTTGATGTTGTATTCAATCATAAAATGGGTGCTGATGAAAAAGAAGCGGTAAGTGTCCATAACGTCAATATTGAAAACCGTACTGACATTGACGATGAGGTTATCGATACCCAGGCTTATACCCGATTTACTTTTCCGGGCCGTAATGAAATATATTCCTCCTTTATTTGGGATAAGCAGTGCATTAATGGCGTTGACCATATTGAAGATCCGGCAGGTGAAGGTATTTTTAAGATTATAAATGATTATAGCAATGAAGGTTGGGGAACCGAAGTTGACGATGAGTTAGGTAATTTTGATTATCTAATGGGAGCCGATATTGATTTTCGTAACCCCGCAGTAATAGAGGAGCTAAAGTATTGGGGGGAATGGTTGTTAGAAACACTACCCATTGATGGTTTCCGTTTGGATGCAGTAAAGCATATTCCTGCATGGTTCTTTAAACAATGGATTCAGCACGTACAAAATAAAGCGGATCATGATTTGCTGATTATCGCGGAATATTGGTCTCCTGATATTACAAAGTTACAACAATATCTGGAACGGGTGGAAGGTTTGGCAATGCTGTTTGATGTCGCTTTACACCACAAGTTTCACGAAGCCTCAAATCAAGGTGAGGATTTTGATCTTACACAAGTGTTCAGTGGGACATTAATTGAAGCCGATCCAATGCATACCATCACTATAGTGGCAAATCATGACACTCAACCACTCCAATCGCTAGAAGCGCCAGTCGAGCCTTGGTTTAAACCGCTAGCATACGCATTAATTTTAATTCGTGAGCAGGGGATACCATGCGTATTTTATCCTGATTTATTTGGTACTAGCTATGAAGATACTGGGGATGATGGCGGGACTTATCAAATAGAAATGCCAATCATTGCGGAGTTAGATAAATTAATTCAAGCTAGAAAGCGCTTCGCACATGGTGCACAAAGTGACTATTTTGATGATAAGAATTGTATTGCTTTTGTGCGAGCTGGCACAGAGGAAGACCCCGGCTGTGTTGTTATTCTTTCTAATGGTGCGGAAAATAAGAAAGTAATCACGCTTGGGGAAGACTTAGCTAATAAAGAGTTTGCTGATTTTTTAGGTAATCATCCGGCTATTATTACTACAGATGATTCTGGTGAGGCGGTATTCCCAGTAAGTGGGGGGAGTGTGAGCCTTTGGGTACAAAAAGAGTTTTTGCAATAATATGATGTGAGTTAACCTTGTATACCCCAAAAACGTTAGGTGATTAATCATGGTCTTCGTCATTATTTGGTTTGTTGTTGCAGGACTAAGCGAGTATTTGGTCTGGGGTTATCCTCTGTTGGCGGTATCATTAGCACTATTTTTTGTGGTGCTTGGTGGCTACTGGATTTACAAAATCAGAAAAATTCAGGTCAGTGATGAGCCGTCTGATGAGGTGAGATCAAAGTCAATCAGTAATTTAAACCTGACTTTTTCTGTAATAATGCTGGCTATTCATGCCCTTGTTTTGTTGCTATTACGCTGATTAGACGAGGTTTATAACATAGCCGCCGTTAACTGTGCCACTGACTCCAGGCTGATATGAGTATCCAGGCTGCAATAATCCAACATAAAACAGCGGCACTTAACGCAATGGATAAACGTAGGTGGTCAAGAAAAAAATAAAGTGATATCAGATAGATAAAGTAAGGAATAATTGCCCATAAGCCAAAAATAATTGTTACACGCAATGCTTCGATGCTACGTTCACTGCCGACAATATAATGCGCAAGAAGCGCAAACGTTGGAAACAATGGGATCAAGCCCGCAATATAGTAATTACGTGTTTTCGATAATATTCCAATTAACACCACAACGCTGGCACCGATTAATGCTTTAAGTAATAGGCTCATCATTGTCTCGAACGACCATAAAATAAGCTGCCGATAGAGTATATTTCGATGAAAGAAAAAGAATTTTCTATATCGGCAGCATGACTGCATAGGGATATTACAGGCTGTCACTTGCTGCTATTGACGATAGCCGCTTTTAATTTGAGCCAGTGTATTGGCGAAAACTTCAGCTTGAGCAGTGTCTTCGATATCGGCAATGGAACGTTCGATATTTAAGATTACTTTCCCCGCATCGGCTTGGCCGATCGCTTTTAGCAGCAGGGTTACAGTAGCTTTCAAACATGCAACTTCATTGGCTAAAGTTTCTGGATCAGCAGAAGTGGTAAAGTCTGGATTACTCATTTTTTTTCCTGAAGTAGTCGCTTGCTTGTGGACAAGATGGATGCAGGTAGACCCGCACGACAGTGAACATAAGCGGCATTATTAAACAGTTATCGTATTATATCATAAACTGATGATTAGCTTTGATAACATGTGCGCAATCTTCAATGAGCGCCACAAGCCAAGAGAGTATTTATGCTGATGCTGTGGCCAATCTATGTCTCTATTCGTGCTGGATGGATTAACTTAATTAAGTTCATAATGTCCATATTTTCTTATAATGGGTAAATTGTGTTAAAAATCACGCATTTTCATAGTGAATAAAAGATCAATAATAAATAAAAAAATAAGAATAATTCCTATACTTAAAAATAGAACAAAATTATCTGATTGTTAGTTGTATCAATATGTTGTGTTTGCTGGCATAAAAATAACTTTTCTGAGGGTGAAAATTATTTTTTTTATGAACGAATAGATAACCACAAGAAAAATCTTAAAAAAACTTTTCTTTTTTATCTTGTCATTAATTGATACATCTGAAATTTTATGTACATAGTAAAAATGTTGATGAAAACAATATCTGTCAAACGATATAGATATGAATTTGCAATTATTCTGTATTCATTCTTTGCCCGAAAACAAGTAATATCATTACTGTAAGTAAAGCGTGATTAGGTTACTCCCTTATTTTTGGAGAATTTTCTTTGATTAGCGTTCTTCTTGTTGATGACCACGAACTGGTGCGCGCAGGGATACGACGCATTCTTGAAGACATCAAGGGTATCAAAGTAGCGGATGAGATGCAGTGTGGTGAAGATGCGGTAAAATGGTGCCGCAGCCATATTGTTGATATCGTATTGATGGATATGAATATGCCCGGCATCGGCGGGTTGGAGGCTACACGTAAAATTTTACGCTTCTCTCCGGATACTAAAGTTATCATGTTGACTATTCATACTGAGAATCCATTACCCGCGAAAGTTATGCAGGCGGGTGCCTGTGGGTACTTAAGTAAAGGTGCGGCACCTCAGGATGTAGTGACTGCTATCCGTGCTGTTCATTCGGGGCAACGTTACATAGCCTCAGATATTGCACAGCAAATGGCGTTGGGGCAGTTGGAACCCTCGACGGAAACACCTTTTAGTTGTTTATCTGAGCGTGAGTTACAAATTATGCTCATGATAACGAAAGGCCAGAAGGTGAATGAGATATCGGAACAACTTCATCTGAGCCCAAAAACGGTGAACAGTTACCGTTACCGGATGTTTAGTAAGCTTAATATTAGTGGTGACGTTGAATTGACCCACTTGGCTATCCGCCATGGGCTGTTTAACGCGGAGACGTTATCAAATAGTGACTGATTGTTTTGATTCTAAAGAGTTTTTGAAAACTGTCACCAGCCAACCTGGTGTTTACCGCATGTATGATAAGGCGGGAACAGTTATTTATGTCGGCAAAGCGAAAGATCTCAAGAAGCGCCTGACCAGCTATTTCCGTGCTCAGGTTGCGAGCCGTAAAACGGAAACCTTAGTTAAGAATATTGCCCAGATTGATGTAACCGTCACTCATACGGAGACGGAAGCGCTCTTACTTGAGCATAATTACATCAAACTTTATCAGCCCCGTTACAATGTGTTGTTGCGGGATGATAAATCGTATCCACTTATTTTCCTCAGTGCAGATAAGCATCCTCGTCTGGCGATTCATCGTGGTGCAAAGCATGAGAAAGGGGAATATTTTGGGCCATTTCCAAATTCCTATGCCGTTCGCGAAACTTTAGCATTATTACAAAAGCTTTTTCCTGTTAGACAATGTGAAAACAGTGTTTATCGCAATCGCTCGCGGCCTTGTCTGCAATACCAAATTGGCCGTTGTTCTGGGCCCTGTGTTACCGGATTAGTGACTGAAGAAGAGTATCAGCGCCAGGTCGATTATGTGCGTTTGTTCCTCTCAGGCAAAGACCAACAAGTATTGACGCAATTGATATCACGGATGGAAGATGCCAGTCGATTGCTTCATTTTGAAGATGCGGCGCGTACTCGTGACCAAATACAAGCGGTACGGCGCGTTACGGAGCAGCAGTTTGTTTCCGGCGACAGTGAAGATCTCGATGTCATCGGGGTAGCGTTTGATGCTGGATTAGCTTGTGTACATGTGTTGTTTATTCGGCAGGGAAAGGTTCTGGGAAGCCGAAGTTATTTCCCCAAGGTTCCTGCTGGAACTGAATTGAGTGAAGTTGTTCAGACATTCGTCGGGCAGTTTTACTTACAAGGAAGCCAAGGGCGTACGCTCCCGGGTGAAATTTTGTTAGATTTCACCCTTGAGGAAAAGGATCTGTTGGCATCCTCTCTTTCTGAACTGGCGGGAAGAAAAATTCAGATCCAAAGTCGTCCTCGTGGTGATCGAGCTCGTTACCTCAAGCTTGCTCGGACGAATGCTTCAACAGCACTGGTGACACGGTTATCGCAGCAATCAACTATCCATCAACGAATGAAAGAGTTGGCTAAGATTCTCAATCTTGATGAGATAAATCGGATGGAATGTTTTGATATCAGCCATACGATGGGAGAACAAACAGTAGCATCTTGTGTGGTATTTGACGCAAATGGTCCTGTACGTTCGGAATATAGGCGCTACAATATTAGTGGTATCACGCCGGGTGATGATTATGCGGCTATGTCTCAAGTGCTGAAACGCCGATACGGCAAAGCATTAGATGATAAAAAGATCCCCGACGTTATCTTTATTGACGGTGGTAAAGGTCAGTTATCCCAAGCTTTTGACGTTTTTGCTTCACTAAATGTTACGTGGGACAAGCAAAAACCGCTATTAGTTGGGGTTGCTAAAGGAAGTGACCGAAAAGCAGGGCTAGAAACATTGTTTCTGGCAGCTGAAGGGGAGGGCTTTTCATTGCCGCCAGACTCTCCTGCATTACATTTAATTCAACATATTCGTGACGATTCTCACAATCATGCAATAACTGGGCATAGGCAGCGTCGTTCAAAAGTAAAAAATACTAGTGCATTAGAAATGATAGAGGGAGTTGGCCCTAAACGGCGGCAAATACTGCTGAAGTATATGGGGGGACTGCAACCTTTACTTAATGCTAGCGTCGAGGAAATTGCAAAAGTGCCGAGTATTTCACAAGCATTGGCAGAAAAAATCTACAATGCATTGAAACACTGAAGCTAATGTTGCACCATACTCATAATATCCACACCAGCCAGATAGTTATCGTAGCATTATGCAATTGAATATACCGACTTGGCTTACCCTGTTTCGTGTTGTACTCATCCCATTCTTCGTTTTGGCGTTTTACCTGCCATTCGTATGGGCTCCGATGGTTTGTGCCATCATTTTCGTGTTTGCAGCAGCAACCGATTGGTTCGATGGCTTTTTAGCCCGCCGCTGGAAGCAAACAACCCGTTTTGGGGCTTTTCTTGACCCTGTTGCGGATAAAGTTATGGTGGCCATCGCATTAGTGTTGGTTGCTGAATATTACCATGTCTGGTGGATTACTTTGCCGGCAGCGACCATGATTGCCCGTGAAATTATCATTTCCTCTCTCCGGGAATGGATGGCTGAAATTGGTAAACGCAGCAGTGTTGCGGTTTCATGGATTGGTAAGGTAAAAACAACTGCTCAAATGGGCTCATTAGTTGGGTTACTTTGGCGTCCTGACCACAATATTGAGCTTGCGAGCTTTGTTCTACTCTACATTGCCGCGGTACTGACATTTTGGTCAATGTTTCAATATTTAAACGCTGCCTGGAAAGATTTGCTCGAACCTTGATCGAAGCGCCGGAAAAAGCAGCAAACGAACGAATTAGTCAGATAATTTTATTGACTCATCGCGTCAGGTAAGTAGAATGCATCGCATCAGACGGCAGCAACCAAATGTCGAAAGATAGCAAAAAAATCAGTAAGTTCTGATGTTGCGGGAATAGCTCAGTTGGTAGAGCACGACCTTGCCAAGGTCGGGGTCGCGAGTTCGAGTCTCGTTTCCCGCTCCAAATTAGTAGGTTGGCTATAAGCGAACCTCAGCAGTAAGGCAAAGAAGAATAAGGCGCGTTGGCAGAGTGGCCATGCTACGGATTGCAAATCCGTCTACCTCGGTTCGACTCCGGGACGCGCCTCCAGTTTTCCAGAGCCCGGGTGGTGAAATCGGTAGACACAAGGGATTTAAAATCCCTCGGCTTATGGCTGTGCGGGTTCAAGTCCCGCCCCGGGCACCATGGAAAATAGTATAAGTAAAACAAAGTAGTATGAGTATGTCGTTAACCGCCGTGAGGCGGTTTTTTTGTGCCTGAGATTTGAAAGTGGCAGCAGAGTGACTACAAAATGACTACATTGTGTCTACGGCACTTTTCACACGCCCAAGGCTGCATCCAGTAGCAAGCACGATAAACCGCCAGTTATCCCCAATAAGATATTAATTACGCCGAATTTTAATAATAAAAAAACCTGCAATTTGCAGGCTTCTTTAATTACATCCACAACACGCCTTGATTCCCTTTAGGGTGGGGCGGTACAGCATTAATTATTCCCGGTTCCATTATCGTTTCAACGATAGTTTCATGGGTCTTAAAGGTTTTGCCGCAATTAATATTGGTGCACTGGTGATAGCGTTCTTTCGTTTCGTCACTAAGGTAACGGCTGGATCTCGCGTGTGCTGCAAATTTACAGCGTGGGCAATGCATCATATTTACCTCCGAAACTGCATATTCAGTAATTATGCTGATCTTATCACTGGCGTTCGCATTTGTGAAATAAATATCAATTAGTTGAATGTTGCTACTCGGTGGCCTCATAAGTGACATCCGACAACAACACTTCGAGAGATAACTGGGTGGTGTAGCCGCTGTTGCTCAGGCTGTGCGCTACCTTGCTGATGATCCAGTTTTGTTGGTCTATCACGGATTTAAAGCCATTAACCGCGACAGGGGTTTCAGGAAATAAATCAGCGCGCCCCATGGCTAAAGTGATAGAGAACTCAGCAACACCGCGCTGTAACTTCTCCCATTTAGATTGAGCGGCGCGCATGGCGGCTTTTTGCGTGGCGTAAACGGTGGTGATAGCAAAAACGTTATCTTCTGACCCCACCAGATAATCCCCTTGTTTTTCCTCCACCGGTTTTTTCACTGTAGCGGCTTTGGTGCGCGTCGGTTTGGCTTTGGGGTGTTCCAGTGCGCGGAGCTGTTTAAACTTTGGCTTGCGCTGCAACTTAACTTTTTTCGGCTTGGCCGGTTTGGGGTCTTTGGTGTGCAACCAACTGGCACTCACACCGGTATAGGCGCCCCGGTCAGCAATACTAAAGCTATGCTGGTCGCCATCCTGCCGGGTGATGGTCATCTGCGGAATGGGTTTACCGCTGGCAGTAACACCGCTACCCGGCTTGATAAATAACAATCGCCCGGCTTTGACGGCCGCTACCGCGCCATTCAGTGTGGCTAACCGGGTGATAAACTTGGCGTCTGTTTCTTGCGTTTGGTCGATGTGTGAAATAGCGATATCCGCCAGTCCGTCAGCCAGCATGGCTTTCAGGTTATTACGCTCGGCCACCTGCGCCACTACTTTTCCCAGTGTTGTTTCATGGTAAGAGACTTCACGCCGGGTATTGAGCGAGCCGCGAAAATCCGCACTGCGAGCGCGAATGGTCAGCGTGTCCGGTGCGCCATGGTGTTCGACCTCATCCACGGTAAAATCACCTTTACCTATCAGGCTCCCCCCTTTCCAGCCCAAGAATACCGACAGCACCGCGCCCC
>NZ_CAMPQA010000018.1:0-74778 GCF_946902935.1 Yersinia sp. Marseille-Q5920 | reverse complement strand
AGCGCCCCGGAAAAAGTTCTGGCATACTTTACGGGCAGGCATAGAGTTGATCTCGCTGAATTGGTTGCACAATCAGTAGATCATATTTTCTCTATGCCTGTCCTTTTTTCTGGGGATTCACCAGCGCTTCGGCGGGGTTTTTGTTTCTGTGATATATGCAGGAGAGGAATGACTGTCCACGACGCGAGTCACTCTATAACGATGATTCCGAGACGGCCCATTAACTGTGATACCTGATCACTATCCAATTTGACACCCTCCAAATCATTTCTACGAATGTCTAGCTCACCGATGGCAGAATTGGTCAGGTCACAATGGGTGAAATTTGCTGAACTCCAGTCAAAAGATGAGAATTCACCACCAGACAAATCAGATCCGCTAAAATTTGCCCCTAAAATATTCGTACCCATCCAACGGTTTTCCCATAACTCACATTTCTCTAGGACAACTTTCGAAAAGTTCGCGTAACTTAAATTGTTTTTAGTGATATATGCACTACAAAACCAACTCCGGGCGGTAATCATATTCATAAAACTGGCACCGCGAAAATCAGCGCCTTGAGCCAGGCAGCCTCTTATTTCTATTCCTAATGCATTAATGTTCATGAAGTTATTCATAGTTAAATCGCAGTTTTTAAAACTGGCGTCTTTTAAGGTTGCACGATTAAAGTGACATCCCACCTGATATTCTCGATCGTAAAATTGGCAGTTGATAAACTGTGTATCGGTTAAATCGTTACCAGAAAAATCGCATTCAAAAAACTGGCTGTTTTCTACAGTGCTCCCAGTAAATTGATTGGTATTAAACTTTGTACTGCGATAGAGCGATGACATCATTAAAATACCTGTGTATTTGCTCAATCTGAGCACTGTCAGTTAACGGCTTCAATCTGTTTTTGAGTACGGTAGTAGAGTAGCACCACCACAAAAGCGATTATCGTCAAAAAGATCAAATAGGCCCCATAGGTCGGAAGCATCTCGGCCATCGTCTGCCCACGCATAGCAAAATCGCGATAAAACCGATATTGCCAAACTAACGGGAAGGCGTAGCTCAGGTAATAGGCCCAAAGAGGCATGAACCCCACCGCCATGGTTGCCCCACCCATAATAAATCCAGGTGGCACCAGGAAAGTCATGAGACTGGCACCTTCTCCCGGATTTTGAGTCTTCCAGGACAGAATCAAAGCTAACCAACCAAAAGCCAATCCAGTCATGAATATGGTGGGCAGATAGGCAAAATAGTTGCCCTCAAATCGCAGTTGGCCAAAAATAACCAACAAGGCGCTCACAATGGTAATGCCGGTGGTGTAAAAGAAGGCATAGGGAACCATGCGGCACATCAGTGCCAGTGGGCCTCGGTTGAAGACAGCATTGCTCCAGGCACCCGTGACTTTCAACCTGCCGATGACCATCAGTGTGGCCAGGCCATAAAAGAGTGAGGAGAAAAAGTAGACAAAAGCAATGCTGGTCGAGTTGGTTGCGGTACTGGTCGGGTTAAACAGATTGCGACTTTTCAGCAGCATCGGACTCAACGCCGCTTCTAGTTGGGTGTCGCCAAGCCCTAGTGCGGAGATACGGGCGGCACCAATTTCAGCTCCTAGTTCGGGGATATATTCATGTAGGTTTTGCAGCACTTCGGCATTTTGTGCTGAGTTGCTGTAGTCCGCAAAGTAACCAAGACGCACCGCGCTATCGCCTGTTTTTAAACTTTTCTCAAGCCCTTTCGAGATATAAAGCACACCAATATTACGGTCGTGCGAGGTCAATATTTCAGGATTTATGGGGGAGTGTAAAACCTGAGTGACTTCAATATAGGGCGATGTATTTATCTTCTGGATTAACTCGGTCGAATAATGAGAGGCATCAAGATCAATCACTGCAATCTTGCCCTCAAAGACGGTCGAATGTGAAAAAACCAGCGAAAACAGGAGTGCTATGACGGCTGCAACCACAATGGCGACCTTGTGATAGGGCATGACATGCCCTGACATCATGGCTCCAATCTCATCGGTCATGGACTTAACGATGTTCTGCATCATCCACCTCTAGCGTCATCCCGGTGAGCAATTGCGGTTTTTCTTCTGTGTAGATTCGGACTTGGTAGGAGGTCAAATCGGCCTGCCCGCGTTCTCGGGTCATGCGTAAATCAGAAAAAGAGGGGGCTGCCGTTGCAAAACGTACCACCCCTTTCACGTGGGTATCAAGCGCTGGCACTTGCGCGGTTACTGCTGTACCCGGTTGGTAAGCGCTAACCATATTTTCATTGACGTAAATATCAACATATCTGCGGTCAGTCTCCAGTAGAACCGCTGGCGCGCCAGTTGGTATCATCTCACCTGGCTCATAAAGGATTTTTAAGACTTTACCTGCTTCGGGAGCCGTCAGTGTCAGGCGGCCGTGATTGACCTCCAGTTGCCTCAGTTCTGCTTGAGACTGGGCTAACTGAGCACGGAGCTGATCCAGCACATTTTCACGGTTTTTGATCGACTCGCGCGAGTTGGCAATGGCTTGAAGTGTCATGCCCTGAGCGCTCGCCTTCTCAGAGAGGCGTTTTATCTGTTCTGGTGTCGTACCAATCATGGCCGAAGCAAGTTGGCGCTCAGCTTGCACAACAGCCGCCTGAGTCTGCGTTAACATGCTTTTTGCACTATCTAGCATGGACTGCGAGACACTGCCGGTGTGACTCAACTTGGCCATACGGTTAAAGTCAGTACGGGCCAGTTCCTCACTGGCACGCGCGGCACTCAGTGTGGCTTGAATTTCCTCAATTTTACGCCAGGAAGAGACTTCCGTTAATTTGGTTTCATCACTCGCGATCCGCGTCGCGGACTCTTCCAGACGAATCGACGCCTCCTGAGCACGGATAACCGCCTTGAGGCGCTCTATAGAAATGTTGGTATCCACCTCATCCAGCATCATCAAGGTGTCACCCTTTTGAACCATCTGAGACTCTTGCACCTGGCGCGTGACAAGTTTGCCGCCCACATTTTCAAACGCAATATTGATCTTATCGGCGGTCAGTACGCCAGACTTCAGACTTTGGGCCACGGATACCGCGTCATTTCTTGATCCAAAATAGATGAGGCTCGATCCAACCAACAGCAGCACCAAGAAAGTTACTGCTATTTTCTTTATTGGTTTTAAGGTGTTTTTTTGTTCTTGATTCAATTTATTTAGCCGGCTAAGTATGTGGTTGGAAAAGGGTTAACGTGATAAACCCCATGTTTTGGTTATTTTTAACTACTTTTAGCTGTTTTTTCGCAGCAGTTTTCGCAGCATTGAAATCAGGGATTCGCGTTCTTGATCATTGAGCACTTCGGCAAAAGAGCGAATGGCGTTGATGTGCCCCGGCAGCGCCTCTTTAATAACGCGGTGTCCCGCAGGGCTTAATGCAATTAAGCGAGAGCGTCCATCAGCATGGGTTCGGCTCATGGTAATCAAGGGTTCGGGGACGGAAAGCATACGTTTGACCATGACGGAGACAGTCGCAGGCGCGACACCAATGCGTAATGCCAGCTCGCTGGCAGCGGTTTCGCCTTCGCCATAAAGTGACATTAAGAGAATGAATTTACCTTCTGAAATTCCATATTTATCCGAAAGTTGTGCGTATATGCTTGAACGAATTAAATCAGCGGTGGTGATCAGGTTTAAGACTAAATCCACCCCGGAAACATCGGTGTCGAGATTTTCTTGATTCTGCACCCGAGCCAGCGTCTCGCGGGTGGGCAACGCCCTTGCTTTATATTCCATATAGATCACTTTTAATTTATTTAGCCGGCTAAATTATAGCGATGCAAATGAAAATTACAATAAGCAAAAAGCGCTCCACTGGGGGCGATATTTACATTTTTAAGTTATCTTTTGCCCTGTTAACGCTGATAGCGCAGCGCATCAACAAACAGTGAAAACGCGGTGGTGTGCTGCCTGCGGCTGGGGTAGTAAAGATAGTAGCCGGGAAATGGCTCACACCACTCTTGCAGAACTCTAACTAAATTACCGCTGGCAATCTCTGCCCTTACTGCATCTTCTGGCACCATTGTCAGACCAAAACCAATCATTGCTGCATCAATCCGCTGTCGTAAGCTATTGAAAGTTAACTGTCCCTCAACCCGCACTTTTAACTCGCGCCCTTCTTTTTCAAACTCCCAAGCATACAGGCCGCCCATTGTTGGCAGGCGCATATTGATACAGCGATGATTTTGCAGGTCGGCTGGTGTGGTAGGAACGCCATATTTAGCCAGATATGGGGGCGAACCAACTACAGCCATACTCATATCAGGCCCAATCCGCACCGCAACCATGTCCTTGGCAACCTGCTCTCCCAGGCGGATACCTGCATCAAAGCGGCCTGTCACAATGTCAGTTAAGCTATTGTCGACTGTAATTTCTACCTTGATGTCAGCGTATTCTGTGAGAAAGGTTTTCAGCACCGGCCAGAGCACAGAATCGACAGCATGTTCGCCAGCGGTGACTCGAATATTTCCCGCCGGGCGCGCTCGCATTTCACTCAGCGCATCCAGTTCGCTCTCAATTTCTGCAAAACGTGGCCCAAGGCTATTTGCCAGCCTTTCACCGGCTTCAGTCGGCGCCACACTGCGAGTGGTGCGGGTCAGTAAGCGAAGCTCCAGTCGCTCCTCCAGCCCTCGAATTGAGTGGCTTAAGGCTGATTGGGAAATGCCCAGTTTTGCTGCGGCTTTGGTAAAGCTACGTTCTCTGGCAACCATTAGAAATGAAATTAAATCGTTAAAATTCTCTTTTAACATCTTGCTTCCCGCTGGTTAGCACTCAAGTTTTCAAGTTTAGCTCAATTTATGAATTTAATTCATATACTCATGCACATTTCCCCCTCTAATACTCCGTATAAGCATTTGCTACCTTTCCTGCAACAGGCATTCATTTGGTGAGTATCTTGTGGTGGTAAGCAATAACAAACAGGGGTAAAGACAATGCAAAAGCGCACACTCGGTCGCAGTAATCTTGAAGTGTCAGCAATGGGTTTAGGCTGCATGGGAATGAGCTTCGGTTATGGCCCGGCAACCGATAAACAGGAAATGATTTCATTACTGCGCAAAGCCGTGGATCTTGGCGTGACATTCTTTGATACCGCAGAAGTCTATGGGCCATATACCAATGAAGAGTTGTTGGGTGAGGCGCTGGCCCCTTTGCGCGATAAAGTGGTGATTGCCACCAAATTTGGTTTTCAGGCCGATCCGAATGGTGGGCCAAAATGGGTGGGTTTAAACAGCCGACCTCAACATATCAAGAAGGTTGCGGAGGCCTCTCTCAAGCGCTTAAAAACAGATGTTATCGATCTGTTTTATCAACATCGTGTCGATCCCAATGTACCCATTGAAGATGTGGCTGGCGCAGTACAAGATTTAATTAAAGAAGGGAAAGTTAAGCACTTTGGTTTGTCTGAGGCGGGGGTGGCAACCATTCGTCGTGCCCATGCAGTTCAGCCGGTCACCGCGCTACAGAGTGAATATTCTTTGTGGTGGCGGAAACCGGAGCAGGAAATTATCCCTACACTAGAGGAGTTGGGGATTGGTTTGGTGCCTTATAGTCCGCTGGGTAAAGGTTATCTGACGGGGAAAATGACGGAATCAACCGAGTTTGCCAGTGATGATTTTCGTCGCACTTTGCCGCGTTTCACTCCAGAGGCATTAAAGGCCAATCAGGTGTTGATTACGTTGATTCAGGATGTGGCACAGCAAAAAGGCGCGACACCGGCACAAATCGCGTTGGCTTGGTTATTGGCGAAAAAACCGTGGATTGTGCCGATCCCTGGGACACGTAAGTTAAATCGGCTGGAGGAGAATATTGGCGCGGCGAACCTGGAGTTGACTGCCGCGGATCTTCAGCAAATTGACAGCGCAGCTGCGAAAGTCACATTAGTCGGCGAGCGCTATCCTGAGGCGCTGGAAAAACTCACCGGACTTTGATCTGTCACCTGAACATTATCAGGAATAACGGTGAAATTGCTCGCAGCGTCTACAGTTATGTAGTCCATGTTAAGTCCGACAGCTTTTGCTGGCGTGGAGGGAAAAGTGAAAATTACACCAAGCGGTTCTCAAGTATCCCAATCCGGTTCTGCCAATTATTTCACCGGCCAGGTGCGTATTGATGCGCCTTTTCAGGCGACTCTACCTGCCCGTGTGGGCGGCGCTTTGGTCACATTCGAGCCGGGCGCGCGTACTGCCTGGCACACTCATCCACTGGGCCAAACGTTGATTATCACTCAAGGCCGTGGCTGGATTCAGGAGTGGGGCAGTGAGATTAACGAGATGAATCAGGGCGATATTGTTTGGATACCTGAAGGAGTGAAACATTGGCATGGAGCAACGCCAGATACCGCGATGACTCACATGGCTATTGCTGAATCCCTTAATGGTAGCCCCGTTGAGTGGATGGAAAAAGTCAGCAACGAGCAATATCAGAAATAACCTCGGAGGAAATATGACTCAAGGTATTGAAAATAAAGTTGTGGTTATCGCTGGGGCCAGCAGTGGCCTGGGCGAGGCGTTGGCTCGTCGCCTGACAAAAGATGGCGCAAAAGTGGTGCTGGGTGCGCGCCGCATTGACCGGCTGGAAAAATTGGCCGACGAGCTATCATTGAATAAAGGTGCCGTGGTCAAAACGGATGTGACGCATCCGGATCAGGTTCAGGCGCTGGTGGACACGGCGGTCAGGCTTTATGGTCGCATAGATGTGATGGTGAATAATGCCGGGCTAATGCCGCATTCACTGTTGGAGCGGCGTAAGATTGATGATTGGAATGCAATGATTGATGTGAATCTGAAAGGGGTTCTTTACGGCATTGCGGCAGCACTTCCTTATATGAAAGAGCAGAAAAGTGGGCATATCATCAATACCTCCTCAGTTGCGGGCCATAAAGTGAGGCCGGGCAGTGCTGTGTATGCGGCGACCAAAACCGCTGTTCGTGTGATTTCTGAAGGGCTACGTCAGGAAGTGAAACCGTACAATATTCGGACGACCATTATTTCTCCCGGCGCAGTGAGTAGCGAGTTGGTGGACAGCATCACTGAAGCTGATGTCGCGGCAGGTATTAAGCAATTTTATGACGAAGTTGCTATTTCCGCTGATGCATTCGCCAGTATTGTGGCCTTTGCTATCGGCCAGCCGGAGGATGTGGATATTAACGAAGTGTTATTCCGTCCGACGAAACAAGAACTTTGATAAATACTTCGCATCTCTTTTCAACGCTCATCATCCCGGAGATACACCATGACAATGAAAGTACTCGGTTATGCTGCTACATCAGCAAAAGTTCCGCTGGCTCCCTTTGAGTTTACCCGTCGCGCTCCTCGCCCAGATGATGTGGTGATGGAGGTGCTCTATTGTGGTGTTTGTCATTCTGACCTACATCAGGCGCGTAATGACTGGGGATTCAGCACCTATCCTATTGTGCCCGGTCATGAAGTGGTGGGGCGCGTTACGGCGGTGGGCAAGGATGTCACGAAGTTTAAAGTGGGTGATTTCGCCGGTATTGGTTGTATGGTCGATTCCTGTCGCCACTGCAACCCGTGTCAGCAAGGATTAGAACAATATTGCGAAGAAGGAAATGTGCAAACCTACAATGGTATTGACCGCCATGACCATCAGCCAACCTACGGCGGTTACTCGCAAGCTATTGTCGCATCGCAAGATTTTGTATTGAAAATGCCTGCTGGTCTGGATTTGAAAGCTGCCGCCCCCCTATTGTGTGCAGGTATCACTACTTGGTCACCACTGCGCCATTGGAAAGTCGGAAAGGGTAGCAAAGTCGCTGTCGTGGGGCTGGGTGGATTGGGCCATATGGCACTAAAATTGGCTAATGCGCTCGGCGCTGAAGTAACACTCTTTACCCGCTCTCCTAATAAAGAGGCGGATGCCCGCCGCTTAGGTGCGCATCACATTGTTTTATCTACCGATGATGCACAAATGGCCGCGGCCAAAGGGCAATTTGATTTGATAATTGATACTGTGCCTTATGTGCATGATATCAATGCATACATGCCGACGTTGAATGTGGACGGCACGTTAGTGTTTGTCGGTTTCCTCGGGGATATCAGCCCGATGGTGAGTACCTTACCGATGATTTTGGGGCGGCGCTCGGTGGCGGGTTCCTGCATTGGCGGTATTGCGGAAACACAGGAAATGTTGGATTTTTGTGCTAAACACGGCATTGCTTCAGATATAGAAATGATTAATATTCAAGATATTAACCACGCTTACGAACGTATGCTGAAAAGTGATGTGAAATACCGCTTTGTGATTGATATGGCGTCATTGAAGCCATAAGAAATTCATATGCTATATAGATAGCGCACCAATGCCACAATCAATGTGGCATTGACACAATTTTCAGGACAGCCCCGACTGGGCGAATACCCGGTCATTCAGGTAAATCAATCAGCAATGCCCGCAGGGGAGTCTCTGCTGTAATCACTAAATGCTGTTCTTCTTGTACAAAAGCCCCGTCACCGCAGGTCAAGCGCTGAGCTTCGCTCACTTGCGGGCCTTTCACTTCGACTGTCCCGTGAATAGATTGCAGATATGCCCTCGGGCCGTGCAAATCAATTGTATATTGCTCACCGGCGGCTAAATCTAAATGATGAATCCACACTTGCTGGCGCAGCTTCAGGCTACCTTGCTCCCCATCAGGAGAGGCCAATAATCGCAATGGCTGAGAGCATAAAGACATGCGCTGCGCGAGATGACTGTCTTGTTCTGGACAAGCATTTAGCCATAACTGAATGCGGGTTAACGGCTTGTCTGCACTCAAGTTATGCTCGCTGTAACTAACACCCGGTTGGGTAGAAAATAGCAAGACATCGCCGGTTTTGCCGCGCACATGGTTGCCCAGACTATCGCGATATTCGGCTTCGCCTTGTAAAATCAGGTTGAGAATGTCAACCCGCGGATAGGTTCGCGGCTGGAATGATGCCCCCGGTGCTAACACTTCCTGATTCAACACCCGCAGTGAGGCATAGCCGAGTAATTTCGGGTCAAAATAGTGGCCGAATGAAAAAGTATAGCGGGCTTGAAGCCAACCAAAGTCAGCTTGCCCGCACTGTTTTGCTGTTCTGCATGTGATCATGATTGCTCCTGTGCCCGTCATCTTTCAAATTGCAGGTGTGTTGGCTGCGCTCAATTACCCGAATCACTTACCTGTGTAAGTTCATCGGGATACTTTCGTTTGCCGCCTTCCTGCACCTTGAAATCTATAGGGCATATACCTATCGCCATCTTTCAAATTGCAGGTGTGTTGGCTGCGCTCAATTACCCGAATCACTTACCTGTGTAAGTTCATCGGGATACTTTCGTTTGCCGCCTTCCTGCACCTTGAAATCTATAGGGCATATACCTATCGCCATCTTTCAAATTGCAGGTGTGTTGGCTGCGCTCAATTACCCGAATCACTTACCTGTGTAAGTTCATCGGGATACTTTCGTTTGCCGCCTTCCTGCACCTTGAAATCTATAGGGCATATACCTATCGCCATCTTTCAAATTGCAGGAGTGTTGGTTGCACTCAAACACCAATGACTTTGGCATAGTTTGTAGACATTAATCGATAAACAAATGGTAAGCGTCTGGACGGCAGATTGTTAGCCAGTTAATCTGGTCACTATATTCAAATTTCCTGATTGAGAAAATGATGGCCAAAGATCGGGCGCTAACGTTAGAAGCATTAAGAGTGATGGATGCCATTGATCGCCGTGGTAGTTTTGCGGCGGCAGCCGATGAATTGGGGCGAGTACCCTCTGCGCTGAGCTACACCATGCAGAAGCTTGAAGAAGAGCTTGATGTGGTGCTGTTCGACCGTTCAGGGCATCGCACCAAGTTTACCAATGTCGGGCGCATGCTGCTGGATCGCGGGCGAGTATTGCTGGAAGCGGCAGATAAGCTGACTACTGACGCTGAGGCATTGGCACGCGGCTGGGAAACCCATATCACCATCGTCAGCGAGGCCTTGTCTCCGGCGTGGAAACTGTTCCCGCTTATCGACAAACTGGCACTCAAAGCCAACACTCAGGTTTCTATTTTTACCGAGGTATTAGCCGGAGCATGGGAGCGACTGGAGCAGGGGCGGGCTGATATTGTTATCGCGCCAGATATGCATTTTCGCGCATCTTCGGAGATTAACAGCCGCAAACTGTACAAAGTGACCAGCGTTTATGTGGCCAGCCCGGATCATCCTATTCACTTGGAGCCAGAGCCGCTCTCTGAGCTAACCCGGGTGAAATATCGAGCCGTTGCCGTGGCAGATACCGCCCGCGAGCGGCCGGTTATCACTGTACAGTTGTTGGATAAACAGCAACGGCTGACGGTCAGCACCATTGAAGATAAACGGCGGGCATTACTCGCTGGTTTAGGTGTAGCGACCATGCCTTACGACATGGTGGAAAAAGATATCGAAGCAGGCCGCCTCAGGGTTGTCGGGCCGGAATACAGCCGTGAGGCGGATATCATTATGGCATGGCGTCGCGACAGTATGGGCGAGGCCAAGTCGTGGTGTCTGCGTGAGATCCCTAGGCTGTTTGCTAATAAATAAACGGCTACTGCGTGTCGCCTCGATTGGGAGGTGAGTGGCTATCTGTTAACTAAGCGAAACGGGTATCTCGTCCATGTGGCTCCAGCAGGTTTTGCTGTGGGCCGATGGAGATAATTCCGTAAGGATTAATGGTGCCGTGGCTGCGGTAATAGTGATGGCGGATATGGTCAAAATCTACCGTCTCGGCAATACCCGGCATCTGATAAATATCGCGTAAAAAGCCGTATAAGTTGAGATAATCGCTAATACGGCGCTTATCGCACTTGAAATGTGTGACATACACCGGGTCAAAACGTACCAATGTGGTCCATAAGCGTAAATCCGCTTCGGTCAGTTGATCACCGGTCAAATAGCGGTGTTTCCCCAGAATGTGTTCCAGCTTATCCAATGCATCAAACAAGGTGCTGACGGCTTCGTCATAGGCTTCTTGGGTGGTGGCAAAGCCCGCTTTATACACGCCATTATTGACCTGATCGTAAATCCACTCATTGATATCGTCAATCTTGCCGCGTAATACGGGAGGGTAATAATCGCCAGCTTTAGCACCAACCCCATCAAAAGCATTATTGAACATACGAATGATATCGGCTGACTCATTGCTAACAACAGTTTGTTGCTGCTTATCCCATAACACCGGGACGGTCACGCGCCCGCTATAATGGGGGTCGGCACGGAGATAGAGTTGATAAAGATAATCGAGATGGTAAAGCCCATCACCGGTGGTGGCGGGGAAGTCATGACCGAATGTCCAGCCATTCTCCAGCATCAGCGGATGTACCACAGAAACTGAAATTAGCGATTCCAAACCTTTCAAGCTGCGCGTTAGTAAGGTGCGGTGCGCCCATGGACAGGCCAGAGAAACATACAAATGGTAACGATGTGCTTCGGCTTTAAAGCCCGCCTTACCTTGTGGCCCAGCTTGACCATCAGTCGTCACCCAATTGCGGAATTGCGAGTTACTGCGTTTGAAATGGCCCCCGCTAGGTTTGGTGTCATACCAAACGTCTTGCCATACACCGTCAACAAGTTGCCCCATCTTTATACTTCTCCATAAAAACGCGCCCTATCAAATGATAGGGCGTCGTTAATTAAAATAGCATATTCATTTTGGCTACTGTGCTTACCACTTCTTACCCAGCAGGCGGTCAATACTGAAACCACCAGGGCCAGCAACGGCTAAGACAATGTAACCGCCAGCGATGGTCAGGTTTTTCATAAACATCAGTTGGTTAACGCCTTCCGCAAAGTTAGTGTGGAAGATTAATGCAGTCAAAATAGTGAAACCGGCGGTGAACAGCGCAGTGGTACGGGTCAGGAAACCAAACAGAATGGCCAGGCCGCCGCCAAATTCCAACAAAATAGTCAGTGGCAGGAAGAATCCAGGGACGCCCATTGCTTGCATATATTGCTGAGTACCGGCATAGGCATCACCCATTTTGCCGTAACCGGCAACAATAAACAGAATTGGCATTAGAATGCGTGCTACCAACAGGCCAGTATCTTGTAATTTGTTCATCAACGACTTCTCCAAAAAGTGTTTTGTATTAATGCCTGACATTTGCTGGCGTTAATTTTTCATCAAAAAGTTTATATGTGATTGTTTGCCAATATGTTTCTGCAAACGCCCTGACTTGATGAGAGAATGTTAATCGAGAAGTTGATAAGTTGTTAGCAAGTAAAACTGTCGTTTTTCATCAAAAAAACTGAAGTGACAGAATATAAAAGCCCGCCTATGGGAAGGTGGGCTTTTATATTCTGAGTTGATCAAACATAAGATAATTGTGACGTGGCAGTGCAGTGAAATTAGGGGTTAACGTAATAAAAAAGTATTGCGAAACAGTTGGATAGTACCCCATGCACTGACAGCTCTACGCGACCAGCGGATTAATTTGCTGGGGTGGCGGATACCGTAGAGTGCGACCAGGCTTGAACCCACCATCAGATATTTTCGCATACTGACGATTTTTACCCAGCCTCGGTCATAAGGTGCTGTGACTTCAATCCAATGCGCTGCGCTGTTAGCGAGATCCAGACGTTGCTGCTGGATCTCCCGTAACAATGCGGCCTTTTCCTGTGCCAATTGACGGCGGCTCAACGCTCTTTCTCCAATAATTCGCGGTCTGTTTCCAGTTGCTTGCGGGTTGAACCCAGCAGCGTGGAGTGACGCGCTTTGGTGAGTGTCCAGATAACTCCGATGATTGCCAACGCTAATAGCACGGCGGTTGTCGACCCCAGTGCGACTAAACGATAGGCAGGATCAATCGCCCATATGACTAACACAAGCAAGCTCATCAAACCGAAAGCAGTCAACAGCAGGGTAATCCCCGCCATTATCAGCAACTGAATCAGTGTTGCCTTTTCTTCTTCCAGCTCAATGGCCGCCAGCCGGACACGGGTTTCAACCATACCCACCACAATGGTGGCGATACGGTGGACAGTATCGAGGACCCCTTTACCGGGGCCCTGAGTTTGAGGAAGTTCAGCCATAATCAGCGGCGAGACAACAACACGCCTAACACCACGCCGACAGCAGCACCGATACCCACACCAGCCCAAGGGTTGTCATGGACATAGTTATCAGCTTTATCAGCAATCTCTTTGGTTTGGGCAGCAATTTTATCGCCAGTTTCACTCAGACGTTCACGTGTATCCTTCAACGCGTTCTCCGCTTTGGCCCGCAGCTTATCTAACTCAGCTTTCGGCTTATCGGTCGAAGATTGCAGCACTTCTTCCAAAGTATCCGCAAGTGACTTAAGTTCAGCGCGCAAATGTTCAGAGGTTTTATCTTGTGGCATGTAATAGCTCCTTAACATAACTGAGGTGAATATCTAATTTAGTGAATTTATCGGAAAGTTGATAGGTTAATAATCCTAATAGTTCACTGTGTTTGTATTTAAACCCGGAGTCGCTATTTCTGTGCCTGAGCTTGCTTTAACTCAGCTTGCGCCTCCGTTAACTTCTTCTGTTTATTGGCGATTTTTCCAGCATCACCCTTTTGCTGAGCTTCTTTGAGTTCTTGCTTGCGTTCTGCGACTTTGTGTTGCTTTTCTTTGATTTTTTTCTGCCGCTCAGCTTTCAGGCTCTCAACAGTACAATTATTTTTAACTTCTTTCAGCGCCGTTTCCAGACCGGCGGCGCGGCGAGTATTGCCATGCTGTTTGGCATAATCAATCTGCTGTTGGATCTCCTTAGCTTTGGTGTCGCATTCATTCGTTTGGGCGACACTGTAAAATGCAACCATCGGTAAGACCAACAGGAGAAAGGCCCGTAGTGAAAAAACGGGACGTAACAGCACAGTATGTAACAACATGGTATTGCTTCCTTTTACAGCAAGAATCGGTGATAAAATAGGTTGCCATGAATGACTAAGCATAGCTCTGAATTATGTGATACCCAAGTTTACTACTGAATTTTTATAGATTAATCATGTATCAGCAGAATAAATAGGGAATAACGGAGAGCTGATGACGGGGAGATGCTCCCCGTCATGTAGATTACCCTACATTTTGTAGGTTATTTCTGAAGGCGGGTAATAAACGCTGACGTTTCTTTGATTCACTCGTCACAATGACATAACCGCTTGGTAGGATATCCTGCAAAGCTTCGATCGCTTCTTTTTGCTGTTCCGGAGACTCAAGGCTCACCACCAGGCTGTCATTCTCCGGAGTGATGCTTTTGATGCGAATCCCCCGCTGATCGAGGTGTTGATACAGATAAAATCCATCGGGTAACGACAGACCCTGCTGATTAGGCCGAATTTTTAACGCACTTTCTGTGCGCAGAATCATTGGCGTAAACAACAGTGCTGCTAGCAATAAGGCGGTCACCGGCAGGATAAGATAGAGCCAAACTGGGCGGCTAAAACGGCCCCTGAGGGTAATCACTCTGGCTTACCTTTATCATTGCTGTTATTAGCCGGAGGGGCACTTTTTTTGCGCCAAAGCACATATAAAGAACCAAATAAGCCAATCACTAAGAGTGCCAGAGGCAGCAACATCAGGAAAAACATCACTTCATCTTCGTATTTCAGGAATACCGGTGTTTTGCCAAAGGCAAAGCCCATAGTGGTTAAGATCAAAACCCACAGCAACCCACTCATCCAGTTAAAGAATTGAAAGCGGGTATTGCTCAGGCCGGAAAGGCCCGCAATTGTTGGCAATAAGGTGCGCACGAATGCCAGGAAACGGCCGACCAATAGGGCGGATAACCCATGGCGGTGGAACAGGTTATGTGCGCGCTGGTGATAATGGGCAGGTAGATGGGATAGCCACCCTTGCACCACTTTGGTATTCCCCAGCCATCGCCCCTGAATATAGCTGACCCAGCAACCCAAGCTGGCTGCGGTGGTTAATACCACAATGGTCACCGGGAAGCTCATGGCCCCTTTTGCAATCAAGACGCCAACCAGAATCAGCAGACTATCGCCCGGTAAAAAGGCCGCCGGAAGTAGGCCATTTTCCAGAAAAAGTATCACAAATAACAAGATGTAAATGGCCCAGACTAAAGATGGATTCGCCAGTGTCTCGTAGTCTTGCGCCCATAAAGCATGTAAGAGTTCTTTAATGATATCCATCGGGTATTCCTAAAACGTCATTGTTTGTTGTATGCATCGTTATGGATATAAACACGATCAAAAAATATCTGATGGTTTTTCGTGTTTTAGCGATGGTTTTGATAAAGGAACCAAAGCAAACCAATTCGCTGATATCTAAAGGTAAATTGACTTCTTGTTGCGATGCTCACGTATTACGACAACCGAGAAAGCATCACGCCATAATATGGTAGGTAAGCATCCCGCTATATTGAGTATTACTCTCTTTCCAGCCACCCACACGATTTTGCTGTGTCGAAGCATAGAATATCCAATTGGAATAGTTCAACAGGGGCAGTGATTGCCGTGGCTGTTTATAGATTTCATCCGCTCGGCTGCTGCGGGACATAGCCAGATGTGCGCTATGCCAAGTGTTATTGGCGAATGAAAGATTAACTGAGCCGGTAAGTTTAGTTGCACCCAACCGGTTTTTTATGGCGGTTTTTTTGGCAGGAATGCCCATCAGACGCCATTGTGAATAAAGGGCTTTCTTTTGCAGGTGCAGATATGACGAAAAGACATTGACGGATGAGGAGGTGCCGCTGACGCAGGGACGGTCAAGCGCAGGTAACACTATACCTGATGAGGGATGCGTGGACGATAGCAAGCTGCCGGAAGCCGAACCGACCCAGCCAGCTACTGCAATAAACAGAGCAAACAACCAGCGCATATATTTGCGTTTCGCTCCCAAAGCATCCGAATAAAAAAGTGCTGCCACTTTAGCAAAATAGCGGGATATGAAACAGGGAAATATAGATGCTAATTGAGTGTTTTTTAAGCAATAGTTAAAAAACAGGCCTAACACTGACATTTGCTGACAGAACTCGACATTTACTGACTACAACATCGCATGAAGAGTGCCTCTTCGTGCTGGAAATCACCGATATCGGTTAGCTGGCCCATCCTTGGGCATTGCTGCCATAAGCCCTGGTCACATCGACTTTTGGCGAATTTGTCTCTAATGACTTATTTCAATGATTCGCTTGCTTGCGGCTTATCTGTAACACTCAAACCAAGCTCTTTGGGGATATCGAGATGAACTACCGGGTTTTCGGTGAATAAGTAGCGGTCTACATTAAACTCGAAATCATCAGTCGTGGCCCGGAACAGCATTTGTTTGGTATTTTCCAGATGTTGCCACATGGCGAGCTTACTGGCGTATGGATCTTTACGCATCAGAGCCTCAAGGATCCGATCGTGATCTTCGCACCAACTCTCGATCGACTTATCATCAATATGCTCGTGCAGTTTGATCCAGTAAGGGTTATGTACCCGCTGGCTCCACATTTTTTCGACAATCGTTGCCATCGCGGTGTTTTGCGTCGCCAGCGCCACTTGCACATGGAATTTCAAATCCCATTGCGAGTCACGAAAACGATCTTCTTGCCGCGCATGTTTTTGGATCTCGATTAATTGCACGATATCCTGACGGGTGACTTGTGTGGCTGCAAATTCAGCAATGTTACTTTCGATCAATTGACGCGCCTGTAACAGCTCAAAAGGGCCTGCGGTGGCGAATTCAATACCCTGGTTCGGCATGACCAAGTGTTTTTGCTGATTCGACATCACATGGATGCCGGAGCCTTTGCGCACTTCTACATAGCCCTCCACTTCCAACATGATAATCGCTTCACGGACCACAGTTCGGCTGACATTCATTTCTTCGGAAATGTAGCGTTCTGCGGGCAATTTATCGCCCACCTGATAAACACCGGCTTCGATGCGCTGCTTTAACTCTGCGGCTAACTGCTGGTACAACCGTCTGGTTTCTGTGAATTCCATGATTAAGGCTCTTGGGATCAAGGATCAATTGAGGCAGCAAATTTTGCGGCTCATTTTGTCTGGAAGGCATGATATCCCGTAGGAGATACAATTGGACTTGTTATACCACTTATCCCTATTGGGTTCTAGTTATTGCTATCACAGTTATGATGGAAAATGTGCAGTAAAGGAGGGCGGCTCGGGGATAAAAAGCCCGGCAAATATCACCGGGCTGATGGTGTCTCTCGCGTAAAGTCTTGGATTAATTCTGTCCGGCTGGCGTTTGTTGTACCGGATCGATAGCGGGTTCGGCTGCCGGGCGGTTTTGCAGTACCGTCCAGATAACCACGACGGCTAACACGTCAAATACGGCGAGTGCGGCAAACAGTGGGCTGAAGCCCATGGTATCTGCCAAAGCACCCACTACCAGGGCGAACATAGTACTGGCCGTCCAAGCCGCCATTCCCGTCAAGCCGTTGGCGGTGGCCACTTCGTTACGGCCAAAGACGTCAGACGATAAGGTAATCAGCGCACCAGACAGTGATTGGTGAGCAAATCCACCGACACACAGCAGGGCGATAGCCGCGTAAGGGCTGGTGAACAGGCCAATCATCCCCGGCCCAATCATCAACAAGCCGCCCATAGTGACCACTAACTTACGGGAAACAATCAGGTTAACTTTGAGATATTTCTGGAACAATGGTGGCAGATAGCCACCCAGAATGCAGCCCAGGTCGGCAAACAGCATTGGCATCCAGGCAAACATGGCGATTTCTTTCAAGTTAAAGCCATAAGCTTTAAACATGAACAGTGGGATCCACGCGTTGAATGTGCCCCAAGCGGGTTCTGCCAAGAAACGTGGTATTGCAATACCCCAGAACTGGCGGTTACGGATAATCTGCATTGCAGACATCTTTTTGGCGTTAGCAGTAGAGTGCTGCGCTTCTTGGCCACTCAGGATGTACTCACGCTCTTCATCAGACAGTTTTTTCTGATCTTTCGGGTGTTTGTACAGGATTAACCAAGCAATGGCCCAAATCAGGCTAAGCACACCGGTAATGATAAATGCCATCTGCCAGCTGTGCATCATGATAGCCCACACCACTAATGGTGGTGCAATCATGCCGCCGATAGAAGAACCTACGTTGAAGTAACCCACGGCAATGGAGCGTTCTTTTGCTGGGAACCACTCACTGGTCGCTTTCAGACCCGCAGGGATCATGGCGGCTTCTGCTGCACCCACAGCACCACGAGCAATCGCTAAACCGCCCCAACTGCTGGCTAATGCGGTACTCATACAGAATATGGCCCACATGACGGCAAACATGGCATAACCGACTTTCGTCCCCACCACATCCAGAATATAGCCAGCTACCGGCTGCATCAGAGTGTAAGCGGCTGAATAAGCGGCGATAATATAAGAATATTGCTGTGTCGTGATATGTAACTGCTCTTGCAACGTTGGTGCGGCAACGGCAATAGCGTTACGCGTCAGGTAACCTAATATAGTGCCCACGGTAACCAAAGCGATCATGTACCAGCGTAAGCCTTTAATTTTACGCATCATTTTTAACTTTCTCCCAGTATTAGATTACTGCCATGAAACACCGCCTGTCGTGATGTTTCATGGCGCAATGTGGCCCAATCCGACATTGCTGTGCATGCGGTGGTGCCTGGCCTTTCTTATTCATGAGTTGAGGCTGGCGTGCTGGCGGTCGCTTCAACTATTTTAGGTTTCCCTTCCTATCCGAGACCGCAGTGCTGGTACGGCGCTCATTTTTTATACCTATTTGGGTCAAATCAATGCCTTTATTTGAACATGGCTAATGAGATGACTGATGGCGACGCAACAATAACTTGTCATACAGATTTAAAAGTTGAGTGATATCACAAAAACCACTTTTCAATTAGGGAATAATAGAACCCAGCAGACTTAGTGCCTAAAGGGACTAAATAGACTATAAATGTTGAGTATTTGTTCTTTTTGTTAGGTTTTTGCGATCTTTATCTATAAAAAAATGCTGGACGATAGATGAAATTGGTGTGATAACTTCGCGATAACAGAAAGCAGAACTCTAAGATGTTTCAAGTGAGGAACCTAATATGTCGCAGTTTTTGACCGAAGACTTTTTGCTCGACACTGAATTTGCCCGCCGTCTGTATCATGACTACGCGAAAGATCAGCCAATATATGATTATCACTGTCATTTACCCCCTGAACAGATCGCAGAAAATACCCGCTTTAAGAATATGTATGACATCTGGTTGAAAGGTGACCATTACAAATGGCGAGCTATGCGCACTAATGGTGTCGCGGAGCGTTTCTGTACCGGTGATGCCAGCGACCGTGAGAAGTTTGATGCTTGGGCTGCAACGGTTCCTCATACTATTGGTAACCCTTTGTATCACTGGACGCATCTTGAATTACGCCGTCCATTTGGTATTACAGGTAAGTTATTGTCCCCCGCCACATCAGAAGAAATCTGGCAGCGCGGTAACGAGTTGCTGGCTCAGGACAGCTTCTCTGCGCGCGGTATCATGCAGCAGATGAATGTCAAAATGGTCGGTACTACTGATGACCCGATTGATGACTTGCGCCACCATAAAGCTATTGCGGCTGACGGCAGCTTCAATATCAAAGTGTTACCAAGCTGGCGTCCAGACAAAGCTTTCAATATTGAAGCCGCAGGTTTCAACGATTATATGCAACGCCTGGAAGCTGCCGCTGACACTTCTATTAGCCGCTTTGCTGATTTGTGTTCCGCGCTGAACAAACGTATGGATCACTTTGCCGCCCATGGTTGTAAAGTTTCTGACCACGCGCTGGATGTGGTGGTTTACGGTGAAGCTGATGAAGCGACTTTAGACGGCATTCTCGCCCGTCGTTTGGCCGGTAATCAGCCAAGTACCGAAGAAATCGCTCAGTTTAAAACCGCTGTCTTATTATTCCTGTCTGGCGAGTATCACCGCCGTGAATGGGTGCAGCAGTATCACATCGGCGCATTGCGTAATAACAACAGCCGCATGTTCAATCTGGTCGGGCCGGATATCGGCTTTGACTCCATTAATGACCAACCCTTAGCGCAGCCTTTATCTCGCTTATTGGATGCACAGGGCCTGCGCAATTCGCTGCCAAAAACCATCCTTTACTGCTTGAATCCACGGGATAACGAAGTGATCGGCACCATGGTAGGCAACTTCCAGGGCGAAGGTCCTGCCGGGAAAATGCAGTTTGGTTCTGGCTGGTGGTTCAATGACCAAAAAGATGGCATGCAACGCCAAATGACCCAATTGGCCCAGCTCGGTTTGTTGAGCCGCTTTGTTGGGATGCTAACTGATAGCCGCAGCTTCCTGTCTTATACCCGCCATGAATACTTCCGTCGCATTCTGTGCCAGATGATTGGGCGCTGGGTCGAAGATGGTGAAGCTCCGGCAGATATTGAGCTGCTGGGTTCTATGGTGAAAAACATCTGCTTTGATAACGCCAAACAATATTTCGCTATCGAGCTGTAATCACCGAACTGTTTTAGTGATGAATATCCGATAACAATCACGGGGCTGAATGTCAGCCCCATATAACATTAACTCGTTGTTTATTTAACGCCCGGCAGTATGCGTTATGAGGTGAACCCTGATGCAAGCTCTGAACCGTCGTGACTTTCCTGGCCGTAGCCACCCGGACAAAATCATTCAATTCGGTGAAGGTAATTTCCTGCGAGCCTTTGTTGACTGGCAGATTGATTTACTGAATGAACATACCGATCTGAATGCCGGGATCGTGGTGATCCGCCCGATCGATAGCGATTTCCCTCCTTCACTCAGTACCCAGGATGGCTTGTATACTGCGGTGATCCGCGGTCTGAACGAGCAAGGCGAAACGGTGCGTGAATCCCGTCTGATCCGCTCGGTTAACCGCGAAATCAATATTTATCGTCAGTTTGATGAATATCTGGCGCTGGCCCGTGATCCTAATATCCGCTTTATGTTTTCGAACACCACTGAAGCTGGCATTGCCTGGAACGAAGCGGATCAATTCAGCGATGCGCCGCCAAGCTCTTTCCCAGCAAAATTGACGCGTTTGTTATTCGAACGTTTTGAGCATTTTGCTGGTGCAGCGGATAAAGGCTGGGTGCTACTGCCTTGCGAACTGATTGATTATAATGGTGAAGCTCTGCGTGAGTTGGTGCTGCGCTATGCCAGCCATTGGCAATTGCCAGCAGCGTTTACTCAGTGGTTGACGGAAAATAACACTTTCTGCTCAACATTGGTTGACCGCATTGTGACC
This sequence comes from Yersinia sp. Marseille-Q5920, assembly GCF_946902935.1. Taxonomy (NCBI): domain Bacteria; kingdom Pseudomonadati; phylum Pseudomonadota; class Gammaproteobacteria; order Enterobacterales; family Yersiniaceae; genus Yersinia; species Yersinia sp. Marseille-Q5920. Next base: position 53,585 of record NZ_CAMPQA010000018.1, on the reverse strand, counting down.
GGTTATCCGCGTGATGAAGTGGCTGCACTGCAAGCAGAATTGGGCTATCAGGACAGCTTCCTGGACACGGCTGAATACTTCTATCTGTTTGTTATCCAAGGGCCAAAAGAACTGGCGCAGGAACTTCGCCTTGATAAATTAGATCTGAATGTTCTTATCGTTGATGACATCAAGCCCTATAAAGAGCGCAAAGTTGCGATTCTGAACGGCGCGCACACTGCACTGGTGCCAGTGGCTTATCTGTCTGGGTTGGATACTGTCGGCCAAACCATGGATGACGCGCAAATCAGCCGTTTTGTCGAAAAAACTATTACTGAAGAGATTGTTCCAGTACTGGATTTACCGAAAGATGAGTTGCTGTCATTTTCTCAGGCGGTACTGAGCCGCTTCCGCAACCCATTCATTCAGCATCAATTATTGTCTATTGCTTTGAATGGCATGACAAAATTCCGCACCCGAATTTTGCCTCAATTGCTGACTTATCAACAACAGCAAGGCAAATTGCCACCGCGCCTGACCTTTGCCCTGGCTGCTTTGATCGCCTTTTATCGTGGTGAACGTGATGGTCAAACTTATCCGCTACAGGATGATGCTCACTGGCTGGAACGTTATTCAACCTTGTGGAATGGGGTAAAAAACGGCGATATCGCGCTGGCAGAGTTAGTTAACGGCGTATTGTCTGATGCTACCCACTGGGGTCAGGATCTGACGGCCGTCCCGCAACTGGCAAATCAGGTGACAGAACAACTGCAAACCATTATTGACAGTGGTATGAGAGTTGCAGTCGCGGCTTACATCTAAGAGTCTAATTATGCAAAGTATTATAAAAATTCACCCGCTAGATAATGTCGCCGTCGCACTGCAAGATTTAGCCGCTGATGAGATTCTCGAAATCGGAGAATTCAGTGTTAAGTTGGCTCAGCCAGTCGCTCGTGGGCATAAATTTGCCCTGACAGCCATTGAGCCGGGACAAATGATCGTTAAGTATGGTTTGCCGATCGGCCATGCATTAATACTGATTCAGCCGGGCGAACATATTCATTCGCAAAATGCCAAAACAAACCTCAGTGATCTGGATGAGTATCAATATCAGCCAGAATTCAGTGAGTTACCACCACAAATGGCGGATCGCGAAGTACAGATCTATCGCCGGGATAATGGCGATGTGGGCGTGCGTAACGAACTGTGGATCATCCCAACTGTGGGTTGCGTGAATGGGATCGCCCGCCAGATCCAGCAACGCTTCTTGAAAGAAACACAAGACGCGGAAGGTATTGATGGCGTCTATCTGTTCAGCCACCCGTTTGGCTGTTCACAGCTGGGTCAGGACCACGAAAACACCCGAACCATGCTGCAAAATATGGTGCGCCATCCCAATGCTGGCGCAGTGCTGGTGATTGGTTTGGGCTGTGAAAACAATCAGGTAGATGTTTTCCAGACCACGCTGGGGCCGGTTGATGAAGATCGCGTGCGCTTTATGGTTTGTCAGCAGCAGGATGATGAAGTCGAAGCCGGTCTGGAGCATTTGCATGCTTTGTATCAGGTGATGCGCCATGACCAACGGGTGCCGGGTAAGTTGAGTGAGCTGAAATTTGGTCTGGAATGTGGCGGTTCTGATGGTTTATCAGGAATTACCGCTAACCCATTACTGGGCCGTTTTTCTGACTATGTGATTGCCAATGGCGGGACATCCGTCCTGACAGAAGTGCCGGAAATGTTTGGGGCAGAGCGGATTTTGATGAGCCGGTGCCGTGATGAAGCAACGTTTGAAAAGACCGTTAGTATGGTCAATGATTTCAAACAGTACTTTATCGCGCATAACCAGCCGATTTATGAAAACCCATCTCCGGGCAATAAAGCGGGCGGTATCACCACATTGGAAGAGAAATCACTGGGTTGCACCCAAAAAGCGGGCCAGAGCAAAGTGGTCGATGTGCTGAAATATGGTGAGCGCCTACAGCGCCCTGGGCTGAATTTACTCAGCGCCCCGGGTAATGATGCTGTCGCCACCAGTGCATTAGCGGGTGCAGGTTGCCATATGGTGTTATTCAGTACCGGCCGTGGCACACCTTACGGCGGTTTTGTGCCGACAGTTAAACTGGCAACTAACAGTGAACTGGCTGCCAAAAAGCCCCATTGGATTGATTTCGATGCCGGTAAACTGATTCACGGCACGCCAATGGATACATTATTGACAGAGTTTATTGATTTGATAGTCGCCATTGCCAATGGTCAACCAGCACGCAATGAAGTCAATGATTTCCGCGAACTGGCCATCTTTAAAAGTGGCGTCACCTTGTAAATATTGTGTCTTTTGATTAATATGAAACGGTGTTTTATTATTTTTAATAAAATGCCGTTTGCTTATTAATTAGTACGGTCACCGTACACCAGGATTATCCCCCCATGACTTTCTATTGGTTTGCTCAAGCCGTTGGCGTGCTGGCATTTTTTGTCGGTATCACCATGTTCTTCAATCGTGATGAACGGCGTTTTAGACTTCAACTTTCCGCCTACAGTGCCATTATTGGCTGCCACTTCTTCCTGATGGGAGCCAGTGCGGCTGGCAGTAGCGCCATGCTCAATGCGCTGCGAAATCTGGTCGCGGCTAAAACCCGCAGTAATATTGCCATGTTGGTGTTTATCAGTCTGACATTAGCTTTTGGTATATGGCGTATGCAGCACGCGGTCGAGATATTGCCGATTTTCGGCACCGTTATCAGCACTTGGGCGATATTTCGCACCACTGGCCTGACAACTCGCTGCGTGATGTGGGTCTCCACCGTGTGCTGGGTTATCCACAATGTTTGGTTGGGATCTATTGGCGGTTCATTGATTGAAGGCAGTTTCTTGCTGCTTAACGGCTTTAATATTATTCGTTTCTATCGTCTGCAACAGCAAGGGATAGACCCTTTTCTGGTAGAGAAGAAAGCGGAAAAAGAAGATGTGATTCAATAAGAAACGGGGGCTAAATTGCCCCCATCCCCTTTAGGTTGAAATTCAGACGCTTTTACGGTTAGCCAGCGGATCAGGATCCGCCAGTCTGGCATCGTCGGCCTGACAAGCTGCGGCGGTAAACAGGACGTCGGTTGAGGAGTTCAGCGCGGTTTCAGCTGAATCCTGCAATACGCCAATGATGAAACCAACCGCGACCACTTGCATGGCGATTTCATTTGGAATGCCAAACATGCCGCATGCCAGCGGGATCAACAGCAGCGAGCCGCCAGCCACACCCGATGCGCCACAGGCGCAGACCGCAGCAACCACACTCAATAGCAGAGCGGTGGGTAAATCAACGGTAATGCCTAAGGTATGAACTGCCGCCAATGTCAGCACAGTGATGGTGATCGCCGCACCTGCCATATTGATGGTAGCGCCCAATGGAATGGATACCGAATAGGTATCTTCATTCAAATTCATCTTTTTGCACATTTCCATATTCACGGGAATGTTCGCGGCTGAACTGCGGGTAAAGAAAGCGGTAACGCCACTTTCGCGCAAGCAGGCAAACACCAATGGATAAGGATTGCGGCGGATTTTCCAGTAAACAATCAGTGGGTTGACCACCAATGCGACCAGTAACATACAGCCAATCAACACCACCAACAGTTGTGCGTAGCCCAGTAACACGCCAAAGCCGGTTTCTGCCATGGTGGAGGAAACCAGACCAAAGATACCCAGCGGTGCAAAGCGAATAACCACCCGTACCACTTTGGTTACCGCGTCAGACATATCATTAATCAATGCTTTGGTGGTATCAGCGGCATGACGCAAAGCAATACCTAAGCCCACAGCCCAAGCCAGAATGCCGATATAATTGGCATTAAGCAGCGCATGGATTGGGTTAGCAATGATGCTGCTCAACAAGCCTTTCAACACTTCGGTAATCCCACTCGGTGGGGTGATATCCGCAGTATGAGTGGCCAGGATCAGGGTTGAGGGGAAAATAAAACTCACCACCACGGCAATCAGTGCGGCAGAGAATGTACCCAATAGATACAAAAACAGAATAGGGCGGATACTGGTTTTTTGGCCTTGCTTATGATTAGCAATTGAGGCCATGACCAGCATCAAAACCAGAACTGGGGCGACCGCTTTTAATGCACCCACAAACAAAGTCCCCAGCAAACCCACAGCCAGTGCGGCTTGAGTGGAGACTAGCGCTAAAATAATCCCGGCAATCAAGCCGACCAAAATCTGTTTAACCAAACTACCGCGGATGATAAATCCGATAAAGCCAGACTGTGTATTTTCCATAGTTTCCAGTGATACCTCTTCCCAATATTATTTTTAGTTAATTAGCGCATAAGCCGGAACGGGGCCACGCGCTTATACCCGTCATACTTCAAGTTGTATGTGTTGGCTGCTCTCGCTTACCCGAATTACTTACCTGAGTAAGCTCATCGGGATTATGAGCCTCATCAGAAGCTCACCCTACGTGCCAGCGCAAGCGCTGTTCAAAATGGTTTACAACCAATTTGTCACTCAATTGCCGCCGTCCTACAACTCGAATTATTTGGGGCATAGTTTCCACACCTGTAACTTAGTATTATTTGTAACTGGGTGTGTTTGCTTTGACAGTATAAGGGAATCTATTGGGCAGGAAAGAAACAATCAGCAAAATCCAATGCGGATCAAATTTGCATAACATTTTGTTTACATTTGTGTGATGGCAATAACATTTGGTGGTTGGCGAAATAAGCGAGATAAATGCGGGGCTATAACTGCCCCGCATAATATATTGTGTCGCAATGCTAACTATTTATGAGCGGTTTTATCTGCTGCTAAACGCTTATCTGCACGATGATTTGCCCAAGCATTAATTAACAATGTTAGGGCCAGAATGCCTGCTACCACACCTAATGAAATGCCAATAGGGATATGGAACAGATCGATAATCATCATTTTGACGCCGATAAAGACCAAAATTACCGATAAGCCATACTTCAACATGGAGAAGCGCTCAGCCACGTTTGCTAATAAGAAATACATGGCGCGTAGGCCTAGAATCGCAAACAAGTTAGAGGTCAAAACAATAAAGGGATCCGTGGTGACGGCGAAAATAGCCGGGATGCTATCAACGGCAAAAATGACATCGCTCAGTTCAACCAGAATCAATACTAATACTAACGGCGTAGCATAGAGCAGACCGTTTTTGCGCACAGTAAAGTGGTCGCCATGTAGCTCGTCAGTCATGCGCAGATGATTACGAATCCACCGCACCAGTGGCTTTTCGCCGATCGGCGTATTGTCTTCTTTCGCCAATGCCATTTTGATGCCGGTAAACAGGAGGAAAGCACCAAACAGGTACAAAATCCAACTGAATTGCGACACCAACCAACTTCCGGCGAAGATCATGATAGTACGCAGCACGATCGCACCTAATACACCGTAAATCAGCACGCGGCGCTGCAAATTAGCAGGAACAGCAAAATAGCTAAATAGCATCAGCCAGACGAAGACGTTATCGACGGCGAGTGCTTTTTCAATCAGATAGCCGGTCAGGAAAGCCAGCGCTTGCTTGTCGGCGATTTCGCGCCCCATGGTCTCAGTCAGATACCACCAGAAACCGGCATTAAACAGCAAAGACAAACTCACCCACACCAGCGACCAACAGGCGGCCTGGCGTAGAGTCATGGTTTGTGAGCCACGCCGCCCCTGCAACAATAAGTCGATGGCGAGCATAATTGTCACAACAACGGCAAAACAACCCCACAGTAAGGGAGTACCCACGGTATTCATCATTTATAAACCTCGTAAAACAAAAACGGCCAACGTCGGAAGACGCCAGCCGCTATGTCTGAGCTGCAAGCAAACCTCGCCTTCCGGCAAGGTCTCACTTACAACTCTATTAATGTATACCCATCATCCATCAACTCGAATTATTTTGGGTATGGAAGCATCTAAACAGATGCCCGAACATTAATGAGGTGCCCGGTAACCGGGTGCTTTCGCACCGTAATGACGGCAAACCGGCAATGAAGTTACTCCCCTTTGCCGCGCAAAAATAATTCAAAATAGCCCGCAGGTCAATCATTGAAACAAAATATTAACTTACTGCGGGTGGTTGGGAGTCCGCTGGGAAGATAACGCCGGTTTGGCGGCGGATCTCCGTTTGGATTCGTGACGTCAGCAATGACAACTGTAAGCCATCGTGTTCTACCTGATGAGCTTCAATCAGATTGGCAAAAACCTCGGCTTCATACAGCATAGTATTAATATGCTGAGGCTGCGTCAGGTCTTGTGAGTGACTACCTCGAGGAGTAAAGGCTACGGACTGGCATTCAGAAATGCTTTCGATAACTAATGAGCCATCTTCGCCCTGAATTTCACTAGGAATATCCGATTGGCTCACTTTTGAGTGAATAATAACCACATCAAAATCACCATAATTTAGACAAACAGTGCCGTGGGCATCAACACCACTCGGTAATAAGCTTGCGCTTGCGAGCACGGATTTAGGCGCTCCCCATAAAGCCAAAGCACTTGCCAGGCAGTAGTAACCGATATCCATAATCGAGCCATTCGAAAATGCAGGATTAAAGGTATTCGGGTTTTCACCATTCAGATAACGCTGATAACGTGATGAATATTGGCAGTAATTGATAAAGGCTTTACGCAACTTCCCCACCCGCGGTAGAGATTGTTTTAATTGAGCAAAATTAGGTAGGTAGGCCGTTTTAAAGGCCTCGAATAGCACGACTTCATGTTCGCGGGCACAGGCAACTAAAGCTTCAACTTCTGCAAAATTAGAAGCCAATGATTTTTCACAAATGACGTGCTTTTTATGACTGAGGAACAATTTAGCTTGAGGGTAATGCAAAGAATTTGGGCTGGCGATATACACAGCATCAATCTGATCACTGGCTGCCATTGCTTCAAGATCATCAAAGCATTCAGTAGCGTTATAATCATCGCCAAACTTTTTGGCTTGCTCCAATTTACGGGAGTAAACAGCGACCAGTTTCATTTTGCCACTTTCGTGTGCGGCATCAACAAAACGCGCGGTGATCCAATTGGTGCCAATAACAGCGAAACGAATCATAGTGAACTCCATTCCTACAGAAGAAAAACACATTGAACCACCCCGCCATTAACGGATTGGTTTTTATAGCGAAATAGGTAAATCAAAGTCTAGTAAATCGCGCCAAATAGATCCAAATGTGTTAGATAGAGGCGTGTATCAAACTCTAACTGATGATATTGCGGCTCCATATGGCAGCATAAACTGTAGAACGCTTTGTTGTGATCTTTCTCTTTCAAATGTGCTAATTCATGAACCACAATCATTTTCAGAAAGGCTTCAGGGGCATTTTTAAACACTGTCGCGACTCTGATTTCCGCTTTGGCCTTTAATTTGCCGCCTTGCACTCTGGAGATAGCGGTGTGCAGGCCTAGTGCATGTTTCATGACTTGAATTTTACTGTCATAAGCCACTTTACTTAACGGCTGAGCATTGCGTAGATATTGGTTTTTTAAATCAACCGTATATTGATACAGCATTTTGTCTGTATTGTAATCATGTGGTTGAGGGTAACGCTGGCGCAATACATTGCCCAATCGCTGTTCAGTAATGAGTTGCTGTACCTGAGACTGTAAGTGTTCGGGATAACCGTGCAGATAGGTGAGTTCCTGCATATGTATTTGCTCTGGTTGCCAATGGCTCTGTGTATATTGACGCCGATAATAGCGTTTTTCAGAGGGTTAGACAAAAGGCGATTATTTGAACAAAAATAATTAGCTTAAATAGAAATTGGCGGCTCATATAAAATCCCGCAGTTTAAACTGAAAGTTACCCATATCGGCATCACTGTGACTACATTTTGCCGATATGGATATTTTCAATTTAATAGGGAAAACGAATTAAATATTGCCAGCTTAGAAACGATAATTCATCCCTATAGTGGCTTGAGTATCGCTATAGTTGTGCCCACCGAATTGATGGCCTAAATAAGTCCACAACCGTAGATTACTATCAATGTTAGCTTCAATACCCAGCTTAAGGTCAGCAATATTACTATTTCCTTGCGGCGAAACATTGACACTCACTAACTCTATCTTGTCCTGTACTCGCTGCGGGGTGGTGTAGGCTCGCGATAATTGAACTCCTTGATTGACACGGCTATGGATCCAATTAGCTTCAAAAGAAGGGCTAATTTGCAGGTTTTTGGCCGATGATAAGGTATCAATATCTAACTCAAGTACAGTGCGCATCCCTAATTTAGTGGTCACCGCATTGTCTTCTTCAATATTAATGAGTATTGCATTAGGCTCTTTATGCAGTAACCCGCTAGTACGTTGCCACATTACTTTTGCTCTAGGTTGTAGCGAAAGCTTGGTATCGGCTGTTTCGAGCAGTTGAATTTTGTAGCCGGTTTCCAGTGCACTAGTAAATAGGTAAGATTTGTAATTCGCAGCAGTTGTAACATTTGGCGCTTTAACTTGATTATTAAACCAGCCGTATTGCGCCAAGAGATCAATGTAAGGCCCAAGCCGGGTCTGGTTATCAGCGTACCAGATACTGTATAAACCGAGATTATAACCATCAACAGAACCCTGAGCCTGGTGGTGAGAGGATGTAGAATGGCTGTGATTGGTTGATTTACCAAAACCTGCGGTTATCCCTAAAATCCCTTGGTCATCTCCACCGCTGCTCCATTTGTTTAGGGTTCCCCCGAGTTGGATAGCGTAGCGGTTACTTTTCGTCCGTAATTGGTCATTGCCAGAGTTAAAGCGGTTTTTGGCGCCTGAAGTGTTGAGCCACAGACTACTGACTTTTTCCTCGCCTGTTACTGGGTCAATGTATCGAGTTTCTCCCTGTCGATATTGTAAGTCATCGGTAATAAACATTTGTTGAGCCGCTATCTGGTTAGCAATATAGCTACCGACTTGCGGATTGTGGCCAATGATGGGCGCGGGTTTAGATACCAGTACAGGGGCCTTTTTCTGGGGGCGGGATGGCGCTGTTTTAGCTTTTGCATCGGGTTTAGCTCCGTCAGCGGGCTTAGCCACAGCTTCGGCTGCGGGTTTAGCTACAGCTCCGTCAGCGGGCTTAGCCACAGCTTCGGCTGCGGGTTTAGCTACAGCTCCGTCAGCGGGCTTAGCCACAGCTTCGGCTGCGGGTTTAGCTACAGCTCCGTCAGCGGGCTTAGCCACAGCTTCGGCTGCGGGTTTAGCTACAGCTCCGTCAGCGGGTTTAGGGACAACTGCTATATGAAATACCCTGTCAGGGTCTTGTTGTGACAAGTGAGTACCATCTGGTTCATTAACAAATACACTGGGGCCGGGTTGTGGTCGCGGAATAAACTGACCTGGGATCAGTGGCGGAGGGGGGGCATCAGTCATAGGGGTGAAAGGGGTTAAATTAGAGGGTATAACAATAGTTTCCTCATCATTATCATCATTTGCCCAAACTGGCGTGCTCCCTAATACCAATAACAACGCACTGATAGCTTTAGCACAAGACGTAATGCGATGAGGCAATAAATGAGAATTAATAAGTTGTGGAGTACTCATACGGTTTTCTGATCGGATAATATTTGATATATACATTGTCTGCTTACCTTCCTGGTAATTAATATTCAAGAGTTATGAATTGTTGAAATATGGTTTCTGGCTGCATATTCAGGCCAGATATAAAATGAGATATTTTGTGCTTTTAACCCTTTAAAATAAGATTTATAAAAATAAAACAAGAAAATATTCTTATTTTATTACTAATAAATAGAATGCCATATTTTGATGGGGTATTTTATGTTGAACCCATCCAAATGAAGCCAATTGCTAATGAATTGGCATAAAACTAAGATTTTGTAATGATTGGCATTGGGGTAAAATACACTTTTCATTAAGCGCTTTTGAGGCGTTTGTTAGCCTGCTTTCCCGGCCAGACCCTAGAATTTCTCCCTTTTTGTCGGTCTTGGTTTCGATAAAACGGCATTTAAGCAAAAAAACATTTTACTGAGCGCCCGTTTTAGGGGATAAACAGCCCAAATTTATTATTTATAATAGTAGCCAGGAGCGGTGATGAGCCAACTCTTACTGGGGACAGAAAGCCTTGAGCTTGAACGTTTTCCCCCACAAGAAAATTCCAACACCTTACAGGCGTGGGAAGCGGCAGATGAATATCTGCTACAAAACATTGACTTAAGCCAAATTGATGGCCGTTCGGTGCTGGTGTTTAACGACCAGTTTGGTACGCTGGCCTGTGCTTTACATGCCCATCGTCCATTTAGTGTCAGTGACTCTTATATGAGCCAGCTAGCGACGGCGCATAATTTGCGTTTAAATCATCTGGATGAAGAAGCTGCCACCTTGTTGAGCAGTACGGATGCCTTGCCTGAGGCCCCTAAGCTGGTGGTGATTAAGATCCCTAAAGCATTAGCGCTGCTGGAGCATCAATTGCATGCTTTACGTCGCGTCGTCGCGCCGGACACGGTGATTATTGCCGGGGCAAAATCCCGCGATGTGCATAATTCTACCCTGCAATTGTTTGAAAAAATTCTGGGGCCGACCAAAACGACTCTGGCATGGAAAAAAGCGCGACTGATTCACTGTGAAGTGGCCGATATTCCACCGTCAGAAGCGCCGGAAACCACGGATTGGCCATTGGCAAACACTGAATATGTTATCCATAACCATGCGAACGTTTTTTCGCGCAATAATTTGGATATCGGTGCGCGCTTCTTCATGGAAATCTTACCTTATGATGTAGAAGGTAAAATAGCCGATCTGGGCTGCGGTAATGGGGTGGTTGGCTTAATCGCGCTGGAGCAAAACCCACTGGCAGAAATGTTATTCGTCGATGAATCCTATATGGCGGTGGCGTCCAGCGAGCTGAATATCACCTATAACCGCCCGCAAGATTTATCGCGCTGTGAATTTATGGTGAGCCATGGTTTAGCCGGTGTGGAGCGCGAGAGTTTGCAGCTGGTACTCTGTAACCCGCCATTCCATCAACAACACGCGGTCAGTGACCACGTGGCCTGGCAGATGTTCTGTGATGCCACACGTTGTCTGAAAGTGGGCGGCGAGCTGATGATTGTCGGGAACCGCCATTTGGATTATTTCCACAAATTGAAACGTTTGTTTGGTAACTGCGAGACACTGGATTCCAACCAGAAGTTTATGGTGCTTAAAGCGGTAAAAACGGCTTCATCCCGCTCTGAGGGCGGTGGCAGTGGTAGTCTGGATATGTCGTACAGCGATTTCTAATTATCCTTTGTCCTTGAAGCCACCGGGGTGTTAGCGGCGCGCACTCACCCGAATCACTGACTTGAGTCAGCTCATCGGGATTCGTTTGCTTGCTGCCTACCGGTGACGCCAATGACTTTGGATAATCCTTTGTCCTTGAAGCCACCGGGGTGTTAGCGGCACGCACTCACCCGAATCACTGACTTGAGTCAGCTCATCGGGATTTGTTTGCTTGCTGCCTACCGGTGACGCCAATGACTTTGGATAATCCTTTGTCCTTGAAGCCACCGGGGTGTTAGCGGCACGCACTCACCCGAATCACTGACTTGAGTCAGCTCATCGGGATTTGTTTGCTTGCTGCCTACCGGTGACGCCAATGACTTTGGATAATCCTTTGCTAAAATTAACCCCGAGGCGATTGTCCTGGACGCTGCGGGGCGTGGTATTTACCACTTCCCGCTTTTTACTCATGCTTATATCGCCAGCGCCAGCCGTGTTCCTTGATCAATGGCTCTGCGGGCATCTAGCTCTGCGGCGACGTCAGCACCGCCAATCAAATGCACGATTTTGCCCATATCCAGCAAGGGCTGATGCAATTCTCGACGTGGCTCCTGGCCCGCACAAATAATAATGGTATCGACGGGGAGACAACTGGCTTGTTCTGCTCGAATGATATGTAAGCCCTCATCATCAATACTTTCGTAGTTGACACTGTTGAGCATCTTCACGCCACGCATCGCCAAACTGGTGCGGTGAATCCAACCGGTTGTTTTCCCAAGCCCTTCACCGACTTTGCTGGTCTTTCGCTGCAATAGAAAAATTTCTCGTGGTGATGGATGGGCTTTGCTTCCCTCTGGCGATAGCCCGCCGCGATGGGCTAAATCTTGATCAATGCCCCATTCGTGGTTGAATGCGCGGCTATCCAGGCTGCTGGAATCACCGGATTGGCTGAGATATTCGGCAGTATCAAACCCAATGCCCCCCGCGCCAATAATAGCCACCCGTTCACCGACCGGTTTTTTATCACGCAATACATCCAGATAGGTCAGCACTTTCGGATGGTTAATACCCTTGATGGCGGGCAAACGCGGCTGAATACCACAAGCGAGAATGATTTCATCAAAATCAGCCAATTGCCCGGCGTGTACCGGGGTATTTAACTGCTGAATGACACCATGGAGCACTAATTGGCGACGGAAATAACGCAGTGTTTCGTAGAACTCCTCTTTACCGGGGATTTGCTTGGCAATATTGAACTGGCCGCCAATATCTGTCGCCGCCTCAAAGAGTGTGACCTGATGACCGCGGCTGGCCGCCGTGACAGCAAAAGCCAACCCAGCAGGGCCGGAGCCGACCACCGCGAGCCGCTTCGGCGCGTCTGTCGGTAATACGGGCATTTCAGTTTCACGGCAGGCGCGAGGATTAACCAGGCACGAAGTCAGTTTGCCGTCGAAAATCTGATCCAGACAGGCCTGATTACAGCCGATACAGGTGTTAATTTCATCCGCCCGATCTTGAGCCGCTTTTTGCACAAAAGCGGCATCAGCGAGGAATGGACGCGCCATTGACACCATATCTGCGCAGCCGTCAGTCAGCACTTGCTCCGCCACTGCGGGGTCATTAATCCGGTTGGTGGTGATCAATGGAATATTCACTTTCCCCATCAATTTACGGGTCACCCAACTGAATCCGGCGCGTGGCACCATGGTGGCGATAGTGGGGATTCTGGCCTCATGCCAGCCAATGCCGGTGTTAATCAGGGTGGCACCCGCTTGTTCGACCGCCAGCGCCAACTGTTCAATTTCATCCCAACTGGAGCCGTCCTCGACTAAATCGAGCATAGAAAGGCGGTAAATTAAGATAAAATCAGGGCCGGCCGCCTCTCGGACTGCCCGCACGATTTCAACGGCAAAGCGCATTCGACGCGTAAAGTCACCTCCCCATTCATCATTGCGATGATTGGTTTTGGCGGTAATAAATTGATTAATCAAATATCCCTCAGAACCCATGACTTCTACACCGTCATAACCCGCCTGTTTGGCTAATCGCGCGCAGTTTGCAAAGTCGGCAATGGTTTGCAGCACTTCGTCGTGACTCAATGCCTGAGGAGTAAAAGGGTTAATTGGCGCTTGTAATGCTGAGGGTGCAACCGGCTGTTTTTGATAGCTATAACGGCCCGCATGCAGAATTTGTAGCGCGATTTTACCGCCGGCACGATGCACTGCATCGGTCACAATTTGATGGTGCGGCACTTGTGAGGCGTCATTTAGCACCGATGCGCCCTGATACACCACGCCCTTTTTATTGGGCGCAATGCCGCCAGTGACAATCAAGCCGACGCCTCCTGCCGCTCGTTCCGCATAGAACGCGGCCAGGCGCTGTGGGCCATCGGGCAACTCTTCCAGCCCGGTATGCATCGACCCCATTAATACGCGATTTTTCAAGGTGGTAAAACCAAGATTTAGGGGCGCGAGTAGGTGAGGATAAGCTAACATTGCAGTCTCCATTATTGTTATTTCTCTTCGCCACCGTTGAGTTCAGTAAGTGGTCGGATGAGATTTTTTATTCAAATTTAGACGGTGCAGTGCAGCTTGGGAAATCACAATGTGCTGATTGTGATAGCCGTCATGAATATGACCTTTTTTATTCAATGACAGCGAAACTAGACGGCCACGGAAGATTTCCTTTTTAGTAGTTCAATCAACTGGTTGCCGTATAAGCCGATAATCAGCCCACTAATAATAAATACCATCGCGATAACTTTCCCGGAAGGAATACTTTCATTGAGAATCATTACTGAACCTAACATATCGCAAATTGGCCCTAATAAGGATAACGGCGCGACCATTGAAACGGGATATTTGGTGAGTAATGAATTCCAGATCCAATAGGCGAATAATGTATTTTGGTAAACTTGGAATAGGATAGAAAACAGCGTGGTGGCATAGCTAATTTGGGTATATTGATACTCACTATGGCGGTTACCACGGTGAGTATCAATAAGGGGGCGAGAATATGAAAATATTCTCGGGTCAGCGGTATCGCCATCCGCAATACCGCTTAGGGATAAATATTAATATTAGCGTTTATATAAACTCGCGATCATAAAGCAGCCAAGTGAGCTGAATAACATCTCAATCCCGACCAAAGCGGTGACCATAGTTATCGACATCAACGGCCCAGCACTGACCAGCAGATAGGTAATAATTAGATCCAATACACCCAGTAAAATTTGCAGCCATGCGCCCGGTAGCCCCCATGTTCTATAGCCGGTTATCAGCCGCATGACGCCACCAAAAGCAAACAGCACCGCTAATACTATCGCCAGACTTATCATTCCCACTGTAGGATTGGTAATGAATACATAACCCATCACAATGTATGCCACACCCAGCAATATACCGGTGACCATCGGCCAAAGGTTATGAGTGCGGTTGGCTATCATCCCGACGATCATCGCAATCCCGCTAAGCAGCAGTAGAATACCGATGATAGTGCTCAGAACGGTCCCGGAAGCTAATGGATTAATTAGGCAAAAAATCCCGCCGAGCAGCAGTAACACAGCAATAATTCGCATAATAAGCTGCTGTTTTTTTAACGTTTTTTCATCAACACTTATAAGGTATTTCCGATCTATATTCAGCATAACAATAACTCCTGTAAGGTCTGAACTCATTTATCGATAACTATCATGAGTATAGGTCGAACAAAAGATTCATAAATAAAATTTATGATATTTAATTGATTATACTGTGGAATATTTCTTGTACGTCAGATGTAAAAACAGTATTGCCACCAATAACAGTAAAAAAGTGGGGGCAAGGCTAACTAAAATCAATGCCATAGCAAAGAGCAGCACCATGATTGAGGTGAGGCGCGGTGTAAACGCGGTTATTGGTAAGGGGCGGATTCTGCTTTTTTCTGCTTCTTTTACGGTGGACATAAAGCTGACTGATGGTTTATCTGGTTTCCAATTGAAACCACTTGAGATCTTAGGGGATCTTGGATGCCAATGATTGTCATCGAGAAAAAGTGATTAAGCACTAAAATAAGGATGATGGAATTACCCTCTAATAGAGTCTGAGGAGTAGGACATAGCTCATAATTTTCCTAACAAATAGGAAATAAATATGAAACAAATAATAATGTAATTATTCTTTCCTTAAAAAACATATTCAAATTTATAGTGGCGCATTTTTTTTCCAGTGCTAACGTTTTATTAGTATGTTAAATCATAATAATGCTCGGACGATGTATTTTTTGCCATTAAATAAACATCAATAATAACCTGGTTTTCCATAGTTGTTTGATTTTACTGATTTTTAATTGTTCTTTTGTCTCAATTAGGATAGAGGTAGGAAATGACTAAAAAATCTCTGGATGATTATCGCTCTACGTTATTAGATTCCCGCTTTGGCTCTCAAGCCATTCGTCATATTTCAGAAAATAAAAATTTTCCTAAAGAGGAGATGCGCGAGGATATTGCTTTTCAAATCATAAGTGACGAGCTATTTCTTGATGGTAATGCGCGACAGAATCTCGCGACATTTTGCCAAACGTGGGACGACGATAATGTCCACAAGTTAATGGACCTTTCGATAAATAAAAACTGGATTGATAAAGAGGAATATCCGCAATCGGCGGCAATAGATATGCGTTGTGTAAACATGATGGCCGATTTGTGGAATGCACCTACGCCAAAAGGTGAGCAAGGGGTGGGGACGAATACCATTGGTTCTTCAGAAGCTTGCATGCTGGGTGGCATGGCGATGAAGTGGCGCTGGCGCAAAAAAAGAGAAGCGGCAGGTAAACCCACGAATAAGCCTAATTTTGTCTGTGGGCCGGTACAAGTTTGTTGGCATAAATTTGCTCGTTATTGGGATGTCGAAATACGTGAAATTCCTATGGTTCCAGGGCAATTATTTATGGACCCACAGCGGATGATAGAGGCATGCGACGAAAATACTATTGGCGTAGTGCCGACTTTCGGTGTGACTTACACAGGTAACTATGAGTTTCCTAAACCCTTGCATGATGCGCTGGATAAGCTACAAAAAGATACTGGCCTTGATATTGATATGCATATCGATGCGGCGAGTGGTGGCTTTTTAGCGCCCTTTGTTGCGCCGGATATTGAGTGGGATTTCCGTTTGCCACGGGTGAAATCAATCAGCACTTCCGGGCATAAATTCGGATTGGCACCTTTGGGATGTGGTTGGGTTATTTGGCGTGATGCGGCAGCCTTACCTGAAGAGCTTATATTTAATGTCGATTATCTTGGCGGTCAGGTCGGCACTTTTGCTATCAATTTCTCGCGCCCCGCAGGGCAAGTTATTTCCCAATATTATGAATTCATACGCTTAGGGCGTGAAGGTTATACCAAGGTACAAAGTGCCTGTTATCAGGTGGCAGAATTCCTAGCTAAAGAAATTGCACCACTTGGGCCTTATGAGTTCTATTGCAGTGGTGGCCCGGATGAGGGTATTCCCGCCATCTGTTTCCGTATTAAAGAGGGGGCAAAAACGGGATATACCTTATATGACCTTTCCGAGCGTTTGAGGCTACGTGGTTGGCAAGTTCCGGCATTTACCTTGAGTGGAAAGATGTCTGATGTTGTGGTCATGCGTATTATGTGCCGCCGCGGATTCGAAATGGATTTCGCCGGGCTGTTATTAGACGATTTTAAATCTTCACTGAAATACCTAAGTGAACATCCATCCCTTGGGGGCCTGGCAAGTCAGAATAGTTTTAATCATACATAAACCGGATGGCGGTTTTATTCTGATTTTTAACCTTTAGGTCAAGGCGGCGTCATGCCGGTGAATAAGGTGGATAAATTATGTCGAATAATACTTCCGGTACAGGTAAATCCCCTGTTCCAGTCAAAAAGCTGAGTATTGCCACACTGGCAATTATGAATATTGTCGCCGTCGTCAGCCTCAGAGGATTGCCCGCTGAAGCCGAATATGGCCTGAGTTCAATTTTCTATTATCTCTTTGCCGCAGTATTTTTCTTAATCCCTGTATCACTGGTAGCGGCGGAATTAGCCACAGGTTGGCCGGAGAAAGGGGGGGTATTTCGCTGGGTTGGCGAAGCATTTGGCCCCCGGTTAGCCTTTCTCGCCATGTTTATGTTGTGGATTGAGGTGACAGTTTGGTTCCCCACTGCACTGACCTTTGCCGCAGTCTCACTGGCCTTTATCGGCCCCGAACAACGCTGGGACGAGGCCCTATCTGCCAATAAATTCTTTGTCTTAGGAATAGTGCTATTTATTTATTGGCTCGCGACCTTTATTGCTTTTAAAGGCGTAGATACATTCACGAAAGTTGCGAAATGGGGCGGTATTATTGGGACTATTATTCCTGCGATTATTTTGATTGTGTTGGGTTTCTCTTACTTAATTGGCGGCGGAGCTCCACAAATAGATTTAGCTTGGGATAAAGTGGTTCCTGACTTTTCCAACTTTGATAACGTGGTGCTGGCAGCCAGTATTTTCTTGTTCTACGCCGGTATGGAGATGAATGCCATTCATGTTAAAGATGTTGATAATCCTAATAGAAATTACCCTATAGCCATTATGTTATCAGCCGTGGGCACGGTGCTTATTTTCGTGTTAGGGACTCTGGCAATCGCCTTTATTATTCCACAATCTGAAATTAGTCTGACGCAAAGTTTGTTGGTGGCCTACGACGATATGTTCAAGTGGGCGCATCTGGAATGGCTGGGGCCAGTGGTGGCTTTTGCGTTGGCCATTGGGGTCTTGGCGGGGGTTGTGACCTGGGTTGCCGGCCCGTCCTCGGGTTTGCTGGTGGTGGCGAAAGCCGGTTATCTGCCGCGCTGGTGGCAACATACCAATAAGAATGGCATGGCGACCCATATTCTACTGCTACAAGCGCTGCTTGTTTCCTTGTTGGCGATACTGTTTGTGGTATTACCTTCGGTGCAGGCGGCATACCAGATAATGAGCCAGATGACGGTTATCTTGTATCTTATCATGTATATGCTGATGTTCAGTTCGGCTATTTATCTGCGCTACAGTCAGCCGAATCGTCCTCGACCATATCATATTCCCGGTGGGGGGATTGGTATGTGGATTATTGGCGGTGCGGGGCTTATAGGCTCAATTCTCGCTTTCATATTCAGCTTTATTCCTCCTAGCCAAATCTCCGTGGGCAGCCCAACAGAATATGTTGGCATCCTGATTGCCTCTACACTGTTCTTTGTCGCCTTGCCATTCTTGATTTATATCGTCCGCAAGCCTCATTGGCGTGATGCAAATAGTGATTTTGCGCCATTTACCTGGCAAGCAGAAAATGGTCACCCGGGGATCCCGAGTGCTTCGGCGATACATACTAATGATGTCACGGCAGCGGCAATTAAAACTCCAGTGGCGGACACGCCGAGAAGTTAATGTTCTTCCTCTCTGTATGCAGGGGGCAGTGGCCCCCTGCTCAATAATATAAAGTGTTGGAGTCAGTGTTATGACTATTAACCTAGCTCGCCTGAATCAAGTTATTAACGATGTCCATTCGCAATATTCCATGCTCGCTGGTGGGGAGAATGCCAGCTATATTCCCTATCTGGCCAGTGTTCCCAGTCAGCTGGCCGGGCTAGCTATTGTCACTGTTGGTGGCGATATTATTTCACAAGGCGATGCTGATTTTCGTTTTGCTTTAGAGTCGATTTCGAAAGTGTGTTCTCTTGCTTTGGCATTAGAAGATATTGGCCCACAAGCAGTGCAGGACAAGATAGGCGCAGATCCTACCGGTTTGCCTTTTAACTCGGTGATTGCGTTGGAACTGCATAATGGCAAACCATTGTCACCGCTGGTAAATGCGGGGGCGATGTCCACAGTGAGTGCAATTAAGGCCAGCAGTCGGGAAGAGCGCTGGGCGCGTATTTTGGATATTCAGCAGCAACTGGCGGGTGCGCCGATTGCACTTTCGGATGAAGTTAACCATTCAGAACAAACCACCAATTTTCACAATCGGGCCATTGCCTGGCTACTTTATTCGGCCCAGGCCATGTATTGCGACCCGATGGAAGCCTGTGACGTCTATACCCGCCAGTGTTCAACATTGTTCAGTACCATTGAACTGGCAACCATGGGGGCCACTTTCGCGGCAGGCGGCAGAAATCCTGTGACTCAAAAACAGGTGCTGACGGCCTCAAATATGCCATATATTTTGGCTGAAATGACCATGGAAGGGATGTATGGTAGCTCCGGTGATTGGGCTTATACCGTGGGGTTACCGGGTAAAAGTGGTGTCGGCGGCGGAATTTTGGCGGTCGTGCCGGGCGTCATGGGGATTGCTGCATTTTCGCCGCCCCTTGACCCCGTAGGTAATAGCGTACGCGGCCAAAAAATGGTGGCGTCAGTGGCTCAGCAGTTGGGATATAACTTATATAAAGGCCCGCTTTTGTAACGGCCCACTTTTGTAACGGATAGAGGCCCTGCGGTGTGCAGGGCCAAGTCAATCATCGCAATTAGCTTAAATCAATATCTTTATGCCCGAAAAACCACGTCAGAATAAAGCCAGCAGTATATGAGATCAGTAGACCGGCCACATAAACCAGCATCCCGGCGAAAATCCCTTGAGCTGAAGTCATCAGCGGAATAGACACTAATCCCGATGGGCCAAATACAGTATTCAAACCAACTGGCAACCCCAACCAGGCAACCAAACCAATAAAGAAACCGCCGACCGCGCCGCCTACACAAGCAGTAATAAAGGGCTTCAGGCGCGGTAATGTCACGCCATAAATAAGAGGTTCTCCAATTCCCAATAGCCCCGGGAAAATGGCCCCTTTAATTTGTGTACGCAGCACCGAACCTTTTGGCGATCGGGCATAAAGTGCCAGCGCCGCGCCCACCTGGCCCGCACCGGCCATGGCCAAAATCGGGAATAATGAGTTGAATCCTTGCGCATCCATTAAGGCGAAATAAACTGGAACAAACCCTTGGTGAATACCAAACACGACTGCAATCAGGAATAACCCCGCCAGAATCGCGGTGCCGAACGGGTTACCATTCAAATGCATAAACAGCCAGGACATGCCCTTAAACAGCTCGCCACCCAGCGGCATAATGACAACAAAAGTAATGGCACCGGTAATCAGCAAGGTTATTGATGATGTCAGTATCATATCCAGATTATCAGGGATGAAACGGCGCACTTGCCGCTCAATCCATGCACCCAACATACAGGCCAGCAGGACACCGATGATGTTGCCGCGTGGATCAATCGCCAGGCCAAAGAAGTTGTCCATGCCGCCGTAGTAGCCGACAGTACCCTCTGGCACATAACGTAAAATAAAGAGTGAAGCAATAATTGCGCCGTTGACCCCCGTCCCGCCAAAGGCTTTTTGCGTATTAAAGCCAATCAGAATGCTCAGGAAGGTAAATAAACCGATGCTGAATACTTTCATGTAGGCAATCAGTGCTGCCAACCACGGAGATTGAATGACGCCATCCAATGCCAGTGTTTGCTGGAGCAAGGTCGCTATCCCCAGCAATAATCCCGCAGCAATAAACCCAGGAATGAGCGGGGTAAAGATGGTGGCGAATTTGGTCAGAAAATTATGAACCGCGCTTTGTTGTTTCGCTTTCATTTGCTGCTTTGTCTGGCCAGCTAGCACCTGTAAATCAATATTATTACTATTTTCAACTGGTTGATGCGATTCAGAACTCAGTATCTTGTTCATCATTTCGCTGGCTGTTTGAGCTTTGCCCGGCCCAAGAATGATCTGTAATTGGTCATCGCCATTCACCACTCCCATGACGCCGGGGATTTTTTTTAAGCTTTCATGTTGAATCAGTTGACGGTCTTTTAAAGTGAGACGGAGCCTCGTCATGCAGTTTCCGCAGACGATGATATTTTGACGCCCACCAATGAAGAGTAAAATTTGATCTATCGTGGTGCCCGTTATTTTCGCCATGGTTATGCTTTAATCTCCTGTAGCGCTTTGCGAATAAATCCCTTATTTTTGTTGAGGATATCGGCTGCTTCCTCCGCAGACATACCACTCAGAATCATCATAATGGCTGTTTTACAATGGCGGTTACATTCATTGAGCGCCTGTTGCGCATCTTCGGGGGAACATTCTGTTGCTTGAA
This sequence comes from Yersinia sp. Marseille-Q5920, assembly GCF_946902935.1. Taxonomy (NCBI): domain Bacteria; kingdom Pseudomonadati; phylum Pseudomonadota; class Gammaproteobacteria; order Enterobacterales; family Yersiniaceae; genus Yersinia; species Yersinia sp. Marseille-Q5920. Next base: position 32,275 of record NZ_CAMPQA010000018.1, on the reverse strand, counting down.
CAACAATATCGACCTGGCGCTGCACCAGTTTGGCATTTGTCGCTTCAACATCCACCATCAGATTGCTATAAACTTTTCCGCTACGGATCATCGCGCCAGTGGTCAGCATATTCAGAATTAACTTTTGTGCAGTTCCAGCTTTCATCCGTGATGATCCGGTGACAACTTCCGGGCCGACCAAAGGCTCAATGGCGATATCTGCCGCGTTCCCCATTTCACTATTCTGATTGCAGGAAATAGCCACCACGCTAGCCCCAACACGCCGTGCATAGGCCATGGCCCCCAGAACATAAGGTGTGCGGCCACTGGCTGCAATTCCCACTAATACATCGCGGGCATTAAAATTGAGATTACGCAGGTCTTGCTCACCCATTTCACGGCTATCTTCTGCATTTTCAACCGCTTGGAGAATGGCAGTGTTTCCGCCAGCAATCAGGCCAACGACCATTTCTCGCGGTGTCCCGTAAGTTGGTGGGCACTCACTAGCATCCAAAATTCCCAATCGTCCTGAGGTCCCCGCCCCACAATAAATTAATCTGCCGCCATGCACGAAAGCCTCTGCGATAAGAGAGACAGCTTGGGCGATTTCGGGCAGTTTTTCCTCCACGGCGAAGGGCACTTTTTTATCCTCATGATTGATAACCTTGAGTATCTCCAGTGTTGATAGCGTATCAATTTGAGAACTGGCGGGGTTTCGGCTTTCCGTAACCATTGAGCTTAGATTAATCTTCATGGGGACTTCCTTTTATTTAAATTATCAGCGATGTTAAGGAATTATTTATTTATTAAATGTGATGATTATCACGGTAAAATCTATTCTAATTACTGGGGCTATGAGGAATAAGTACAGATAAAGTAGAACAAATAAATAAATTATCTTCATTACTTTTATGCAGTTACACCTGAGTCATAAAAGGTGCTTGCGCTGGAATAATCTATTGTCTTTAACGGGAACCTTTGATGTCTATTTTGAATGAAATAACTTGGCTACTACCTGAATTGGCTGAAAATCAGCAAAAAATAGCGAAATATATTCTTCATAATCCAGAATCCATACTGAGTATATCCTCCTCCCAGTTCGCAGAAAATGCAGGAGTCAGCCAATCAGCCATTGTGAAATTTAGCCAGAAGATTGGCATGAAAGGCTTTCCAGCACTAAAAATCGCCATCAGTGAAGAATTAAGCAAGAATAATTTATTTAAATCCTACCCACATAAAGCGCTGCACAACTCTATTTCTTCAGAAGACTCACTGATGGTGATGGCACAAAAGCTGGCGCACGAGAAGACGGCAGCGATTATGGAGACAACACGGAAAATTAATTTCTCCGTTTTTCAGCAAGTGGTCTCGCTCATTAATGCAGCTCAGCGAGTACAGATAGTAGGTATTTGGGGCTCAGGGCTTACAGCAAAAGATCTGAGCTATAAATTACAGAAAATAGGCATAATGACCCTGGTTGAAGCCGACCTCCATGTACAGATTGCTGCGGCACTCACTCTCACACCTAAAGATGTGCAGATTGTTCTTTCTTTTACTGGCAGAAGAAAAGACATGAAAATCGCAGCAACAGTCGCCAAAGCACAAGGGGCAACTGTCATTGCAATTACTGGCAGTAAAGTTTCTCCATTGGCTAAAATTGCAGATTATGTCCTTGAAAGTATTTCGGATGAAAATGAGTGGCGTAGCTCTTCAATTTCTTCCAGAACGGCCCAAAATACCTTAACCGATCTGATATTCTTGGCGTTGATGCAGGAACGAAAAGAAATGGCAAAACCCTTGATTCTGAATGCGAGCATGACAATAAATAATCTGGATGACTGATGCTTTGATTTGTCGCTTTATAAAAATTAAGGCAATGAAGATGATATGAATTAATTATCTCATTGCCGGTATTAGATTTGTTGTCTCCATCTCGTCAGAAATGACCTGCATATCTCAATGACGATTAAATGATTTTAGAATAAATATTCCTGATGGTGGAAAATTATTCCTGACTTTATCGCCTTATATAGCGGCATTTCTGAAATGAACTGCAGGAAAAGAAATGCTATTATTCCTTTTAAGGCAAGAAAGGCGAATCAATCAACTGTGATAATTGTCACTTTATTATGTGTGCTAAAAAGTAAAATCGCCCGGCAAACATAACTAATGGAGGAGTTAATGAAAAAAATAATATCCGCGATTCTCTTATTTAGCACCTGTACTTATGCAGATGTTATTCCAGACGCGCAACTTAAAGAAATGTGGTTGTCGCCAAAAATCTCTGCTGAGAAAATGACGTCTAAAATGAGTTTTGAAGAAAAACTGGGGCAAATATTGATGGTTGATATTCGCTCATGGAGTCATACTGATAACAGTAATAAAACGGCATTTATTGAAATTAATGACACTGTCAGTAAGATGATTCACGATTATCATTTAGGTTCTATTATTCTTTTTCGTGAGAATCTGATTGATACGCCACAAACCGTCAAATTAATTAATAATCTTCAGAAAGCACGCAGTAATCTCCCTCTGTTTATTAGCACCGACCAAGAAGGGGGTTATGTCACCCGTCTACGAGTTGGTACTGAAATGCCGGGTAATATGGCATTAGGCGCGACGGGATCATCTAAGTTTGCTCAGCAGGCTGGAAGTATCCATGGTTATGAATTGTCCAGCTTGGGTTTTAACTTTAATTTTGGTCCAGTAGTTGATGTCAATAATAACCAAAATAACCCTGTTATCGGCGTACGTTCTTATTCAGATGATCCGGTGCTGGTGGGGGAATTAGCTCGTAGTTATATCAGTGGCATCCACAAATACAATGTACTCACCTCACTAAAACATTTCCCTGGCCATGGCAATGTTACCTCAGATACGCATTTTTCCTTGCCGACTGTCAATATTGATAAAGCTGCATGGCAGCAAGTCGAGCTGAAACCCTTTGTTGACGTCATGCCAGTTACTGATGCAATTATGACTGCCCATGTCGTCGTTCCAGCCCTGGATAATTCAATGCTGACGAATATCAAGGGGGAAAAAGTAGGCACTCCAGCGACATTATCAAAGCCAATTCTAACTGATATATTACGCAATCAGCTCAAGTTTGATGGCTTGATCCTAACAGATGCTATGGATATGGGCGCGATTACCAGTAACTTTGACAGTCATTGGTCTATCAAGCAGGCCATTATGGCTGGCAATGATATTATCTTAATGCCAATGGAAATTAAGAGCAGCGCCAGTATTGAAAAACTCAATGCACTTTATGATTATTTAAAAACCGAGGCTGAAAAAGATCCTGAGCTTAAACAACGTATTGAGAATGCAGCACAGCGGGTAATTTACACCAAATTGAGTAAGCATATTTCTTCGGAACCTCATGATGTTGCTATAGCAGAAAAGGTCGTCGCATCCAAAACTCATAAGGACATTGAGAATTTTATTTCTGAGCAGGCCATTACACTGATTAAGAATGATAATGTTCTGCCTTATCAGATTAAGCCACAAAATAAGATAATGGTATTCTCTGATGAGAAACCACGCAATGAACTCATTACTAAGCATCTTGATGATATTGCTAAGGAATTTCAGGTTGAATTTTCCGTTAACAATGAAGTCATTAAGTTAGATAAAAACGATGTAGCTGTTGAAGCAATAGCAAAGAAAATTAAAGATCAAAACTTTATTATTCTTGCGACTTACAATCTTAAGCTTAATCCTATTAATGCTCAGCGGATTATAGATGAAGCAAATAAAGCTAATATTCCGTTGGTCGTGATATCCAGCCGTAATCCTTACGATATTTCCTATTTGTCCGGAGTAAAGGCCAATATTGCTATTTATGGTATCACTGGATTCGATGTTACCAATAATGTACGAAACAGTTTGGAAACTAATATTCGCAGTGGACTAAGAACATTGTTTCAGGGACCAAAAGGGAAATTAGATGTGTTGGCCGAACCACATGGAAAATTACCAGTGGATATCAAAACACCTGATAATAGCCAGATACTCTATCCACGTGGTTATGGACTAACCACGTTATAAAAATAGCGGAAGGTAAAAATGAATATCTTAAAAGGATTTGTGGTTTTCAGCGCCCTAACACTGTGCATACCTGTATTGGCCGATGAATTTGAAACTGACTATGACCAAGAGATTCATAAATTAAATAAACGAATCCAACAAATAGAGCTGGAAAAAAAAGAGGCGCAGGATAAGTTAAAACAAAAAGCCTGGAACTTCGAAACTTATATAGGCGCAGAGCAAGAAATAGACAGTGATGAAAGTTGGAAATTTATTAAAGGTAGTATGGCAACCTCACCTTATATTGGAGCCTATATTTATCAAAATGACTCATTGTGGCTATATGATGTGCAGTTTTTGAAAACATATCTAGATAATAATCCTGAGTATGATCGTACACGTTGGCAGGCAGGCGTAACCAGAACTTTTCCTTTCATCTATGATGGTAAGAGCGGTAATACAAAATTGCGATTAGGTTATCGTAATGACAATTGGCATTATCCTTCAATAAATAATCCGGCATTAGCTGATCTTGAATATAAAGGGGATGTCCGTAAAGGCGAAGAGCGGCATGAAATTTGGATCCGTCCACAGGCATATTATAAATATTCTGAGAATCTAAGTTTTAATGCTAGTTTCTCATTCCGCCTGATTGACCGTAAATTGGACTATGCTCGTGCTAAAGGGAATTATGGGGTATACAAACGAGATTGGAGCCAAATAAATGAGCATTTTGTTGGCACAAATATCACCTTTAATCAGAATAACTCACTTTGGTTAAACTATTTGTATATTGATGAGCAATTGGTCAATACGCTTTATAACAAAGAGCATTTCTTATGGGGCATTTATCGTCATAAGTTTGATAATGGTCTTCTGTTTATGCCTTATACGCGTCTGGCTCTGGTTAAAGGTACACAGAGTTTCCGTGATTCGAATAATCATGAAACTATGTATAAAGAAAAGAATCGTAGCCGCTATGGTTTACAGGTGCTTTATCCAGTGACAAAGCAAACATCCATATTTGCCGATACCTATTATCGCCCAGAGCAAACCTGGATGAATAGCAACAAAACCAGTAACAACTTTTGGTTTTGGGCCGTGGAGCTAAGACATAATTTCTGATAATTGATAAGATATATCAGAACATCAATTTACTCATTGTGAGAGACAAAGGATGAGGTATTTCCTGCAGGTATTACTATGTCTATGTTCATTGCTTATTATCAGCGCTGGTTATGCCAGCGCTACCCAAGAAATTATTTTAGGCGTTGATCAGGAAAATGTTTATGGGCCACTGCTAAAAAATAAGCGAGTGGGTTTAATGGTCAACCAAAGCTCGATTAACAAGGAAGGGCGTCATACCATCGACAAATTGTTATCTGAGCAAGATAAATTCCATTTTACCGTAAAAAAGCTATTCTCCGTTGAACACGGTATTCGTGGGAATGCAGATGCCGGGTTAGGGGATGATAATCACATTGATAAACAGAGCGGTCTTCCCATTATTTCTCTATATGGGAGGGATAAAGACGGGCGTGTGCGGGCACATCCCACTGAAGCGCAGTTATCTGATGTTGATATTGTTATTTATGATTTACAGGATGTAGGTGTTCGTTATTTTACCTATACCATTTCTATGCATCATATGTTGGAAAGTCTGCAAAAGTATCATAAACAATTTATGGTATTTGACCGGCCTAACCCGCTCGGAAATTATGTCTATGGACCTATTCTCGAAGAAGAGAATATTTCTGGTATTGGTATGCATCCTATCCCTATGGTGCACGGACTGACGTCTGGGGAGTTTGCCAGTATGATAATCAATGAGGGCTGGCTAACGAATTTCAAGGATTCTAGTTGGCAGGCATTCGGTATCAAAGCTTATCAGTTTCCACCTGAGGATTTGACTGTCATCACTATGGGAAATTATACACATAATTCACCATATTCATTACCAGTAAGGCCCTCACCCAATTTACGCAGCGATCTGGCTATTCAGCTTTATCCTTCTTTGGGATTATTTGAAGCAACCAGTGTCAATATGGGGCGAGGTTCCGACCACCCCTTTGAACAATTAGGTTTCCCATCCAAGCGATTTTATATTAACACCTGTTATCACGTCGACATCAACCAGCAGAAAACAGGGTGGCCGCAAGCGGGTAAGGAAGTGTGTGGCGAACAATTTGCTGTTGCCAATATAGCCGACTTTAAGCCGACAATACGTTACTTTGTTGAATGGTGGTTCAAATTTAAAGAGGCCGGTTATTCGATGGTTATTTCTCCACAGATGGAGGCCAATTATCTGGATTATCAGAATGATTATTTTTTAATCCGCCCTCTTTGGCTAGCAAAATTAACGGGCACACGTCATCTGGTTAAGTTAATGGAAGAAGCTGGTGAGAAGAAATTGACTGTCGATGAGACCGTGAATTATCTGGAATCTAACTGGCAGCCCGATCTAGATAATTATCTGAAGTTACGCGAGAAATATAAAATCTATCCTTAAATAATATTATTCTTCTTTGACGTTTGAGGTGCCAGTGAAAGCTGCGCCTCTTTTTTGTGGCTATTATCTTGGGTAGTGTAATCGCTCATTCAAACCAAATAAAAAGGAGTCAGACGATTTCTCATCTAACTCCTTGTTTTATTTGGTGGCCCCTACTGGACTTGAACCAGTGACCAAGCGATTATGAGTCACTACCTGAATTACATAAAATCAATGTTTTACATTTATTTTCATTGACTTAGATTGCCAATGATTGCATCTATTTGCCTGCGTATGCCATTTCTGCCGCCACTTTATCGCCACTTTCCGCCAGTGGATTTAATCTTACCGCATCTTCTAAGTGGTCAGGGGCAAAGTGAGCATAACGCATTGTCATTTTTATGTCTGTGTGGCCGAGTACGCGCTGTAGTACGAGAATATTGCCACCATTCATCATAAAGTGGCTGGCGAATGTATGGCGTAATACATGCGTCAATTGGCCTGCTGGTAGTTCTATACCGGTTCTCTCTAGAGCAGAGCGAAATGCACCATAGCAATCTGTAAATAAGCGTCCTTTCTTATCGGATGAGAGTGATTTGTATAACTCTTTGCTAATAGGAACGGTTCGGTTTTTCCTGCCTTTCGTATTCGTGTAGGTGATTTTATACTCTGATAACTGACTTTTACGCATACACTCCGCTTCTGACCACCGCGCGCCGGTGGAAAGACAAATCCTGACGACCATTTCTAAATCGGGGTGGCCATGACGTTTACATTCAGCCAGCAGTAAGGTGATATGCTCCTGAGTGAGCCAGGCCATTTCCATTTCTTCGGTGCGAAAAGGTCGCATATTCTTTAAAGGATTCTCACCTTTCCACTCACCGAGTCGATTTAGCTCGTTAAATACCGCTCGAAAATAAGCCAATTCAAGATTTAGTGTGCGGGGTGATACCACTTTTACCCTGTTTGAACGGGCGTGTTCACCTTTTAATCTTTTCTCCCTGTAACGGGAAAATATTTGCGCATCGAAATCTCTCGCTAGAGGTTCGCCCATACAGTCAAAAGCGTGATGCATTGCTTGTTGGCGTCTGAGGCCATCTTTAAGTGTGATGCCGTGAGCGCTATACCATGCGTCAACCAGCTCTTTTAATGTGCGCCTTTCTTCTTTTTCTTCCTGCCACGGGTTTTGAACGGTGTATTGTTCAAACGCTAGTGCTTCACCTTTTGTGGCAAACTTCTTTCTGATGCGTTTGCCATTTGCCCCGTTTGGGTAGAGCTCACAAATCCAGCCGCCAGCCGGATTTTTACGAACGGTCATGAGTTAACCTTATTCTTCATATAGCTGGACAATCCAGTCATATACATTGATTAATTCGCCAGTATCGCGGATTACAATTTCGCTATTCTCAATTCGGTCTAGGCGGAATGTCCGTAGTTGCCTACGCGAGTGACAGTAACCAGTAATGTTCTGTTCATTAATTTCTTTTACGTCAACTTTTCTATGAGTTGAATTACCATTTGAATCTGTGTACTCAAAAGAAATATTTTTGAACCAGTCTTTTATTTGATGCTTACTGTAACGCGTCTCTGGTGTATTCAACGGAGCGTCCGGTATAGTTACAACTGATAGTAATGCCGGTTTTTTAGTGATTCTTATTTGGCGAAGCGTAAGGAACAAAACAATAACCACAATAGGATATGCAATAGCGTAATCACCACTTAAATAGGCACCAAAAGCCGCTATGGAAAAAAGAAATACCGACAATCCTTTGGCGCAACGCATTATAAATTTCTCGGGTGACTTGAAATAAATAACCGTCGAAAAAACAGATAGGCATAAAAATAAAAGTGGAATTATAGTATCCATCACAACGTCCTTATTCATAGTGGGGGCGGGTTTTAGCTGGCATCGCTGTAAACACCCGTAACGCGTCCTATCAATTTAATCTCATCAATCCCACATTCAAACGGCACTTTCCCTCCAGCAACATGTAACTTTTTGCCCGGTAGCTTTGTTAGCTCACGAATGCTAATAGACTCATCAATATCAACCAACCACAAACCGTCCGATAACGATGCCGCTTTATCGATAAAGTGAAGTTTTCCATCAGTGCGAACAGCAATTCCATCAGATAGAGGCTTCCCAAAAAGCTGAACATCAATACTCAGATAACCATCACTTTTGAGTATTTCTTCACTTAATGTGAATGTTTCTATTCTCTTTGTATCTGATGATGAGGACTTACCTTCAAATTGCTGCCCTTCTCCGGTCAGTAGCCATCTAAGGCTGGCCCCCGTTTCAAGTGCGCAGTGTGCTGCAAAGTCGTAAGAGATAGCCCCACGGGTATATCGATTAGACAGCGAACTAGACGCGATATCGAAGTGGTTAGCTAATTGAATTTTCTGAGAAAATCCATATGCCAAACAGACTCTATCCAATACATCTACGTTGCTCCATCCTAAAGAATCAATTCTCATTTTGATAAAACCTATTTACTATCTCCCAATATGGGGATATATTTTGGCTAAACCTACGCAAATGATGACTGGTGTTGGCAAACAGAGGCTCATCACTTGCAAACTTTGGCAAATAGGGAATCATGCATCATGGCTTCTGAAATCGCAATTATAAAAATTCCTGCTCCTGTAGTGAGTTTAGAAATGTTCGCAAAACTTGAGGGTGTTTCAAAACGTACCGCTTACCGTTGGACTACTGGCAATAACCCTCGTGTACCAATTGAAAAGCGAGTGATTCGCAAGGGATGTAAGAAAGCAGGTGGCCCGATTCGTATTTACTATGCGCGTTGGAAAGAAGAACAACTTCGTAATGTATTCGGTCATGCTCGTTTTCAGCTCATCATTGATAATCTGTATTCACTTTAAGTGAACTTTAAGGATGTGACATGTTTGATTTTTCTGTTTCTAAACATCCGCACTTTGACAATGTATGCCGCCAGTTTCCAACGCGCCACAATCTGACGCAGTTGGCTAAACAGTTGGATATGAATGCACAAACGTTGCGGAACAAGCTCAACCCGGAGCAACCGCACCAGCTTACGGTTACTGAATTGCTTGCGATCACCGACGCAACAGAAGACGCCAGCCTTATCGATGCCATGTTGGCGCAAATAAACTGTATGCCGTCAGTGCCAGTAAATGAGGCCAGCACCGATAACATTTCTACCTACGCGCTTAAAGCAACTGCCGCCGTGGGTTCTATTGCTGCCGCTGCGGTACAAGGTAATCACAAAACAGCATTCAGCAAATCTGCGCTGTTGGATAGCGTCAATACTGCGATTCGTCATCTGTCATTGATTGGCCTGACGGTGCAGGCGCGCATTCAGTCAACCCCCGCGTTAGCTTCAACCGTTGATGTTATTAGCGGCTTGAGTGCTGTCGCCGGTTTGAGTTGAGGTGTCTTTATGATTATTTCTATTGCCCCATTGTTAAAACAGCAAAGCCCGGTAAACCTGCGCCATTTCGGTAACGGTGTGCTGGAGTTGAAGAACGGCCAGCGCTGGAAGCCGGGAAGTAATCAAAAGGCGCTTTTACAAGAATTGTCCTCTGCAAAGAAGACGCCAATATTACGTCGTCTGTTCGGACGTTGATTGGGGGTTATATGCTGCAATTAACGGAAGCTGAAAAATTAAGAATGACGGGTATTGCTCGTATTGCTGAATTAAAAGAAACGCATTTCCGTAATAGAAAGAATGTTGCTCAGGAGGTTTTTGACAAATCACCGGCACATTTGCGTAAAACAATTTGTTTTCATGCAGGGTTAAAAAAACGCCATGTGAATATGCAGTTTTCAGAGTTAACTCCAGCAGAAAGAGAATCTGTTATTGAAGCGTTAAATTACTTAATTGAGTTTACTCGTTCGCTGCCGTCGTTTGTCAGTAATGATGACTGCGCGCTGAATATTATTAATTAATTATCATCGCAATATATGGCGTTCTACTCGCCGGGTTTCGTATTGCCTAAAAACAGGAGTTATCTATGCAGAATACAGAACAGAATATATGGGTTTTCGTAGACCCCGCAAAGCCGGGCAGTGAGAGCACAATCACAATGACGTCAGTTGAATCAATGGAGCTAATGCTCAATGAAGCGCGCATGGATGAAAGAAAGAATCAGGCCGCGCTGGTTTCATTTCGTTTGGATGAGATTGCTAATCAAATCCTAAACCGAGAATTGAACGGCGTAGAGGCGGCGGAGCTGCTTAATCAAATAGCCGAGGGAATTCTTAACCAAGCGCAGGCGCAACATTGATGATTGATGAAATCATTATTGATGCTCGTTACGCAATTACGTTGCTTGAGCCAACCCGAACTCTAAATCGCATTCCAAACCTCGTGCTTAACGAGATTAAATTCACCAAAGAAAATGAAAGGGTGTTAGCCGTAATTGCTCATTATCCGACAAGAGTTAGTTTGGTAAGTGATTTAATTCATCATCGTATTTATCGTTCAGGCATTAATTCTATTCCGGCACTGGTCGAGGAAACCAAGCGCCTTGCTGAATTATGTGAGAAAGGATTTAAAGATTTTCACTCTCCTAACTTATTACCTAAATAAAGAGTTTATTATGAATATTAAAATCGGTGAAAAACACGTTGTTACTTCTGACAGTCTGCAATTTATTCTTAATGAAGTAAAAGTAAGCCAAAAAGGTAAAAGTGAGGGGCAGGAACGTTTAGAGCCAATTGCTTATTATCCAACTATTGCCCAACTAGTTGAGGGATTAATAAAGCGCAATATAGGTGAAGCGCAGATTAATAGTTTTGCATCACTTGGGAATGAAATTGGTCGTATCGGTAAACTGTGCCAAGAAGCCTTTTCAGCCAAATGACAGATTCAATCCGTGGCCGCATTACCCCAACTCCGCCGTTGCCTTATCCGGGCAGCGGCGCTGCTGTTCCTGCTTATGCCTATCCCGGCAGCAAACCGCGCCAAACCTTGCCCGGCATTCAAAGACCGCTTACCCGTGAACAACTGATTCAGGGGCAAGCCGTTTTAGCCAATATCCATAATCTGCCGCATTTCCTGCGTAGCCAGTTCATTTCTCGCTATCAATACCTGTTAGCCAATAAAGGGCTAAACGATGCTAATAAATGGCTGGTGTTTGTCTTTGACCAGCGTATCTGGCCGCGTATTCAGGTGGTCAATAGCAAAAATGTTATGCGCCTCAGTGCATCAATGAGCTTTTCCACTGATGCCCCAACTTATGCCAGCTTAGCGGGTATGCATGATAAAGAGCTGCGCCGCTTTGCCCGCAAAATCGGTGATGAGCTAATGGTGGCGTACAACCATCATTGTGATGAATGCATTAAGGCTAATCAGGGTGATAGGGCCGTTTTATTGCAGGCCGATACACAGGTACGGATATTCGGCGATCTTGCCAGAATGGCGCGCGCTTTTAATATCACCCCGATGCACTGGCGCAAATACCTGAAAGGCCGGTTAGATATCACGTCTGCTATCGCCAGCCTGTCACGGCTGGTTGATCCCGAATGGTGGGAGCGCAAACTCAAAGCCCAACGTACCCGCTGGCGGGAAGCGTTATTGATTGCTGTCGGTAATGTCAGCCGTGATAAGTCAGCATCTTCTTATGCCAGTAAGCAGGCCATACGCGAAGTGTTCGCCCGTCGCCAGTCTAATTTGGAATACCTCAAAAGCTGCCAGCTAGAAAATATTGAAACCGGTGAGCGCATCGACCTGATTGATAAGGTGATGGCGAGTATTTCTAATCCAGAAATTCGCCGTATGGAGCTAATGAGCACCATCGCTGGTATCGAAAAATATGCAGCTTCACAGAAGCACGTCGGCATGTTCCTGACCATCACCACCCCGTCAAAATATCACCCGACCCGCCTTATTGGTAAAGGGGATAACACAAAAATCCAGCTTAACCATAAGTGGGACGATGAAGCCTATTCCCCAAAAGACGGCCAGAGCTACCTCTGCAACATTTGGAGCAAGATGCGCACCGCCTTTAAAGACAACGAATTAAGCGTCTACGGAATGCGAGTAGTTGAGCCGCACCACGACGGCACCCCGCACTGGCACATGATGCTGTTTTGTGAGCGCAGGCAGCGCCAGCAGATTATCGACATCATGCGCCGTTATGCGTTGAAAGAAGACAGTGACGAGCGCGGGGCCGCTAAATACCGCTTTGAGTGCAAGCACCTGAACAAAGGCGGGGCCGCGGGTTACATCGCTAAATACATTGCCAAGAATATCGACGGCTATGCACTTGAGGGTGAACGCGACCATGAAACCGGTGAGCTGCTGACTGAATCCGCTGCGGCGGTTACGGCGTGGGCGGCAACGTGGCGCATCCCTCAGTTTCGCCCGATTGGTATTCCCTCCATGGGAGCCTATCGCGAGTGTCGCCGCATCCGTTTTATCAGTCTGGCGGAGTCGTTTGACGAAACCGTGGAAGCCGTGCGCCATGCGGCTGACGAGGGTGATTTTGCGGCCTACATCGCCGCACAGGGTGGAACCAATAGCGGTAATCAGACTGTCCGTGTAGCCAAGCGTATCGCTGATGAACTCAACGCCTACGATGAGGAAGTACAGAAAGTCGTGGGTATCTATGCGCCGCATTTGGGCGCTGACCATGTTTATGAAACCCGTACAACCCAATGGCGCATCGTTGCTAGTGCCGTTGACGTTGAGTCTTTGACTTTAAAAAGCGCCTCTGGCGCGCCTCGGAGTCCTGTCAATAACTGTGGGTTAGGTGAAAACACCCAAGCGCCAAATGACCCCAACGGGCAGGATAAAACGCCTGTGGCGGCGATGGAATACCCACCGGATGCCGTTATTGACTGGTCGGACACTGCCGCCGTGAGGGCGATTGTGTCCCGCGTTAAAGAGAAGCAGCCAACGATAAGCAAGATGCAACGCAGTTATGACCCCACCAAGGGCCGACTAATTGCGCCATCCGCCCGTCTAACCCGCGAAGAACGCCAGCGCATCCCCCAAATCCGCAACGATTTACTGCTGAAAGATATCAGCGTCCAGCGCTGGGAGCTGGAATCGTTAGCCCGTGGGGCAAAAATGGCTGTTGGTGATGCGGTGATCCATTACCCGGCACTGTCCGACTGGCCGGAATTCGATGATTAATCTACCTGAGAGGAAACTCATGACTAAAACCGCCGCCACTACCCGCAAACAGGCACAGCGCCAGCGTGATAAATCTGCCGGTATCAATGAAATTCGCGCCCGACTGGAGCCAGAAGAGTACGCGATGCTGACCGAGGGCATGGCTGCCCGGCGTCTGTTCCGGCCAGCCTACGATTTACCGGAATATATCGCGCTGCTGATTCGGCAAGATAACCAGCGACTAAAAGAGCAACAAGCTGAGCTGGATAAACAACGTTGTGGCAAATGTGGCGATACCTTACCGGGTGATCCAAATGGGTGTTGCTTACGGGGTGATGCGGCATGTTGGCAGACCAAAGGCATCAACAGTCTATTGATTAGCACAGTTAAACCGTTGTGACGCGTCACAATGAAAATTAAATATGTAGTGTGACGTGTCGTGTTCACTGCTTTGATGCATAAAAGGCTTGTTGTTCAACAGGCTACTTTTTAAGCCAAGATTTTTTATTCAAGTAAAACCACATAATTATATAGAAGTTTTCTTAAAAAGTGCATAATATACTGTATATAAACACAGTACCATGTGTGGCGGAGGGATGAGGTGCCAGATTCATTAGAAGAAATAGTCTTACTCGAAAGAATCGATCTGATAGCACGGCTTACCACTGGTAGTGAGAGTCAAAACCGTGATCGTGAGATTGCTTTGGTTTGGATTGCTGAACTTGTTAAAGAGGCGAGGGTAGAGGTCAAACAAGCCAAAAGTTAAAGATTGAGTCGGCAACTAAAATTTAATAACTCGTTGACTGTGCTGAGAGTATTTAGCTGGTAGGATATTTTTCATATATCCGAATTCAACAGCTATAAATTCAGTGTCAATCAAGAGTTCTAAAATGTGATGTCACTGATTTCAGAGCGTTATAGTGTTAGGTATCTGTTGAGCTAGTATACTATTGTCAGCATTAACTTTATAAAGTCTCATAATGTCTAGATTATGGTGAGGGTTGGAAAAATGAGTCATTTAATGTTGGATCTTGAAACCTTGGGTGTTTCGACAGAAGCGCCATTGATATCAATAGGTGCAATTTTTTTCGATCTTTCGTCAGGCACACAGCATGCTGAGTTTTATAGAGTAGTACATTTAAGCTCCGCTTTGGAGTTTGGACAGCCAGAGCCTGCAACACTGCAATGGTGGATGAAACAAAGCGATGAAGCACGTTCTGTGTTTAATGACCCCGATTCTTTAAGTATGAAAGCTATACTGGTTGAATTTTCAGATTTCATCAAACGGTTTGGTGATGAAAATGTTAAGGTTTGGGGGAACGGTTCAAGTTTTGATAATGCTATTTTAGCTTCCGCATACCGAAAGCAATCTATTGATTTACCTTGGGATTTTAGAAATGATAGAGACGTGCGTACTATTATTGATCTCGCTAAAGAATTAAAAAATTTTGATGCTCGTGCTGCAATTAAGATGAATGAATATGCGCACCATGCTCTTCATGACGCTAAATATCAGGCTGCATATGTAAGTGCGGCATATCAAGCACTTAAAAAAATATAAATCAAAAATATAATGAGTATACCTCTGATAGATGTTACTGATTGGCGTAAGGATGATGAGCATGGTATTTTCCCTATCGGCGCTAGGGACAAGAAAATGCTTTGGTCTCCATCTAATCCCCCTGCGGGTATTAAGCCTAATTGGCCTTACTTATTCAAGCTATCAAGGGATGCATATCCTGACCAATTTTGGATGGAGACAATAGCATTCCTTGTTGGAGAGAGCTTGGGGGTCTCGGTTCCAAAAGCCTACCCAGCGGTCAGAATACTGGATGAAGAAACAAGCGAGTTTGGTGCTTTATTAGAGTGGTTTTACGATAAAGAACGACAACTATTTGTCCATGCATCAGAATTTTTTCACGTACTAATAAACGATTTTGATGATGATTCAGGCCAACATCACAATATAGAAGATTTAAGGCTGATATGCAGAGCATTTAGTATTAATGGAGTTCTAGACCCGCATCCTTTATGGACAGAAACTTTATGTGACATGTTGCTGCTGGACTCTTTGATTGGGAATACGGATAGACATCAAGAAAACTGGGGTTTTATCTTTGTGCCAGGATCCAAAGACGAAAATGCTACTCACAAAGTTAAAGCAATAATTGCACCATTCTTTGATAATGGCACCAGTCTTGGGCATGAACGATTTGCGAATCGAGTCCAAAGTTGGACGAAGAAAAAATTAGATGAATATATCCAAAACGGCTGCCATCATTTAAGGAAGAGCCGCAAAGATACGAGGATAAGACTTAATCATCTTAGTTCAATACAAACTTTAGCTAAAGATGAAGCTTATGCTACTCACATGGTTAAAAGATTGAACTTCGATCTAGATGTTTTGACGAATCAGATTCGCAAATTATGTGACATAAAAGTTGGTGAACCTTTCACCAAAATGAGAGCTGACTGGACTATTCGGCTACTTGAACGCAGACATCAACGGCTATCAGTGATTCTAAATATGCGAACTATCAATAAAATTATAGAGCCGAGTCGCTTGTTGCTGACTTGGCAACCTACTACCGGTGGAACCCGGCACATTGTTGGTCAATTGAACCGGCTGGCTGATGATAGCTATACGTTCACTTACCATTTCAATACAGAAGACTTTATCGCTGCAAAGGATAAAGGTTTTTTGGGACATCCTGCGTTCAGTATGAAACATGCTGAACATACTAATAATGTTTTAGAGCCTTTTGTTCGGCGCTTACCTCCGCGCAAACGTAAGGATTTTGAAGAGTATTTGGCGCAACATCTTTTACCTTCACCATTTGAAGGCTCTGACTTTGCACTATTGGGATATACCGGTGCAAAATCGCCGGGTGACGGTTTTTGTCTTTTGATAGATCCTGATGTGCTTAACGGTGAAGCGGAGCTTTTACTTGAGGTTGCAGGTACTCGTTATCAATTAGGATTGGACTTGGAACGTGTCTCTGTTGGGGATATGGTAAGCCTTATTCCTGAACCAGATAACGAGCATGATCCAAATGCGATCGCTGTTGTGCATGAAATTGGAAAGTTGGGTTATATAAACAAGGTGTTATGTGATTCTCTGTGCAAGAGAATCGCCAAAAATAAGGTTACAGCTTCAGTTGCTAAAAAGAATGGTACGACTGACCGCCCATTAGTTTATTTAATACTTGAGTGTGAAAAGTAAACCTTGTTTTTTGTAGGCCACTGTAGCTATTACAGTGGCTTTTCTTTTTTTTTAAATTCAAATTTAGCACTGCATGCATATAGTGCATGATTTTGCATGATGAACCTGAGCCAGAAACTCCCCCTTAGCCCCAGTCCCGGCGCGGTTCTCGATGCCTCATGCAAGTGCATGAAAAGCGACCTGCAAAGCGCGCAGGCGTGGCGGGGATAGCATTGCGCGCAAAGGGTTTTGATACCCTTGTTTATCGATCTTGGGCGGGCCGTGGTGCTGCGTTCGGTTGAGTTGGGAATCAATGCGTGTTCATGGGGTGTGATGGCGTGACGGGCGTCTGGTGGCGTATGGCGCGAGGTGTTGGAATCGCTACTTTTCGGGCATGAAAAAGCCGCCCGGTTCGGCGGCTATGATATTCAAAAATATCAATTAACTATTTGCAAACTTGAAACGCTGCCAGCTTTTTTTCATCTGTATACAGTGCAGCGACAAAGCCGTCTGTAACCAGTGAGTTGATAACGCCAAGCGCGCCAGTCATGTATTTGTCTTTAGACATACCACACATCACCTCAGAGTCATGGGCTAACGTCGCGTTACACTCTATTCGATGCGATACCAGCGCAGTAATACAATCCGGGTCAAGTGACAACGCTTGATTAAGAATATCAACAGCCAGTTGCGCTGTGATTTTCTGGTTAGTTTGAGTTTCCATAATTATTCCTTTTTTCGTTTTGTATTTTTGCGGTGGCTGCGGCGGTGGCGCGGGCCTCTTCACTGTGTCGCCGGGTTTGTATGGTGGTAGTGTTGGTGCTTTACGTCCCATATTAATCCTCGCTTATCAGTTCATAAGGCTTGAACCGGATCACCTCTTGCCCTATCCAGTCATTCACCTCTTTCAATCGTTCTTGCAACGGCGTTAACTCGTTACGGACAAACACTTGTGAGGCTTTCGCCACGTCACCGAAACCGCCGGTATTGTTGGGAATAATCCCCATCATCTGCGGTGGCACCCGGTGCACACTGAGCAGGTCGTCGCGGGTGGCGTTCTTGATATTAAAAAAGTCATCTTTGGTGGCGACTTCGCTCAACGGTAAAATCTGGATGCCGTCTTTTTTGCCGTTGGGTGCGTACATAAATAGGTTGCGGAAGTTGCCTAATCCTTTGGTGTCGCGCATCGCTTTACGCATCGCCTCAATATCGCTGCTACTTTGCGCCGCATCAGTCATATACAGGATGTATCCCGCGTGAGCACCGTTCTGGTAATACTTGCGGCGAAATAGCGTGGCCGCTTCATTGAGCCATGCCGAATTTAAGCCGCTGAGGTATTCCGGCAAACCGTAAAGCTCCTGATTGATATCGGGTTCTATCAGGTGGAAAATGCTACCAGCTTCAAACAGGTGTTCATTTTTCCAGTTCTGTACAAACCAATAGCAATCTTTTTCCAGCCCCCGGCGGGTGTACTTGGCCGGACTAGGGTCTAGGCGCAGTGGCGCGCCCAGTTGGTTACGACGCACCTCTAAAAACGCATTGCCGAACACCAGATAATCCAGCGCATAACGGCTAAACGCCTGCTGACTGAGCATTGAATGCGGGATAAAGGTACTCGCCAGAATATTGCGTTTCACATACAGCGGTGAGCTGTGATGCACCGCTGCCCGGAAACTGCGCGCCAGCCCGTCAAAGCTAATCGGCGGGTCATACCATTTACCGTTACCGGTGCATTCGATGTAATCCAGTATTTCCCGTTTATCCAGCACGGCGGAGGGTTCGCCAAAGGTGAACGCCTCGACCGGTTGTTGTTGACTGGCGGTGTGATTGGTTGCCGGGCGACTTAATGCCTTGCGGCCTTTGCGCTTACTCATTTCACTTCCTCTGCATTGTTTGCCGCTTGTGACCAGTCGCACAAATATAAGAGCTTGAAATCATTCGCCGTCATGTGTTTTTTCAGCCAATCTTTATCCCAATCCTTTTCCCATAATGTGCCGCCTTGCTGAATGGCATCATCAGCCGTAACCGATTGACGAAATACGCCATCAGCACAAAAAACGCCGTTATCGGTGTGTATCACTGGTGCGATTTTTCGAGGGCGGCGCAGTGAGTCATTCCAAATTTTAAAAGCAGCATTTGAGCGGGAGGGCGTGGTATAGAGCGTCAAACGATGTTTTTTGTGCATTACCATCCCCTTAGCCATTTGCAGTATTGAACGCGGGTTTTTAGCCCATGCATATTCACCCAGGTACACATTCCCGGCATGAGCAGCGGCGTGACTGTTTTCACCGTGAAAGGCGATAAGTGCGCCATTACCTAACAGAATATTATTCAGCGAACATGGGTTCACGTTTACCCCAACGACCCGACAGAACTCGGCAATATAAGCGCGGGTATTCAAGGCGCTTGGTCTGGTGCAGGTTAAAAAATGCTGATTGCGGCCGCTGGTGATGGCATCCAGTAACGCTTCAAAAGCGAACAGCCAGTCGGCCCCAATCTGCCGCGATTTGGTGAGACTGCGGTCTGTGCCTGTCTGTCCCACCCGATACCACGTCTTTTGATAGTCAAAGGCCGAGTTTTCGAAATGTTCGCGCAAGCCGTCAACTTGACCAGCAGTAAAAGTCATTGATTTCATCCGTAAAACTCCAAGAAGTTAGGGCTGTGACCGCCATATGTCGCGGTAAGGGGTTCATTTAACAGGGCATGCATAATCGCCCACGCCACATCTGCGTGGCTGGCTTCTTCGCTGCGGCTGGCGGCATAGGTTGAGCGCGCGCCGCTGGCGGTCATGGTCTTGCGAATGGCCATAAAGGACTGGGTGATATCGGTGTGGCCGGTGTCATATTCCAGACGGCCGCTATTGATGGTGTGCTTGGCTTTCAGCACCATGGCGGTTTTGATTTCAGGGGTGTATTTGATTTCCCTTGTGGCCGGGAAGAACTGGCGCACCAACTGGAAAACGCCTTGGCCGACGGTAGTGGCATCAATACCGATGTATTCCACGCAATATTTCTGTGTCAATTCTTCGATATGCTTGGCCTGCGCCTCAAAATCCATCCCTTTCCACTGGTGGCGTTCCAGTACGCGGAACTTGCCGCCCGGCACCATGGGCGGCGCAATCACCGCACACCCGGCACTGTCGCCGCCGTTGGCCTCGGATGGGTCGTAACCAATCCACACCGGCCGATACCCAAACGGCCGCAACGAATACGGGTTGTAGTCTTCCCACTCTTCCAGACTGTCGACCATACAAGCCTGCAACTCGGCGAACGGGAACACTGACGCTTGATCGTCCACAAACTCGCACATCAACAGGTTTTGATATTCGGCCGGGCTGTATTCCAGTGAGAGCTGGTTGAGGTCGAACAGATTGCAGCCGCCCGTCAGTGCATCTTCTACCGTGACAATCTGCCGCCACTGACCGTCATCACACAGCGTGCCACGCGCCAAATGGCTGTGGCTTAAATCCAGTTGGATATGGTCGGATTTATTGCGGCGGCCTTTATTGAACAGTTCACCAGACCAGAACGGATAGGCGCTGTGCGCCAGACTCGACGGCGTGGAGAAATAGGTGGTACGCCATTTCTTGTGTAATGACATGCCGCTGGCGACTTTGCGCAGCTCCTGAAACTTGGGTATCCAGAAATATTCGTCAAGATAGAGATTGCCGGTGTAGCTCTGTGCGGTGCGCACGTTCGTGCCGAGGAAGAACAGGCGCGCCCCATTCGGTAACACCATCGGGTCGCCTTTCAGGTCAACGTCAACCATGCGGGCAAAATCGATAATGTAGCTTTTGAACACATGCGCCTGTGCCTTACTGGCGGACAGGAATATCTGATTGCGCCCTGTAGTGATGGCATCCAGCAGCGCCTCACGGGCAAAGAAGAACGTTGCGCCAATCTGGCGCGATTTCAGAATATTGCGAATACGGTGTTGTAGCCCGGCATCAAACCAGTTGCGCTGATAATCAAAAATATTTTCGTGAAAAATAGATTCCAGTTTTTCAATCGCGGATTCACTGAACAGATTTTTATCCGGGGTTTTGCGCTCCCCTTTATTGCGGTTCGCCACATTCGGATTTAAATCCGCTTCGCTGCCGGTCTGGCTGTAGCGGTTTACCCGCGCCAGTCGTTCAATCTGGCGGCCTAACAGGTCAATCTCTTTAAAATCCCGCCCCTCTTTTGCGTCTTTCATGATGAGCTGAATCAACCGCGCTTCCATACTGGTTTCCACGCGGGAAATGGGTGCAATGGCGTCCCATCCGTCGCGCTTCTTCCAGCTCTGCACAGTCGGCGATTTTAGGGCCAGCGTGTCCGCAATCTGGCGCACAGAAAAGCCCTGCCAGTAAAGCAAAGCCGCCTGTCGCCGTGGGTCGCTGATAATGGTGCTCGGTGTCGTATTCATGCCATTAGGCTACGCGACCAGCCCGACACTCTGCGCGTCCTCGCTGTTGTGCCAGCCCCGTCACAACTGGCTTTCGTTGTTGCCGCCGCCTTACATCAGGAAACTAAGCCCCGAACCGAATAATCATAATCACACTGAATGGAGCAGCCACTTATGGCTAAGAAAGTATCAAAATGGTTTCGTATCGGCGTTGAGGGTGATACCTGCGACGGGCGAGTGATTGACGCCAACGATATCAACCAGATGGCCGAGTCATTTGACCCGCGCGTCTACGGTTGCCGCATCAATCTGGAACATTTGAAAAGTTACTCCCCGGACAGCACTTTCCGCCGTTATGGCGATGTCATCGGTCTGAAAGCGGAAACTATTGACGATGATTCAGCGCTAAAAGGCAAGCGCGCACTGTTCGCCCAAATCAGCCCGACTGACGAGCTGGTATTGATGAATAAAGACCGTCAGAAAATCTATACATCCATGGAAATTCGCCCGAACTTTGCCAATACCGGTAAAGCCTATCTGGTCGGTCTGGCCGTGACCGATGACCCCGCCAGCCTCGGCAATGAAATGCTGGAGTTCAGCGCCAAAGCCAAACACAACCCACTGGCCGCCCGTAAATCCCATCCGGATAACTTTTTCTCTGCGGCGGTTGAAGTGCAGCTGGAATTTGAAGACGTGGCCGAGCCGGGTGTCACCTTGCTCAACATGGTGAAGTCAGTATTCAGCCGCAAACAGGCCACCGACGATGCCCGTTTTAATGATGTGCATGAGGCGGTGAATGCGGTAGCAGTGCATGTGCAGGAGCAGGGAGAAACCATTGAGGCCCGTTTTACCTCCATTGAGAAGCAACTTGCTGACCAAGTGGTGGAGCTGAAACAGAGCATCGAAAAGGGAAAGCAAGGGGTTACGTCCCTCGAAGCCAAGCTTTCTATCACTGAAAACTTTAGCCAGACCAAGCGCCCGGAATCCACCGGCGTCAACAGCCAGAACGATGTTTTGACCGACTGCTAGCCCGTCGTCACTGGCCGCTGGCTGTGCGGTCACATTGTTATTTCATCAATACGTTATTTAACTGAATCAGGATTATTATGCGCCCAGCAACCCGCTTTAAATTTAATGCCTATCTGACCCGTCAAGCCGAGCTGAACGGGGTAGAAACCGGCGACCTGAATAAAAAATTCAGCGTTGAACCCTCCGTCACGCAAACCATCATGACCCGCGTGCAAGAGTCCTCAGAATTTCTGAGTAGTATCAATATTGTGCCAGTCGCCGAGCTGACCGCCGAAAAGGTCGGCCTTGGCGTCAATGGTTCGGTTGCCAGCACCACCGATACTGACGGCGGCGACGAACGCGAAACCGCCGAGTTTGCCTCACTGGACAGTGAGAAATATTTCTGTGAACAGGTGAACTACGATTTCCACATCCGCTATAACACCCTTGACTTGTGGGCGCGTTATCAGGACTTCCAGACCCGCTTGCGTGACGCCATTATCAAGCGGCAGGCACTTGACCGCATTATGGCGGGCTTCAACGGCACCCACCGTGCCAAGACCTCTAACCGTGCACTAAACCCACTGTTGCAGGATATCGCGCCGGGCTGGTTGCAAAAATACCGCCTCAACGCGCCAATCCGCGTGATGAGCAAAGTCGTTGGCGAAGATGGCACGGTAGTATCGGAAAAAATCCGTGTCGGCCATGGTGGCGATTATGCCAACTTGGATGCGCTGGTGATGGATGCCACCAATACCATGATTGCTGAATGGCATCAGGAAGACCCTGAACTGGTGGTTATCACTGGCCGTCAGTTGATGCAGGATAAATATTTTCCTATCGTCAACAAAGAGCAGGAAAACAGCGAAACCCTCGCCGCTGACCTGATTATCAGCCAGAAGCGTATCGGCAATTTACCGGCTGTCCGTGTGCCGTTCTTCCCGGCTAACGCGTTCTTTATCACCCGCCTCGATAACCTGTCCATTTACTGGCTGGAAGACTCGCACCGCCGCCATATCGATGAGAACGCCAAGCGTGACCGTATCGAAAACTACGAATCCATTAAACAGGATTATGTGGTGGAGGATTACACCTGCGGCTGTCTGGTGGAGAACATCGAGATTTTATCGCCGCCGAAAAAAGAAGACACCGAAGCAGCGGACAAATCCGACTTTGATCGTCTTGCTGATGCACTGGTTGATGCGGTGAAAGCTGTTTCTGCCCCTGCTGTTACTGACGAGGGTAAATAAACTATGTCCAGTCCTGCGCGTCGCCACTTTATCCAACAGTCGGCCATTGCCGCCTCACAACAGCGGGATAACCCGCTGCGCCATGCCACCGGCTACGAGCTGATGTTGCTCAAGCTCAATGAAGATAAACGCAAGCTGAAACAGGTGCGTTCAAACGAGCGTAAAGCCGAGCTGAAACGCCAACTCTTGCCGGATTATCTGCCGTGGGTGTCTGGCGTGTTGAGTGAGGGGAAAGGCGCGCAGGACGCCATTGTCATGACCATCATGATTTGGCGGCTGGATGCCGGGGATATTCCCGGTGCACTGGATATTGCCCGTTATGCCCTGCGTTATCAGTTAGTGCCAACCGACCGCTTTACCCGCTCGACCGCTTACCTGATTGCCGAGGAAGTCGCGGACGCTGCGGCGCGCGCCTATGCCACCGATAAGCCGATTGATATTGAGCCTCTGCTGCAAACCATTGAGCTGATGGAAGATGAAGACATGCCCGACCAAGTGCGCGCCAAACTGCACAAAATCACCGGTTATGTGCTGCGTGACAGTGACCGGGGCGAGTTGGCCCTGTCCCATCTTCACCGCGCACTCCAACTGCATACCGGTTGTGGCGTCAAAAAAGACATTGAGCGACTGGCCGTGAAATTAAAGAACGCCGCCAGCCGCTAAACCGAACGCTCCCCGAGCCGGGCGGCACGATGGCCGCAACAGGGTTTACCTTGTTAACGCCGTCGTCCACCGCCCACCCATTCTGCTATTGAGGTTGCCATGACCACTGTTGTTATCCCCGCGCCACGGCCTGACAAAACGGCCGAACCGGTGATTGAAAATACCTTTTTCTGGCCTGCGGTTGACCCGATAAAGCTGCGCGAGCTGTTGCGCCTTGAGGGAACAGTCACCGCCGAGCGCCTGCGCTTCACCATCAAAAGCGCTATTGCCGAGGTTAACGCCGAACTGTACGAGTACCGCCGTGACCAGATGGCGGCAGACTTTAAAACACTGGCCGAGGTGCAGGCCGAGCAACTGGACGGCGAGAGCATCCAGTTGGCCGAGTACCAGCGCGCGGTCTGTGCCATTACGGCTGCACTGTTGGCCGAGCGTTATCGCGGCTATGACGCCAGTGCGCGCGGTGATAAACGCGCGGAGGCCATTGAAAGTACCGTTGATGAGTTGTGGCGTGACGCGCGAATTAGCATTCGCAACATTGCCGGTAAGCCGCACAACATTATTGGCCTTATCTGATGCAGGTCAACGCGTTGCAAGGCGACACGCTCGACGCACTGTGCTGGCGCTATTACGGGCGCACGCAAGATGTGCTGGAGCAAGTCTATGACGCGAATCCGGGGCTGTCGGAACTGGGGGCCATTCTGCCCCACGGTTATCCGGTGGCGTTGCCCGACATGGCCCCGGCGGCCCAACGTGAAACCGTTCAATTATGGGATTGAAAATGGAGAAAATCAGCTCTGCGCTGGCCTATGTCTTGGCGCTGGTACTGGCGTTTATTGGCGCACTGAGTCCGCAAGATATCGCGTTTTATGTGGCAGCGGTGGCCGCTGCTGCCACCTGTCTTATCAACTGGTACTACCGGCGCAAGAGCTATTTCTTGCTGAAAGAAGTGGTTATCAGGCGGGAGGTGTTCGATGAACTCAATCGTTAAGCGCTGTCTGGTCGGGGTCATTCTGGCGCTGGCCGCCACCTTGCCAAACTACCAAACCTTAAAAACATCGGCTGCTGGACTAAAACTGATTGCCGATTATGAGGGCTGCCAGCTCAACGCCTACCAATGCAGCGCCAACGTCTGGACAAATGGCATCGGTCACACCGCCGGGGTGAAGCCGGGCAGTGTTATCAGTGAGCGACAGGTGGCGGTCAATCTGGTCGCTGACGTGCAGCGGGTTGAGCGGGCAATAGCGGTGTGTATGCCGCTTGTTATGCCGCAACCGGTGTATGACGCGGTAGTGTCGTTCGCCTTTAACGTCGGCACCGGTGCGGCCTGCCGCTCGACGCTGGCCTTTTTTGTCAACAAGGGCGACTGGCGCAGCGCCTGCAATCAGTTGCCGCGCTGGGTGTATGTCAATGGCGTGAAAACCAAAGGGTTAGAGCGTCGCCGCACCACCGAACAAACACACTGCCTGAGTGGGGTCTGATATGCGCACATTACTTCTGTTATGGGTTTTGATGATGGGGGTGCTGGCGTGGCACGCCCATAATCTTAAAAAAGATTTAGACAGCGCCAAACTGGTGATTGGCACTTTATCCGCTGGGATTGAGAGCCGGGACAACGCGATCACCCGCTTGCAAGATGAGGCCCGGCAACAGGCAGACAATGAGCGGGCATTACGGCAATCACTGAGCCACGCCAGCACCTTGTCATTATCTCGTGAACAGAGAATTCAAAGGTTACTCAATGAAAATAAAGCCTTGCGTGATTGGTTTGCTGCTGCTTTGCCTGCTGACGTTATCCGGCTGCACCAACGTCCCGCGTTCGCCAGCCCCAACGATTATTTACGTTGGCTGTCCGACAGTGAACAGTTGCCCGCTGCCGGGCAGTAGTCCGGCGGTTAATGGTGATTTAAGTGCCGATATCCGCCAGTTAGAAACCGCACTGGTGGCCTGCGGGCTACAAGTGGAAGCCGTGAAACAGTGTCAGGAACAACACCATGTTAAAACCCAAACTGCTACGCCAAGCCTTAACCGACAGTCTGCCACTGTTCCAGACTAACCCGGAGCGGCTGAAAATGTTTGTTGATGGCGGGCGCATTGTCTCGACGCTGGCCCCGTCGCTCTCTTTTGAAAATCAATATCAGCTCACGCTATTTATTGAGGATTTTCCCAGTGATGTTGATTATCTCTTTGTGCCGATACTGGCATGGCTGCGGGAACATCAACCGGACATCATGGCAACAGAAGAAAAACGCCGCACCGGCTTTATTCATAAGGTTGATGTGATGAGCGATGTGCTGAGTGATATCCGTATCGACTTGCAATTGACCGAGCGGGCCATTGTGAAAGAGGTAGACGGTGCACTGCATGTTAACCATGCGCTGGAACCGGCGTGGCCGGGTACGCCAACACGGCCAACAGCAATCTACTTTAACGGTGAAACAGTCAAATGAATGAGCTGAAACCCTTTGATGACGCATTGGCCGGGCTGATTGCCAGTCTGACACCCAAAGCCCGCAAAGCGCTGGCGGTGACAGTTGCCAAACGCCTGCGGGCCAGTCAACAGCAACGCATTAAACGCCAGCAAGCGCCCGACGGCACCCCGTATGCCGCGCGTAAATCTCAACCATTGCGTAAGCCAAAAGGCCGGATTAAGCGGGAAATGTTCGCCAAGTTGCGCACCGCCCGCTATATGAAAGCCAACAGTAGCCCAAATGAGGCGGTGGTCGAGTTTGCCGGGCGCGTGGAACGAATGGCGGCAGTGCACCATTTTGGCCTGCGTGACCGTCCGAACGAGCACAGCAAAGATGTGCAGTATGATGAAAGGCCGTTGCTCGGATTTACATCAGAGAATAAGAAAATGATCGAAACACTTATAGAAAAAAGCTTACAAAATAACTTTTAGTTGGAGGTGAATAGAGTTCACCTCCATAATTATGCATTATATTTACTATAAATCATTTGAATTATATATATCTATAACCAACATCATTAATAGTGAGGCGCACCAACTCATTGACTCCTCTTGTTTATTTATACACTTCAATCTAAATCCCGAGTCAATTTGTTCTCCATGTGCTAATTTATTCCTCGCATAATACATGTACTTGATGCATAACGTAGCTGCAACATGCATATCATTCACTATTTTATTTTTAATTTTATCTTCAATATGATTGTTTGTTACTTCATATAGTCCGTTAGACTTTAGGAAGTCAGCTCTAACAGGTAATGATTCCTTACATATTTCCATCAATCTAAAGTCATCATTCCTAAGAATAAAACACTTAAATGCTTTTGTTTTTTCCTTAGTGTTAAAGTCATTAAGGATCATTTTATTCCATCGAGTATTAGCTCTTATTTCTTGAGAAGTTAAATTAGTGACTGCTTGCGCTATTAATGGGTATTTCTGTGGAGAATTCACCATGTCTTTTCGAAGATATCTGTGGCAATCATTATCACGTTCCTCACCTGATATTTCTTTATAAACTGCGTTAAATGATTTCCATAACTTTTCAAAAGACTCACTAGAATCACTCATGCAAAAGGACCTGATAAAGTAGCTGAGCGATATAAAAAACACCTTCCCCTTTTTATTATCATCAAAGATTACATCCATTTTATTAAAATCAATCTCTTTTAATGCAGTGAAGTCACGACCAGGCAAATTCACATTATTGATTTCAGCCATTTCGATTGATTTGACTAATTGTTGACTGTCATCATAGAAGTTAATTTCATTAATTTTACATATAGCACCAGACAAACAGTAATATGCCAAGATTGATTTTATCATTTGCGTATATAAAATACTTACATGATTATAAAATATTTCATCAAAGTTGGGTCTGGCCGACCTATCACCTTTTATTAAAATTTCACCATCCTTTATTGAAAGCGCATCAAAATAAGATTTTGAATTCATATATGGTATTTTTTTAGCATAAGAAACACCTTTTGAATTACTATCCATTTTGATTGATATCATAAAGGAGTGCCTTTTTTTAGTCTTTCCCATTTAAATTATCTCGTCCAGTTAAGATTGTCCTCAACTATATCAGTAAGTTATTAATTTCTGTACCGATTAGCTACGTTGTTGTTTCAAGCACCATACAACTGCTTTTAGTTGGATTTTATCTGTCAAAAACACATTCTTTCCCCATGAACACACAAACCCAAATAACTGAAATTCTGCGCCTGCTGCGCAACCTTATCCGCATTGGTACGGTGGCCGAGGTCGATCTCGACCAAGCCCTGTGCCGTGTAGCAACGGGAGACAATACTACCGGCTGGTTAAACTGGCTGACGCTGCGCGCCGGTCAGTCGCGATCATGGTGGGCACCGTCCGAGGGTGAGCAGGTGTTGATATTGTCCCTCGGCGGCGAACTGGATACCGCATTTGTGCTGCCGGGCATTTTCTCTGATGATTTCCCGCCGCCGTCTGCCTCGGCCAATGGCCTGTATATCACCTTTCCTGACGGTGCAACGCTGCACTATGAACCTGATAGCGGCGAATTGCGGGCTGATGGCGTCAAAACGGCGGTTATCAATGCCAGTGAATCGGTGAATGTTACCGCCCCCACTATCACCTGTGCCGCCTCGGTCAAAATTCTTTTAGACACGCCAAAAGTTGAATGCACCCACAACCTGACCACTGCCACCTTAAACGTGAAAAGTGGCGGCAAGATGAGCGGCAACATTGAACATTCTGGCGGCAAGTTCTCATCCAATGGTGTGGTGGTTGATGACCATGACCACGGCGGCGTGCAGCGCGGTGGCAGCTATACGGAGGGGATTAAATGACCACTGCCACCTATCTCGGCATGAACCGCAACGCCGGGCAAACCATTACCGACTCTGACCATATCAGCCAGTCAATTGCAGACATTCTGATTACCCCGGTGGGGTCACGTGTGATGCGTCGCGCCTATGGTTCGCTGCTATCGGAGCTGATTGACCAGCCGCAAAATCCAGCCCTGCGCCTGCAAATCATGGCCGCCAGTTACAGTGCCATTTTGCGCTGGGAGCCGAGGGTCAAGCTGACTGGCATCACCTTTGAAACCACCATAGATGGAAAAATGGTGGTCGATATTACCGGCACTCGCACCGGCAGCGCGGCCCCTCTCTCTTTAACCATCCCTGTGAGCTAACCCTATGGCAACCATTGACCTGAGCCTGTTACCGCCACCGCTTGTGGTGGAAGAACTGGATTATGAAACCCTGTTGGCCGAGCGCCAAGCCACGCTGATATCTCTTTACCCGGAAGAACAGCGCGCCGCCGTGGCCCGCACGTTGTCGCTGGAATCTGAGCCGCTGGTCAAGTTGCTACAGGAAAACGCCTACCGCGAAGTGATATTACGCCAGCGCGTCAATGATGCGGCCCGCGCGGTGATGGTGGCCTATGCCGTCGGTAGCGATTTAGACCAGCTCGGCGCAAATAACAACGTTGAGCGGCTGGTGATTACCCCGGCCGACTCAACCGCCATTCCACCCATTGAGGCGGTGATGGAATCTGACAGCGATTTCCGGGTGCGTATCCCGCAAGCCTTTGAGGGCTTGAGCGTCGCCGGGCCAACGGGTGCTTATGAATATCACGCCAAAAGTGCCGACGGGCGGGTGGCCGATGCCTCGGCAATCAGCCCGACACCCGCCTGTGTCACGGTCAC
Source organism: Yersinia sp. Marseille-Q5920 (assembly GCF_946902935.1). Taxonomy (NCBI): domain Bacteria; kingdom Pseudomonadati; phylum Pseudomonadota; class Gammaproteobacteria; order Enterobacterales; family Yersiniaceae; genus Yersinia; species Yersinia sp. Marseille-Q5920. The sequence goes on along the minus strand of NZ_CAMPQA010000018.1, from coordinate 2,507 downwards.
GGTGTTATCGCGCGAAGGTAATGGCGAAGCCTCGGCCGAACTGCTGGCGGTGGTGGAAGCCGCGCTGAATGATGAGAACACGCGGCCAGTGGCTGACCGCGTGACGGTGCAATCCGCCCGGATTGAAGATTATGAAATTGACGCGGTGCTCTATCTTCATCCGGGGCCAGAAGCGGAACCGGTGCGCGTAGCCGCCGAGAAAAAACTGACCGCCTTTGTCACCACACAACGCCGCCTCGGTCGCGACATTCGCCTGTCAGCACTGTATGCCGCGCTGCATGTTGAGGGCGTCCAGCGGGTGGTGATTAATGCCCCATTGGCCGACGTGGTGCTGGATAAAACCCAAGCCGCGTATTGCACCGGCAGCACCATCACTGTCGGAGGTACGGATGACTGACCGCTTATTGCCCGTCGGTTCTTCTGCGCTGGAAGTGGCCGCCGCGCGCGCCTGTGCCGAACTGGAAAACACCCCGGTTCCCATTCGCCAGCTGTGGAACGCCGATACCTGCCCGTTATCCCTGCTGCCTTATCTGGCATGGGCGTGGTCGGTGGATCGCTGGGATGAGAACTGGCCGGAAGCCACCAAACGTGCGGTGGTGAAGTCCTCGCAGTATGTCCACAAACACAAAGGCACCATCGGTGCAATTCGTCGGGTAGTTGAGCCGCTGGGTTATCTCATCAAGGTGATTGAGTGGTGGAAGACCAACGAAACCCCCGGCACCTTTCGCCTTGATGTTGGGGTGCTAGAAACCGGCATTACCGAAGAAATGTATCAAGAGCTGGAGCGGCTGATAGACGACGCCAAGCCATGCAGCCGTCATTTAGTCGGCCTGTCTATCAATCTCGACAGTAGTGGCCCGCTGTTTGTGGCCGCTGCCAGTTACAGCGGTGATGAGCTGACCATTTACCCCTATTTACCTGAAACCATAACCGTGACCGGCGAGGATTACGCCAGCGCCGCCGTCCATATTATTGATGACCTGAGAGTGAACCCATGACAGCGAGATTCTTTGCTTTACTGACCAACATCGGCGCGGCCAAGCTGGCGAACGCCACCGCGCTCGGCACCCGCTTAGAGATTACCCACATGGCGGTCGGGGATGGCGGCGGAACACTGCCAACCCCTAACCCGGCACAAACCCAACTGGTGAATGAACAGCGCCGCGCCGCTCTTAATACCCTGTCTGTTGACCCAATTAACACCAGTCAGATTATTGCGGAGCAGGTTATCCCGGAGGCCGAGGGCGGGTGGTGGATTAGGGAAATAGGCTTGCTGGATAAAGACGGTGATTTGATTGCCATTGCCAACTGCGCCGAAACCTATAAGCCACTGATGCAAGAGGGTAGCGGCCGTACACAAACCATTCGGGTAATTTTAATTGTTAGCAGCACTGCCGCTGTCACGTTAAAAATCGACCCGTCGGTGGTATTGGCAACGCGTAAGTACGTTGATGATAAAGTGATTGAGGTCAGGGATTATGCTGATGACCTGATGAAAAAACATCTACTTGCAGATGATCCACATTCACAGTATGCACCGAAAAAAAGTCCGATACTGACAGGGAAACCCACAGCCCCAACCCCCACCACAGGGGATAACACGCAACAGCTCGCGAATACGGCTTTTGTAAAAGCGGCACTGACCAGCCTTAATTTAGGCGGCGCGGAAAAATTACCGGCGGCGACGGGTTTGGCGGCGGCCTCTGGTTACATTTCAGTGCCAGCCTTGATTGCTGGCGTGCAACGAAGCGTTCTCATCCAGTGGCGCACGGTTTCTATTTCCCCCTCCCCAGATGGCGCGCTTCTTGTTATTGATGGCACCTGGCCCATTCCATTTCCGACTGCGTGTCTCTCAATTATGCAGTCAATGACAGGTTCGGTGATTTACGTGGCGACCAGCCCGGTGCTTTCAGCCGCTCGCATTATTGATCGCTCCTCATTTCAGGCAGCGTCTAGTTATACGAAGTCAAATTCGACGATTACAGTCTGGGGAGTGGGGTATTAATGAGCAATTATATTTATAGTCCGTCAGAGAATGCTTTTATTCCTGTGGCGTTAGAAAGTATTTATGTGGCGGCGGGTACGTGGCCGGAAGATGGTTATCTTATTGCCGATGATGACGCCATGATATTTATGGGTGATGCGCCAATAGGGAAAATGAGAGCGGCACAGGATGGCAGGCCATGCTGGGTCGATATTCAAACCTCGTCCCCCTCAAATGAGGCGTTATCAAAGCTGGCGCGGGGGTATCGTGACGCCTTTATTTTAGCAACGGATACTATGACAATTAGTGACTACTCTATTGACGACGCCCCAATGAGCGCGGCACAGCGCGCCGAGTTAACCGCCACCCGCGCACTCTACCGGGCGTGGCCTACGGTGGAAAGTTGGCCGCTGATTGAGTTGCCGGAGCTGCCGCAGTGGTTGTTAGTCGAAGCGGTTAATCAGGGCTATCGTGTCCCAGTATGGCCTCCGCTGTCAGCCTGATATTTTATATTGGCCCCGAT
>NZ_CAMPQA010000017.1:0-77159 GCF_946902935.1 Yersinia sp. Marseille-Q5920 | reverse complement strand
TCAGTTCCTGACCCGGCCCCAGTGTCGCCGCATTGGCCACCCCGGCGAAACGTGCCTGATTATTGAGGTAACGTTCATGGCGCAGGCGGGCATAAAATGCCCCACTTTCACTGTCCGGCTCACGCCCCTCGCTGCCTGCGGTCAGGTAGTTATCGGCGTAATGATAAGCTTCGCCGTAGGTGGTGGTATCACCGCGAGTGATGTCTGCCCCGGCCATCATATCGGCAGTCGCGGTGCGGTAGTTGTAATCGCCGGTACTGACCGATTTTTCAACCACCTGATGAGCACTGGACAAGTCCCAAACCGACTCCACGCCGCTGTCGTGCATCCCCGAAGGCGGCACCGCCTGTAGTGTCAGACCTGTCGGGTAAAAGCTCTGGTCGTCATAAAACTCCACCACATCAATATTAAGCTTGGGGTCAGCGGTAAAACGAAACCAGATCCCCACTTCCGCCAGCAGGCGGCTGATAAAGGTCAGGTCATCTTCGCCGTACTGCATCACCTGCTCACGGCGCGGATATTCACGGGCCAGCGTGAAGACAAAATCCTGACCGCGCATGTCATGGCGCTCACGCAGAATTTTTTCCACAATCTGCGGCACCGACATGTCCTGATAAATCCCGTTCTGATGGCTGCGCGACAACAAAGCCAAACGCGGTTGCAGGCTCAGTTCGTAACGGCATTCATCTTTTGAAGCAGACAGGCGTTTAAATCCGGTCACCACGCCGTGGATCACCCGCTGGGTCTGCTGAACCGTCACGCCAAAGGCTTCGGCCACCGGGGCCGCCAATGTCAGTGACGCGTCCTGCATCAGCATCGTGGCCGGGTCAATCGCCTTGTCTGCGCTGGTAAATTGAATGTCGTAACAGAACGGCTGACTTAAGCTTTCGCGGCCTTCAAAACCCAACACATCGGCGGGAGCCGTGCTGTCGCGGACCACCAGTTTGTGGTGGCTATGGTCAAACCGAATAGCAGGGAGAGAGGTATTCATTTTTCGCCTCCTTCAAATTCAAGGGTAATGCCGTCGGCTTCATCCCAGCCCAAGGCCAGCGAGGTGGTGCGCTGTTGCTCACTCATGCGGCTTAACAGTTGTTGGCTCAGCACCGGTAAAATCTGCTGATTGAGCAGGCTATCGATGTTGCGCGCGCCAGTGTCCGGCAGCAGGCAGGCGGCGACTAGCGTGTCGTACAGGCTTTCTTCAATCGAGCAGTGCAAGCCGTAATGTTTGTTCAGGCGTTTAGCGACCTGTGCCAGTTTCATCTCGACGATGGTACGCAACGCGGTGGCATCCAGTGGGCGGTAAATCAAGGTCTGGAAGCGGGCCAGCAGCGCGGGCTGGAAGTGATCGCGCAGGATCGGGCGCAGCAGTTCATGCAAAGTGCTATCCGGCGCTTCCGGTTGTTCATCCAGTAACTGCATCAGATGATCACTGCCCAGATTGGCGGTCATCAGGATCACGGTGTTACGAAAATCAATTTCGCGCCCTTCACCGTCGCGCATAAAGCCACGGTCAAATACCTGATAGAACAGGTTAATGACATCAGCGTGCGCTTTCTCAACTTCGTCAAGCAGCACCACGCTGTACGGGCGCTTGCGCACCGCCTCGGTCAGAATGCCGCCCTGACCGTAACCGACATAGCCCGGTGGCGAACCTTTCAACTGAGAAACGGTGTGCGCCTCCTGATATTCAGACATGTTGATGGTGATCAGCGATTTCTCACCACCGAACAGTGTGTCGGCCAGTGCCAGCGCAGTCTCGGTTTTGCCCACCCCACTGGGGCCAACCAGCAGGAACACCCCCAGCGGGCCATTTTCGGACGTCAGGCCGGTTTTGGCGGCGCGCAGGCGTTGTGCCATCTCAACCAGCGCCGCATCCTGACCGACCACGCGGGTCGCGAGGTGGTTTTCCAGTTGCAATAAATCGGTCTGTTCGTCTTTCAGCAGGCTGCTCAACGGCACGCCGGTCCAATCGGCGATAACCGTTGCCACCGTGCGCACATCAACATCCAGCGACAGCAGCGGCGCATTACCCTGAATCTGACTTAACTCTTCCTGCAACCTGGCCAGATGTGCCGCGTTGGCGATATCCTGACGCGCGTCGATAATCAGGGCGGTGAGGCGTTGCTCTGCTGCATATTGCTGTTCAAGCGTTTGCTGCCCAACCAGCAGTTCCGCGCGGCGTTGGTCAATCTCAGATAAGCGGGTTGAACCGATACTCGGCAGCAGGAGCAAATCCTGTTCGATGGCCTGTTGCTCCATCGCCAATGCAGCCAGTTCGGCGTTAATTTCCATCAGCGCGGCCGGCTGGGTGTCGATACTCATGCGGACACGGGCACCGGCGGTGTCGAGCAGATCCACCGCTTTGTCTGGCAGTTGGCGGCCGGTCAGGAAGCGGCGCGACAGGGTAACCGCCGCGGTGATAGCAGAATCCAGAATATGCACGCCGTGGTGCTGGGCGTAGCGGCCCTTTAAGCCGCGCAGCATCAGGCTGGCTTTGGCGTCGTCCGGCTCGTCAACTTTCACCATCTGGAAGCGGCGTTCCAATGCGGCATCACGCTCAAAATACTGTTTGTACTCCGACCAGGTGGTGGCAGCGATGGTGCGCAACTCGCCACGCGCCAGTGCCGGTTTCAGCAGGTTGGCGGCATCTGCGCCACCGGCCTGATTACCGGCACCGATGATGGTGTGGGCTTCGTCGATAAACAGCAGCACTGGCGTCGGTGATTGTTGCACTGCTTCAATAACATTTTTCAGCCGCTGTTCGAACTCGCCTTTGACCCCCGCCCCGGCTTGCAACAGGCCCAAGTCCAGGGTGCGCACACCGACGGTTTTCAGGCTATCCGGCACGTTACCTTCGGCAATGCGCAGCGCCAGCCCTTCAACCAAGGCGGTTTTACCGACCCCCGGTTCACCCACCAAAATCGGGTTGTTTTTACGGCGGCGCGACAGGATGTCGACCATCTGGCGGATCTCGCTGTCGCGACCAAAAATCGGGTCAATCTGCCCGGTTTTTGCTTTAGCAGTAACATCGAGGGTAAATTTATCCAGCGCCGCTTGCAGGGCGTCATTGAGTTGCGGCTGGCCGCTGGTAGAGGTAGTAGTCGCTGCCTCATTGGTCAGATTGACCGGGCTGTCTGCCAGTGCCGCTGCCTGCTGCACCTCAGGACGTTCATCGGATTGGCTATCCAACAACGGTAGCAAGCGGTGTAACTGGGTGGTACTCAGGCTGAGCAACGGCCAGGCGGCATCGGCGGCCAATAATGATGGCGAATTTATCAGAGCAGATAACAGATGGGCGGAACGCACCGCATCAGCATTTTCCTGCAACGAGGCATCCAGCCAGGCACTTTTGATCAGTTGCTGTAACGCGGCTGACAACTGAGGTTTGCCCTGCACCGTGCGCGGCAAAGTATCCAGATGGGCCAGCAACCCCTGCCACAGGCTGTCCATGTCCCACTCATAACGACGGGCAATCACCGTGATATCGCCTTCACCCTGTTCCAGCAGTTTCAACAACCAATGTTCAACGGTTATCTCGGCATGGGCACGGGTCTGACACAGGGTTGCAGCACCGGCCAGTGCCTGCGCGCAATAGGGATTTAACCGACGTAATAAGTGTGCTGAATGCGTTGTCATAAATTCTCTTCCTTGTGTGTCATTTACCCTGTCAGGCACGCTACCGCCCATAGCCATAAACCAAGGCCCATAAGGTCATCTGATAAAATATCAATGCGTTTAGCGGAATACCGATGAGCCGATGCTTAGCTAAAAACACAAAAAAAGCAGACGGCGAACCGTCTGCTGGGTGTTATTACGCCGTAGCGCGTTCGTTCCAGGAATCGGAATGAATGATGTTGCCGTCTTTGAAGGTCCAGGTGATTTTTTCGTAGCGCAATTCCACCAGTTCCAGGTGATTGTGCTTCTCTTTAGCCGGATCTTTGACGTCGTGCATTTTCGGCGCGACTTTGACTACTTTGACGTTTTCCAGTTTGGTGTTGAAATATTCAACTTCCTGGCCTGCGTCATCAATACGGTACCATTTGAACTCGGCGGTTTTCAGCGTCTGACCGGTGGTCACCGCTTTGTACAGATAAGGGGTAGACGCATCGATTTCTTTGGTGAAAACGAATGGGGTGTGGATACGGGTGCCAGTCAGCTTGCCGGTATTGTTATCGGTTGGGATGTACAGGTTATGGTCCTGTGCCACAATCTCAATGCTGCCTTCACGGCTTTGCACATCAACAGAACCCTTGATGTCCGCACCGCCGTCGTCTTTCAGCCACAGATAGACTGGAATTGCCATGTAAAACTCCTTGTTACTTACTGAGTGAGGCCGCGTGTTCCTGCGACCGGTTTACTGTTTCTGGCACCTGGCAGGCATCAGCCTGCGGTACCAGACTGATTTCGACCCGACGGTTGGCCGCACGGCCTTCCGCCGTATCGTTAGTCGCGACCGGGCGTGTCGCCCCGTAGCCTTGCACCGCAAAGCAGGTCGGCGAGACGTCGCTGGTTGACAGCATCCAATCGCGTAATGCTTCGGCGCGCTTAAGCGACAGAATTTGGTTGGCCGGTGCATCACCGGTAATGTCGGTATGCCCGGCGACCACAATCAACCAGCCCGGTTTGGCTCTGATATTCATCAATGCATCAACCAGCATCTTGATGCTGCCGGGCTTGAGTTGAAATTTGCCCACATCAAACAGTGACAGGCTATCAAGGCGGACTGTAGTGGGTGTTTCTTTACCTATCGCAGCCGGTGGTGGCACATAAGTTTTCACTGCGGCCAGTAAAGGCAGTCGCAGACGCCATCCTTGATACAAACCCAGTCCCAGACGCAGTGGCTCACCATTGCGGAACCCGTTATCAAGTTCCGCCGCATCCGCCCGTAATACCGCAACGGCCTGCGCTTTAGGGGCGTGATCGGTCATGGCAACACTGTAGTAATGGCGGATATCAAAGGTCACCCGCTGCAACAGTTGCCGGTTTTGCCAGGCACTGCTGCACAAAGCCACCATCACCGCCAGCGTCAGTAAGGTGACACCATGGCGCAGCACCCGACGACGTGACGACACGCCACTGCCAAGGGGAAGCGCTGAAAAGACAAAATCCGGCAAAGGTAATCCGTCATGTGCGGCCGCTGGCGGTGGATGCCAACCGGACACCTGTGTCAGCGAGGTATGGGCGGTTAGCCAATGTTGCCAGAGGGAGCTTTGCTCTATATCTGGCAGACCAGCAACCTGCTGCTGAATAATCTGCTGCACAGCGACCGGCGCCACATCCTCATTGCGCACTTGCAACACTGAAAACACCTGCATCTTCAACCAGCCATGATGGCTGCTGAACAACACCGCCTGTTTCAGTCGTTCCGCCTGTACTACACTGCTTTGTGCGCGTTGCCAGTCGGCCAGAGATCCCGGCGTCGAGACGGTTGACCAGAGCGTCAGCGGCGGTGTCTGCTGCTGTGACAGCCAAACCACATCACTGGCAACCGAAGTGGCCACCGTGCTGCTCACCAGTAAGGGAATGTGATGGCGGCTATCGCTACGCAGTTGCATCAGTTGCCAGCGCAGCTCTTGCAGATCGGTGGCCAGCAGGCGCTCATCGCTGCGTTGCTGCGGGTTCACCACCACCATCACCGCCAACTGAGCGGCCCATTCAGGCCGCTGCCACAGAAGCTGTCGGGTAAACAGTTGTAGGCTGTTTATCTCATCCACTCGCAGCCAGCAGCCTTGTGCCGTCTGCAGCATCCTCTCGGTGCCAAATAATGATGCCAGACCATCACCACAGACCAGCACCACCGGTAAACGGTGGTTTTCAGGGGGTAGCCCGGAGAACGGGGGTTTAGAGAGTGCCCTGTTCGGTTGACGTCTAGCCCGCCCTATCCCCACCAGACAAATAAGGGCAACCGGCAACAACATAAGCCAGCCGACTAACGGGGAGAAAGGCAAGAACGCCAGACACAATATGCCCGCCAGAAGACCCGCCCATAGCCATAACCCATATCGCCACAGCGGACTCATCACATTGGCCCCGGTAACAGTGTCGGTAACAAACCAGATAGCCAGTGGTCAAGACCCCACCACAGCAGCGCGACCATCAGCGCAGCCAACCCCAGTCGCACTGGCCAGTAACGCAGCCAGACCCCAAGACGGTTACGGGATGAGGCAGTTGCCAAGATCCCACGTGATGGTGAAAAGCTGAACGCCGGTACCCGTGCGGTCAGTTGGCTGACCAGTTGTTCCCGTTCAGGTACCGCAATAGAGCGATATCCCCCGAGGAACCCCAACATCAACACCCGGTGAAAACAGGTCAGTACTGCACTATCTGGTGCGGGCTCACGCAACACGGTGCGCATCTGCTCATAAAGCTGGTTACCGGCATCTAGAGTGTTGAAAAAATGCGCCTGCAAGGGCGAGTGACACCACACAAAGTAGGCATCATCCTGTACACCGCGGCCTTTCACAGTTTCATCCAGCAGAGCACATTGTGCGTACCTGATGTGCTGGCAACTTTGTTCGCTGTGGCCGGCGTCTTTCAGCGCCTGATGGACACGTTCAATGTCTGCAACACAGCGTTGCCAAAATGCCTGCCCTTCACCTTCGGAGCAGGCCATTCCCTGACGCAGGCTGATCACCTGCAGCCAGGTATCCTGTAGTAATGCATCAATATTCCCCGTAGGGGAGTGTTCAGTTATTTGATGGTTCATGCGCGCAACACCGCAAACAATTCCAGTTGGATCTCACCCAGCGTACCAGGCACATAGAACACACAAGCCCCTGCCTCCATCATCTGCTTCGCAGCAGGGTGGCTGAGATCAAGGGAGAAATACTGATTTTCCAGGCGCAAGGGGATGGCGGCAGGGACATGGCTCAGGGGACGCAGCGGGATCCCGCTCAGTGCAACATTCACCACATTACCGACATCATCCGGCGCGCCGGCTTTACACAACTGCGGGAACTGGGTTTGTAACTGCGCTGAAGACAGAGTGGAACGTACCGACAGATAGAAATCGGCCCCCTCACGCAAGCGAGGATCACGCAGGGTCGCTCGCCACTGATTGATACGCGGTTCATGCTCCAGCTCAATCGCCACCACCCGTGAAGGGAGGCTGGCTTCCAGCAGAATATTCAGCAAAGCAAATAAGGGAGGAAAGACGCGGGTCAGGTGTTCATGCTGATAGGCTGGGATCGCTGTCACCTCGTGTTCAAGGGAAAACGTCAGCAAACTGCCCGCCAGTCTTGCCAGTTCCTGATACAGCCGTTCTGGGTGGATCTGTGGATAACGCTGAAAATTCCCCAGCACCGGCTCAGCGCTGTTAAGGGCGTTGAGCAGCCAGAACAGCGACACATCCGCGACAGCAAAATCAGCCATTCGTGCATTGCTTTCCCGGCGCATGCCCATCAGACGCTGTAAACGCGCCCGAAGCTGCACCATCAGTAATTCCAGCTGTTCGCCACACCAGGCACTGGCCTGCAAGCTCAGCATAGGCGGGATAAAACGTGGATCCAGTGTCCAGCGACCTTGCGCATCCCGCAGCAAACGCGCCACCGGACAGACCTGATAATCGCCGTTTTCCTGACTGTCCAACCGCAGGGTCAGTTGGTGGTACATCACCGCGACCTGCTTTTTATCATCCCCATACTGATTTTGTACATCGCGCCAAGCCTGACGATGACGCACGGGCCGTTCGCCCCGCTCATCGGGTTGCAGGCAGTTACCCCCGTTGGCATACAGTTGTGGCATCGCCAGCATAACCGTGGCTTCGGTGGCCTCCGGCGGCAGATTCGCGGCCAGTGTCAGTGTCGGGGGCAACACATCAGCACAATCAGTGTCCACCAGGACACCGTCCTGAAAACGAAGGTGCAAACGTTCTGCTTTCAGGCGGCCTTGAGCCAATGCATCTAATGCAAAAGTGGCCTGAAGGACTCCCCAGGGATGCATGACGCCCATTTGTGCGATGCATTCATTGGTCCAGGCCTCCCAAGAAGCCTGTTGTTGAAATTGCTGCGGGGAAATCAAAACTCCGCGAGTCCACAGAGGACGTTCAATCTTCATGGGTACTTCCTTGCGTACAATCATGCCCGATGAATTTCAAATTACGGCAAGGGCATTCACCCCGGTCATTGAGTGGGGTGAATGGGCATAGCCAACAATGCTGCAGTTTGAAAAATGATGACAATCAGGCTTTCGCCTTCGGCATCTGGGAAACCAATGACAGATTCACGTCCATACCTTCAACCTGGAAGTGCGGGACGGCATACAACTTCACGCGGAAGAAACCGGGGTTGTCTTCGATATCTTCCACCGTGACTTTTGCATCACGCAGCGGATGGGAAGCCTGCAAGTCATCACCCGGATCAGTCATTTCCGTCACCAACCCACGGATCCAGTTATTCAGCTCCAGCTCCAACAGACGGCGGTCTTTGGTGGTACCGATGTTCTCGCGCTGAATAAGCTTCAGGTAATGAGCAATGCGTGACAGCAAGAAGATGTATGGCAAGCGGGCATTAATACGGCTGTTGGCAGTGGCATCAGCAGTGTCATACAGCGCAGGCTTCTGGGCAGAGTTGGCCGAGAAGAAGCACGAGTAATCACGGTTTTTGTAGTACGACAGCGGAATAAAGCCCAGATTGGCAAACTCAAATTCGCGCGTTTCCGGGATCATCACTTCTGACGGGATTTTGACCTGATTACCGGTACCCAAATCGTACAGGTGAATAGGCAGGTTGGTCACCGCGCCACCGGCCTGCGGGCCACGGATCTGCACACACCAGCCGTTTTTGATGAAGCTTTTCACCATATTGGCGGCAAAGGCAAACGAAGCGTTGGTCCACAGATAACGGTCATGGTCCGGCCCTTTCACCTGCTCTACGTAGTTAAAGCTGCGTACCGGCACCGTGTCCGGACCGTAAGGCAAGCGCCCCAGCACCCGCGGCATGGTCAGGCCGATATAGCGGGAATCATCTGAGTCGCGGAAGGCTTTCCACTTGATGTATTCGGCACGGTCAAAGTAGTTACCGATATCTTTGATGGCGGCCACTTCTTCCATGTTCTCTTTACCAAAGAACTCTGGACCCACTGAGCCAATAAACGGCATATGGGCTGCTGCCGCGACCTTGGAGATATTGCGCAATAACGCGATATCTTGCGGGCTACGGTCAAACTCGTAGTTGGAGATAGCGGCGGCAATCGGCTCGCCACCGGGGGTGTCGTATTCCTGAATGTAAGTCTGGGTGTAGAGACCGCTTTGCACGATTTCAGGGGCGTCTTCAAAATCCTGCACCAGATGATCTTTACTGATATCCAGCAGTTCGATACGGACGTTTTGACGGAAATCGGTTTGATCGATAAGGGATTTTACGCCGCGCCAGGTCGATTCCACCCGTTGGAAGTCAGGGTGATGCATCACCGCATCCAACTGGCGACTGATTTGATCATCCAGCGCCGCAATGTGGCCATCCAGCAGGGTTTTATCCAGCTTTTCCACTTTTTTCGACGATTGCTTCAGCAGGTCTAAAAAGACACTGACCGCGGCGGTGACACGCTCATCAGTGGTCGCTTCCGCCATGGTATCGTTATTCTGGAAAGCATCCAGACCCGTCAATGAGGAGACTGGACTCAGATTAATTTTTTCAAACAAAGAGGCATAAACCCCCTGGACTACAGGGTTGTTCTTTTCTAATACGGTCGTCGCAGTACCCTGCGCACTGTTTTCCTGTACAGACATCAGCATGTTCCTTTTCTTCTTTCTACAAGCAGCCAATCCGGCGATTAACAGTCTTTGGGGGCCAATGCCGCCAGTTCAGCACGCAGCTCATCGCTCAGTGCCTCGTCTTTGAGGATATTTTCCAGCTCACGGCGGAAAGTGGCGTTGTCCAGTAAGTTGGACTTGAGATCACGCAGCAGATTGCGCATTGCCAGCAAGGCACGCAGTTGTGGAATTTGACGGGCGACACTTTCCGGCTCGAAATCTTTCATGTCGCGGAAGGTCAGGGATACGGCGGTATCGGTATTATCCCCTGCCAACGTATCAGGCACCGTTAATTTCAGGCTCGGTTGGAACTCGGCCAACACGCTGTTGAAATTATTTTTGTTGATATTGAGTTTTTCACGTTCAGACAGCGGGCGTTGTTCCTGGCCGTTGCTGTAATCACCCATCACCAACAACTTCAAAGGCAGCTCCATTTTCTTTTGAGCGCCGCCTGTATGCAGGTCTAATTTAATATTAATGCGTGCTTTAGGTATCTCATTTTGGAAGCTTGAAGAGGACATCGACTTTCCTTATTAGGGGAAGGAAACTTAAAAAGCCACCACTGAGAAAATGAATAGAAATAATCTACATTATCCGGCACAGCATTCACTGCCCACTGATTAACTCGGTGTGCATTAAAGTAAAAAAACACTTTAGTAGATATCCCTATCCATTCATCGGATGGCATGAAACAGTATCAGGCAGGTATTTTTCACACGCATTAGCATATCAATTAAATACCAGTGCGCGCAGTGTAGAAACGTTAGCCATCTAACACCAATGAGTTAAATGTAACAAAAAGTAAATATTTGCATTTCAAAAAAAATGCAACATAACACTGATGTATAAGACATTTCTTGCATCAGAAAGATAACCCCCTACGAACAAAGGGATTAATAAACATCATAAAAACTAAACTGAGAGTTTATGGAGCTTATTGTAGGAATATGCCTACAAATATTTTTTCCAGAAATGTGATGTGTATTCGGGGTATTTTAGAACCAGGTAGGATAACAAGAGACTTATCTATTATTGCCGTGAATCAATTAACCTCTAATAACGTAAAAATGACTTATCGATGGGCAACGTCATTGTGTATTACAGTGAATCCACAAAGAGAGATGAGTGGCAAATTGATACGGATGAGCCCCCATTAACGTTGAGAAATACATTCGCCAACATGTAATGAGTACAAACAGAATATCCTGTTTGAGTATAGCCCTGTCTGTGCAGGGCTCACCTTTCCCCGTGTTAGCCCCCGTAAGAATACGGTCATAAAATGAGTCTGTGAAATCGATTATGCAGATCAATCAGTCGATATTGATCAGTTAATCTGATCAACTCAGTATAGTTATCATTCGCCACAGACAAGGTAAGTGATGTGTTTTTATGTGCAAGAGCTTCGTTCTCCTGCAGAAAAAGCCAATATCGGTTTTTTTACTGTCAAGTTTTAGGACTTAGGGGAAGTGATACACAATCCAGCGTGGAGTGATGCCAGTTGGCTGAATTAAAGAGTGCAGTGAGTATTGAAACGTTAATACAAAATGCGACCGATTTAGAACTGGCCGGATTCTGGCGCAGGGCTGCGACACAGTGGCTTGCTGTCATGGATCACTGCCCTGATGATACTGAATGGGAACAGATTGTTCGGCGACGTGAACAGTGTTTACTGAAATCACAGGGAACACCAAAAGAGCGGCGGCGAGAAGTCCGTAATCGTTACCGCAGTCAGGAGCGATATAAAAACCGGTATTAACCCTGATTATCCTGAACACACAATGACCTGATGTGCCGACACGCACGCCATGCTGGAAGCCGGGCCGTAGGAGGGGTACCCTCCTGACGGAGGTTCTGATGCGATTGCCCGGCAATCAACAAGTACTGATCATCGGCATAAACTGCATTGCGCAGGAAAACATGACCTCGGCGTTACAGCAGTTTGCAGCACTGGCTGACAAGCCGCTGCTGGTGTATCGAACCCTGTTTTTTACCTCCCCATACACATCTTGACATTCGTTGCTTTATGCTCGAAGTATTTATTCCACTCTATCTGATGGCGATTATGAATAACTTGATACAACAATTACAATCCATGCTTGGACAGGTAACGAAAAAGAGTAACGAAGGCGGTTCTAGCCTGAGTAATATGTTAGTACCCGGCGCCTTAGGCGGCCTTGCTGGCTTACTGGTTGGAAGTAAATCATCACGCAAATTGTTGAGCAAATACGGTAGCAGTGCGTTACTTGCCGGTGGCGGTGCGGTACTGAGTACCGTGTTATGGAATAAATATAAAGATAGGATCCGTCAGAATCATCCAGATGCTTCACAGTATGGTCAGCAAGCAGCACCTGTAGACCAGCGTGTGCAGCGATTGGTTATGGCACTGGTATTTGCTGCCAAAAGTGATGGGCACATTGATGCCAAAGAGCGACGCATTATTGAACAAAACATGCAGGAAGCGGGTATCGGTGAACAGGGCGAACGTCTGGTGCAACAAGCGATTGATAGACCGTTAGATCCTCAATTACTGGCCCGTGAAATACAAAATGAAGAAGAAGCGCTGGAGCTCTATTTTCTCAGTTGTGCCGTTATTGATGTGGACCATTTTATGGAGCGCAGCTACCTTGCCGCATTAGGTGACGCACTGAAAATCCCACAAGATGTACGAGATGGTATTGAACAAGATATTCAACAACAAAAGCAGGGCATTGCTGATTAATGTGTCATCAGATGGCCTTTTAGTTCTTTACCTGTAGGCCATTAGTTTTCACTCATCCTTTCAGGCCGTACTGCTGCAAAAAACTTCCAGTACTCAGTATGTCCATGAGATAGCCAGGCGACAGCACCGGCACATATCTATGGGCAATGATTCTGGTTCCTAAACGAGAGAACGTACTTGGTGGTGTCGATGCAACAAATTACGACCGTCACGCAGGCTACACGCTAACATATCTGGCTGATCGCCTGTAAATCAGATACCTCAACGTCCTTCTATATATCAAGATATTAAGTTGATTGTCCCTCTCACCGTTGCCTCTCTAGAGACAACGGTTTTTTTATATTTCAAGGAGAGAGAACCGACATTATTGGACTTACCTGTTCTGTGGATCCGAACAAAGACAGGTCATCGTTCACAATGGCGTTAATCCACCATTGTAATATTATTTAAATTATCCACTCCGGACACTTTCTTTAAAATAGTAAGATATTCATTTTTGTTATCATACAACCAGTGCAGTATTTCATTATTACTGAGTAGTTTGATAATATGTGACCTTATAATGACCATTTTTAGATTATTCTCAGCATACTCATCTTGGATGTTTTGGGTTTCAATTTGTATTGCTGCCATTTCCTTTTCTAGTCTGGCAAGGGTTTTTCCAATATCTTTATTATCTGACTCCTTGTTACTTTTATTGATTAAATGCTCAGGAGCAATAGCATGAAGCATTGACAAGGCGAATTTTTGGGTGAAGTTATTGATATTTATCATCGTTGTCACCATTTCTATTTGTTTGTAAGGTTTAAGTTTTCGCAATATTCTAAAGATCGATTGTGAAACACTTTTCTCCGCCAAAAGTGCCATAACCTCCTTGGCTATACCATCAGATATCCTCAACTTTGAATTGAGCGTCACTGATGATGTCCCCAGAACAGCACTCAACTTTTCTATTGATACGCCTGAATCGATGGCTTTTTGAAGCATTTTTTGTTCTTGGATGATGGTTAATCGGTTAACTCTTTTGTTATAAGAATAGGTATCTTCAACGGGTGATATTAGGCAGTGAACAAACTCAATATCGAGATCTTTCAATGCTTCAATACGAAGATGTCCATCTAAAATCTTCTTAGAGTCATCATCTGTGATAAAAATAATCACTGGTTCTATTAAACCAATTTCTGATATTGACGTAAGTATTTGCTTATACTTTATACTGGATTTCACATTGATTGGCAGTGACTTAGAATGCACAAGGCTTGCTATCGTAAATGTTTGAAACTGCTGATTAAAACATTGCTTAATCATAATTTTTATCCTTATTAAAATTTTTATCAAGCAGAGCCTCAGGCATATTGGTGATATTGTTATTCCGCAATACTGAACAGAAGTCATCATCTTCTATTAATTGCTTGAATATCTCCTTGACGGCCAGTATGGTTTCATTGACGTAGTTAGATTTAACAAGGATATCTTTATGTTCATTGACATTTTTCTGATATATTTTTGATAATTCTTCTGGACTCAACTTTTTCTGAGGACGACCATTTGTATATGTATTATTAATAGCACCTTTGCTTCCTTCTTTTCGTCTGTCAAGAATACGTTTGATGCGGTTTATTTGATTTCCTTTTATCTGTCCGTTGAGAAGAGCTTCAGTAAGTGACTTTTGGGTTTCATTATCGTCCGCTCTTGATATTTCTACGGCCAGATATAATGGGATATAACCTGATTCAAATGCAATGAGCAGTTTTTTTTCCCCTCTTTCAATGAGATTCATGACACCATGAACCCAACTGGTTGTATAACCTAGCCGATACCCGATTTCTTTATCTGTCAGACCCTGCATTTTTAATTGTCTTACACAGCCAAGAAGCTCTCCTGCTCTCGGTTTTCTACGAGCTATATTTTCAGCCAGACTCATTAAATGTCCTGTTTCTTCATCGACATTTTTAACTATTGCTGGGATCATGGTTTCTTTATACTCTTCATACGCTTCCAGTCGACCTTGCCCGCAAATCAGTGCATATTCAAAGTGATCATGAACCATCCTTCTCACCGTGATGGGCCGTTTAAGGCCAATCTGGTTAATGTTTTCTTTTATTTCATTATGAGTAAACACATCCCGGTCTCTTGGATTACTAACCATGATTTTGCATATGTCTATCATTTCTACTTTTTCAGTGGTCATCGTTTTATTTTCTCTATAAATGTTGTTCTTCTCACTAAATGGTAAAATGGATTAAGTGTATTAAAATTATACAATTCGAGACCGAATGTATTTTTCTCTTTTAAACTTAAATGGTTATAAACCTCATCAATTGAAGGGAAAATATAATAGTCAATAGGGGACTTATTTAAGCTATCCATACGAATAGCAATACTGATATCTGGAACTGACAAATGATTAAACCTGATTTTCCATCTTAAGCTATTCCCTGATAACCGCTGGCACCGAGCAAGATTGACAGATAAAGTGAATTCATCATTGATATTTAAAATCCCTTCTGTGGGCGAATCACTAACCCATCCATTAGATTTATAAATATTTTCAATAATAGTCTCGATTACAGAAGAATGAACTCCCTTCAGAACTTTATTGGTTTCCAGATAGGTATAGTCCTGCCTTGGGTTGTATCCGATAAGGCTATATACTCGTAGCAAGCTACCAAATCGGGAACGATAAGTACTACTTGATGGCAACAACTCCTCCTCGTCTATTATAATCCCTGACAAACGCCCTCTTTTAATCAAAAGAATACTCAGCTTCTCCAATAATTCATCATCAGTAAAAATCACCATCCTTGATGCTATAATTTCTTGCGCAAGATTAAATTTATCAATACTGATGATAGGTTCATATGCTCCATTGAACCTTACCCATTCATCTTCGGGGTTATTGACATGTCGCTGTTTCAGTTTAAACGAGGTTTTGTTATAGATACTGTTACCGATATATTTTTCATTCGTGAGTATTTGGTGTATTTTCCCTCGGGTCCATTTATTTCCATTTTCAGCAAAAACGTTAGTTCGGTTTAATTCTGTAGCAATAACAATTTCAGGTTTCCCTTCAAGGTTAAACATATCGAATATTTTATTGACAATGTTAATCTCCTCCAAAGGTCCTGGAGAGAGAATAATACGATCAGTCTGGATACTTTTTCTCTGGCCGAATTCAAGTATTCCTTTTGGTACATGGTGCTCATCAATCAATAAGCGCCGTAACCCATAACCCGCCACTCCTCCTTGATGGTAGCCTCTTTTAATTAAATTAACCTGCCCCAGGAATACTTTTTCAGAAAGGTTTCGACTATAACTTGCTGCCCCATGTCGCGAAAATGACAACCCGAGCATAAACATTTCAGGATGCTCCTCTGAAAATGGCTCTGCACAATAGATAATTTTCACGCCATTTTTACGAAGTAAGTGTGAGTAATGCCCAGCTTCATCCGCATCCTGGAAACGTCCAAATCGACTTACATCGTAAACAAGAATAGCTGAAATGGTTATTTTCTTATTAATAACATCATCGAGTAATGCCTTTAATCCTGGTCTTCCTGAGATGTTCAGCCCACTTTTACCAGCATCATTATAAGTATGAATGATCGTGATATTATTTCTCAGTGAATATTCTCTTATATATTCAGATTGATTATCAAGAGAGTACTTCTGATGTTCCGTAGACATTCTTACATATTCTGCGGCCAAAACTCTTTTAATACTTTCCTGTGGGGATGATGGAACCATTTTTAACCTCAACTTGTTCATGAATTAAAATGGTTGATCGATTTGAATTTTCATTAAAGCTTTATTTGTTAGAAACAAAATCAACATTGAGAGTTATCAATAAATAGTAAATTAAGACATTACAAATACGATAATTTTCAAACTATACATTCAATTAGATGTCTATATCACTGCTGTTTCAACATTTAAATCCTCATGGAAAATGGAATTATTATTGTAATATCCAATCATTATTAATTAAACATCAAACAACCAGTAGAATACATTAAGTAATGAGAGTCACAGACTCAGCCGAAACAATAGACTTTCTAAATATTAGTTAATATAAAAGGATGTATATATTTATTCTATAAATGATAAAATTAGTAAATAAAGTTAATTCACTTTATTTTAAGACCTATATTACTTTAGTAAAATAACAATGGTGCTATTTAATATACCTCATCAATCTTTGTGTCATAAACCACCGAGATTATTTATCAAAGGATCTCTATGACTCGTTTAGCCTCCCGCTTTGGCCAGGTGAACTCGGTTCGCCGTGACCGCCCCCTGACCCAAGATGAGTTAGCCTACTATGTCCCTAGCGTAGCATCGGCAGAAGTGGGAGTACCCCATTGCCAGCTCCCGGGCCTGAACCTTGTACTCCATCCACAGCAGTTGCCGCGCCACGCCGGACTTTCCCATCTCGGTGTCGAAGTGAAGCAGATCCGGCATCACCCGCCCTGACAGCAGCGTGCTTTTTGCCGGGAATATCAACTTTTCAAGGGCGTCATGTGATATCGCTTCAGGTAAGGGCCATGGCAGTGACGTTGCATTAAAGCGGGATAGAACCTCAAAGACAGTTAATGAACTGATTTTCAGCGTCAGCCCGATGCAACGGTTGGTCAGCTTCTTGTCGAACTTGAACTGAAGGATCTTAAAACAGGTTTCCATGGGACTCCTGGCTTTTCTCTTTTTGGGCATCGATGCCTCCATTGGCGTAAAAATCAGCAATGGAGACCGTGCAAGAAAGAGTTAATTCCCGGAGTGATCGGCAGGATGCCAAACCGTGATCGATTTAGACGCCATTTTGCAATCGATATCAACCGCTTCCTTCCTATTTATCTGGGCACCAATAAATTAGCCGTGTGTTAGCAGGAATATGGCGAGTTCCCAGATGATGACGATGTGTTTCATCCACTGCGTAGTGCACTGGAGGCCTCATTTCAATCAGAGACCATATCCAGTAACATTTTCGATTAAGTACTCACTACAGATATTCCTCCTCAAACCTTAATATCAAGGTAATATTTATCGATGTGGCCAACGGATAGTTGGCCTGTAAGTTATTATATTGATTATTTTCCCTGTCCCATATTGATTATCTCTTGTCCTGATAAAAAACAATCATACGGTGTTGCTGCATAGAGCAGCCGAATGCGATAGTTATCACTGCTCTGTGCTGACAACTGGCTAGCAGTAAATTCAGCCACGCTTAATTTTTTTCCTTTCTCAGCCGGGTCTGCAATATCTGCTGCCTTTTTCATCGGACTCATATGGTCAGGGGCTGAACCGTTAAAATCGGTAAATATCTGCACAGCCTGCTGTTGTGCTACTGTGCCCTCTGGACAGAGGGCCGCATAAGTATTACCTACACCCATAAAAACCATCGCTATACACCCTACTATTTTTTTCTTCATTTTTATTTCCTTATCACGATGTGGTGACATTCCCCGTATTCATGTTGTAAAACACAATATGGGGACAGGTTACTGTGTTTCTGAGCAATACCGAAAACTGGTATTTATTACGTGTTTCATAGAAACACACTTTTGATATCGGTTCTGGCCCGTTTTGCATTCCGATATTTTTTGCATACACCTTATTAGAGTAATTATTGGCATAGGCTGATGTGAGGGGCAGGCACAACAAGGCACTAATAAGCAGAGTACTTATTCTCATACGGGTAATCCTGCAAGATTGGAGGCGGCAATAAATCCGACCATCCAGCCAATAAATTGTGGACCTATCGCCCAAAAAATACGGGCACCGATAACCTGTTGCGTGGTACCCAAAACCACATCAGGTCTTAACCATAGCCGCAATAAATTGCCAATGAAAATACCTAACGCGGGTACCAGGACAAAGGCCAGGACCGCTCCTGATGTATGTAAAAATCCCTGAATACGTGGGTCAAAATATGCTGCCAATATCCCTACCAGGCTTGACAGCGTTATACACATTGCAAGTGGCACTGCCTCTTCTCCTTTCATCCTCAAGTTCTAAGCGCCAGGTACAGATATCACCCCAGGCACGAAACATCACCGATGCATTGCAATGCACCTATCATATTGATTTAAAATTACTATTAATAAATTAAAACAGCTTATTTTTTCAAAATAAGGTTTCGAACGAGTGTATCGACAGTGAGGAATGAAAGATAATTGGTAATACAGATCAATTTTCGTTTATTGATCTGTTTAACCGATC
Organism: Yersinia sp. Marseille-Q5920; assembly: GCF_946902935.1. NCBI lineage: Bacteria > Pseudomonadati > Pseudomonadota > Gammaproteobacteria > Enterobacterales > Yersiniaceae > Yersinia > Yersinia sp. Marseille-Q5920. The sequence goes on along the minus strand of NZ_CAMPQA010000017.1, from coordinate 58,473 downwards.
GATACACCGCAACAACGGCATATGCGGCTCTACAGGTCACATAAGAAGGCACTGTCATTCAGTGGTCTGGCCTGTCACGGACAGTCAGTCCAAGTGTTATAGAAAGCAAAGAAGAGATATTCATCAGTCAACCTTGAGACGGCTGGATGGGTTAAAAACCAGTCATTGATCGTGCCATGGAGTTCTGAGTATCTGTTTGAGGAAAGGTGTAACCAGGTGGATATCGTTCCATATTGCGCCAACGAGTAGAAAATCATCAATGCGAGTTGTTCACGTAATTGATGACAGGTTACCGCTCTGGCAATACGCTCAAGGTACCGATGACACCGAGTAAAACGTAAACGATCACATTCATTCATCAACAAGCTGAAATACGGACATGCTCTGTTAAGTAAGGGATAGTCATCAATATTCGTTGATGTACGGCCACGACGGTTATGCCTGTCTGAAGACCGGGATTTGAGAGTCGTCAGGGTTGGCAAGAGAATACGGGGGAAAAGCATCAGGTCAGTCATTGCAACGCCATCAGACAACACGGAAACCATGCTTATCTGAAGGTAGCGTCGATGCGCACTCAGTCGTTGACCGGTATGCATGTCCCAGCCTGTACAGGCATTAAATTCAGCCTGACAGGCCTTTTTAAGCGCTTTTGTCGATGTGGTGGTATACACAGTAATATCCTTTTGGACAGGGCTTCCTCTCAATAACGCTATCACCTTGAGCCATACACACAACTGAGGATATTAACGCAGTAGATCAGTCAGGCGAGTATGAGTAAAGGGAAGAAGATGATGAGGGCTGAATAGATAACGAATAGGTAATAACAAAAGAAAAGAGTAGGTCCGTTTATTTAGCTATTCCGGGAATCCTTTATTTTATTCAAGAGCCAGACTTCCACCTCACTTTTCAACCATCGTGAGCTCCGGCCAAGTTTAATCGGCTTTGGAAATAACCCGTCCTTTATCAGTTTATAAAACCATTTATCGGTAAGGCCTGTGAATTCAGTGATAAAGACCATATCGACCATTTGGTCATTCAGTAATGTAGATGAGTATGTATCCATTATAAAATACCTTATGTAAAGGAACCCATCGGAAGTGACGTGGTTCCGGTCATAAGGTTTGGGGATGTCGTAAAATAAAATACCACAATGAACATCATTGTAATCTACAAACGAAAATTAAGGTGTAGAGCACACCGATATTAATAATGGCGCCGCCTTCCTCTCACACTTCTCTCTGGTAGAGAGCTTACCCCATAGACTCTCCCATTTTCCTTTTGGTTCTGTTTCGCCAGATAACTCAAAATATATTTCATACCAGCAATACCTTTGTGATTTCTGTAATCAATTATCTGCTCCCCTCTAATAAAATAATGTTCTTTAGGTTCACATCGATGAGCGTACCCCTCCCCCCTAGTTATTACTTCCCAGCGATTGCTGATATCCGCGAACGTTGGCCACACTTTACTTCTGATTTGTCCGTTAAGGTAAAATGCAGCGTGAATATGAAGTCCATGTGTCTGGGTTTGTTCCAGAACCCAGATGTAACCGGATAAACCCTTTATGTTTTTAATCTCAATGAGTAACTGAACCATATCCGCGGTGATGCCATGTATATCTTGGCAACTAAATTCATGTGAATCTTTTCGGTAGGCAAAATCCACTCTAAGCATGAGAATCTTAGAATGATTTTTAAAAAGCTGATCAAGGTGATTGTTAATATTACGCTGCAAGGTCACATCCATGTCGTAAAAAGGATTAACTACAGAGCTACGTTTCATTTTTATCCCAGTGTAAGATTGAAATTCATAATAAGAGGATTGAGTGTATTTATTAAAAGGGAGGCATTTAATTGTTGTAATATGGATATGACATGGGAGTTGAGTGGATAAGTCTGCGAGAATAAACGTCTCCCTCTGACTATGATGCAGGTAAGTGGGTACTGTATGTTCTGACGAGGAGTGGTTTAATTAGATGACTTCTTTATAAAATATCAGTAATAACCTTATTTCTTTTACACATTGTTATCCAGTTCTACTTCATATCATCCATTTTTTTGCATAAGTCACATGTATTATTCCGTAGGTGTGTCGCTTATGCGGGCTGTTACATACACGGTATGTCGGTCATCATTACGTCTAAATGACGAGAATTTTATGTTTAAAACATGACAATATGCACAGAAAAAACCTACAATTTTACGGTAAAATTACGGCGTAATTACCGTCAATGTGAATGAGGGATATAATAAATGGGCAATGAAAGTGATAAGTTCAAGGGAGTTAACTCATCTGAATTACGAGAATGTTATTTCTATATTGCATACCTAATTGAAAGTAAAATAATTTTACGTCGTTATATGAAAAAAAATGACAATCCAGAAAGAATATGTATTTATGTAAATACAGAAATTAGGAGGCATTATAATTGCAATATTTTTAAAATGAATCTCTTCGTTACTGAAATGCTTTGTGAATGTAAAAAGTATATTCTCCCATTAAGTGAATTCGATTGGATAAAAAATGATAGGCGTATTTGTTTATGGATGTGGTATAAATGTCTCAGTCCGTATAGAGAAAATAAAGTCCTGTATACATACCCGGATGAAAATTCAAGATTTAATAAAATAATTGATTACTTCGATAGATTGAATCTTTCTGAACATGGAAAAAAGAATTACATGGATAGCTATAAAAATGATTGGGGCGATATATTTAAACAGAAAAAACCGCTATCTTTACTAGATGAAAAGAGTGAGGAGGAATGCACTCACATTTGGAATTACCTCAGTAAAGAAAAATATGGTATCAATAAACTCTTCATTCCGATTAATCAGGGGGAACGTTATTTAGCCATTATTGGATATTTTGACTGTATTTGTAACACTCCAGATAAAAAAGAGAATCTGGAAAGAAAGATAAATGCATTGCTTTCGCAACGCCGTCACCGCCAAAAGAAAGGACAGAATAATGTAAATAAACATTTTTACCTTAAAAAAGAAACCGATTTACGACTAAAAACCATGTTGAAAGACAGTGGTAAAACACTAGATGTATTCATTAATGACTTACTGGAGCAAGAATACAAGATGAAATATAACGCTAGCAAAATTGAGAAACATAAAACCTGATAATACACATCTAAATCCCTGGTCAAATAAATCTCACGTCTATATTACCAACATGAACAAACAAAGGCGTATTGTAGAACTACGCCTTTACACATAAAAATGTTTATGAAGGTAAATAATGACAAAGAAAAACGTATTAAATAAACTCTACTCGCCCCTGAGTATTCTGCCATCAGATATCGCACAGACAATTATTCAGCATCTTGAGGGTATTATCAATTATGAGCCCGTCATCGGTATCATGGGTAAAACCGGTGCAGGGAAGTCGAGTCTCTGTAATGCAATATTCTCTCAACCACTCTCACCCACCAGCAATGTGCATGCCTGCACGCGGAAGGCAAAATCCTTCCGGCTCAGTATCGGCTCCCGGCAGATGACCATTATTGACTTACCTGGAGTCGGTGAGAGCAGTGACAGAGATAAAGAATATCAAGACCTCTATGAACAGTGGTTACCCAAGCTAGATCTGATTATATGGGTGATAAAAGCGGATGACCGCGCGCTTTCTGTCGATCAACATTTTTACCAGAATGTCATATGCGCAGCCCCGGAATATCAAGACAACGTTGTTTTTGTCTTGAATCAGGTTGATAAAATTGAGCCCTGCAGAGAATGGGACAGTATTCAAAATTGTCCGTCCTCAGAACAGAAAAATACTATTGCGCTAAAAATACGCGCGGTTGAAGGCGCTATGGGATATCCACGCCATGCTATTAAGGCAGTATCAGCCGTTTATGGTTATAACCTTTCAGCAATGATAGAAAATATTATCTATGCTTTACCCCGCACCGCCACCAGCTGTTTTACCACACAAATCAGACCTGCATTTAAATCTGAATCGATTGAAAAAAAGGCCCGACAGGATTTTAGTGAAACGATGGAGCACGCCTTTGACCGGGCGGTGGAACAGATAACCTTGCCAAAATTGGTGATAAAAGCGGTTAAGGCAGCAAGGGATGCCATTGTTTCAATGGCATCGTCACTCTGGTCTTTCTTCTTTTGATTTTATATCTCCAAGCATGCTCTTTGGCCCAGCACGACCTATACACACCTCCATTTTAAAGCCTGCATACCTGAATCCACTTCATCACATTTTAGCCACTTCGCTATGAAGTGGCTTTTTATACCCATTTGATTAAGGAAATTATCATGACACGATTAGCGTCCCGCTTTGGCCGGGTGAACTCTGTTCGCCGCGACCGCCCCCTGACCCATGATGAACTGGCCTACTATGTGCCCAGCGTGTTTGGCGAAGACAAGCATGCCTCCCGCAGTTCCCGCTATACCTATATTCCCACTATTACCTTGTTGGATAAATTGCGCGAAGAAGGATTTGTGCCGTTCTTTGCCTGCCAGACTCGAGTACGCGACCTGGATAAACGTGAGCATACCAAGCATATGGTACGGTTACGTCGAACGGAGCAAATCACCCAAAGAGAAGTGCAAGAGATTGTTCTGCTCAACAGCCACGATGGCTCCAGCAGCTATCAAATGCTGCCGGGTATGTTCCGTGAAATTTGCAGTAACGGTCTGGTTTGTGGTCAGAGTTTTGGCGAAATTCGCGTACCGCATAAAGGGGATGTGGTGGAAAAGGTGATTGAAGGGGCCTACGACGTACTGGGGATATTTGACAAAATAGAGGAAAGTCGTGAAAGCATGCAGGCATTAACGCTGTCAGCAGAGCACCAGTATGCACTGGCCCATGCTGCACTGACCTACCGTTACGGCGAGGAGCACCATCCGGTCACGGAGTCCCAAATCCTGATGCCCCGTCGCTGGGAAGATAAAAAAGATGACCTCTGGACCACATTCCAGCGTGTGCAGGAGAATCTGACCAAAGGCGGCTTACAGGGCAAGAGCACCAGGGGACAACGTGCCCGAACCCGCGCCATCAGTGGTATCGATGGTGACATCAAACTTAACCGCGCACTGTGGGTCATGGCGGAGCAGATGAAACAGTCTCTGTAACAGGGAGACACCTTGCCGATTATGATCGTTTTAACCGATCAATATTGCTGATATTGATCTGTAGAATCGATTATCTTTTATGCAACCCTGCCGATACACTTTGTTTATATCCATCGTCAGGCTGAATACTTCAGCAAAAAATAATGCATTACAGACTTTCTGGTTGAAGGCTCGAATAAATGAAAAAGGGGTTTTTGGCTATTTTATTATTTCCTGTCGCTCATCAGAGGCTAATTTTTGGCGATGACCAACCGGAGAGCAATGACGGGGGAATACGGCATATTGGGGAGCGATCAGTCACAATTCTAGCCAGGTGATGTTATTCATAAGATGCACTCCGGGATGCGGAGTCTCAAATTCTATGGGTACCAAACTGTTTTGGCTGGTTGAGCCGTAGTGGATGAGATTAATGATCGGCGCGTTATTGTGTATGTCTTGGGTATTGAAATAACACGCCTGTTCTTAGGCGCGTTTATATTAAATATGCCGTCTGTATTATGTAGAGATCGATTAATTGAACCCAAGATAAATAATGTATTACGTAACCAAAATAGTGCCGTTGATGGGCGACGTTTTCGGTAATACTGCCGATAGAGTCCCCCTCGAACATGACTGATATCTAGATATCAACATCAGGCAATAAATGACGCAATAAAAAACCTTACTTTGATACGGTAACGCTATTCAGCCTTGCCGGGCAGAGTGTTGTTGTTACCTCACTGATTAAGGATAAAAAATGAAAGAATGGTTCTATGAAAAGAATGGGCAGCGCCATGGTCCGATAATGGAAACGGATATGGCCGTACTGATCGCCCATGGCACGCTGGTTGCGACAACATTAGTCTGGCAGCAAGGGTGGGATGAATGGATCCCCTTAAGTACCACCGTATTATCCGCCTCACTGAGCCAGCGCAAAACGCCCCCCGCGCTGCCGAGCCACAACGTCAGTAATACTGTCATCTGGATATTGGCCTTTGCTCCCCTGATAGGCTTTATGTTGGAGGCTTTCATTGCAGGAGCGACGACGGGGGATGAAGATGCGGCTATGGAGACCTTATTCAGTGGCCAATTCTGGTATATCACTCTTCTTTTAAATATTGCGCTCAGTTACTGGGATGAACGTAATCTGAAAAAAGGAGGGATCGATACCTCAGGCTACGGGAAACTCGCCTGGTTTGTTCCCGTCTATCTCTGGAAACGCGCCCAAGCCCTGACACAAAAGCCTGTATATTTCTGGGTCTGGGTGGTCACCTATATTCTGACACTCCTTACTTTGATAGAAAGTTGAGCCTCTTCGGCCTCAACCATATAACTGACAGCAAGTCTTAGCGGACTAACGTTTATCATCAGTCTGTACTGTTGATATATACATCAATACAGGGTGATTAATACATTAATATTAATCACCATCATAAATCCGCCCTTCCTAAATAGTTCCCTCCTTACGGATTGTCTTCCCTATAATACATCGCACTCAAATTTATAAATACACCGTAATAAGAAAGCAGAGACCTAATACAAGGGATTCTGCTTTTATACCGTTATTGGAAATTAACCAACATCACCCATTCTCACTACAGAGCTACTCTCCCACTGAAGAGCGGTTTTTTGTTTTATGGAGGTTACCGCCCCGATGAAGTCAGCCGGTGCCGGTTAATGTGCGCAGACGGTGACTGACCTGCCTGTTTTGATGCCAATGGCTACGCGCAATCCTGCCCCCAACTGCAGCTGATTTTCACCGATCCCCAGCCAGCACACGACTGATAATTAATCGTACCTAAACGCCTCCCCCCGGTAAGCACTTACTCACTTTTATCACCCCCCACAAACAGGTTCCTCCGGTTTTCCGGTGGGGCCTGTTTTGTTATTAACCGATGATGACACAAGGATTTTCCCCATGAACCAACACCGCAATACCGAAACAAACGAACTCATCGCCACCCGGGTTTCTGATGCGCAACGCATCCATTTCTGGTCAAAGTACTTTGGTCAGGTGCCTAAATGGGTATTGATTGAACCACAGGTTTTTCGTTGGCTGGACCTATTATGCGAAGACTATCACGGCGACTTCTGGGACTTCTACACCTTGCCCAACGGCGGGGCATTTATGGTGCCGGGCACGGAGCAAGACTATGTATTGTTTAACGCACTCAATGGCAATGGGGCCACCGTCAGTCGTGAAGCTGCCGGTATCATCGCCTGCCTGATGGCTTACAGTCACCATGCCTGCCACACCGAGAGTGAGGCCATGACCGACCACTTTTACCGATTGCGCGAATATGCCTTACAACACCCTGAAAGCCAGGCCATTTTTGACTTGATTGACTGATGAACAGGAGTTCCCCCATGCCACATCAGCCTATGCGGGCTTCACTCCCCACCTTGCCTTTTGCCCAGCAACAGATTATCAGCCAGGCACTGGCGATACTGGAAACCCAACTCCGACACCGGCCCTACACCTTGGCCTCACCCGAGGCAGTGAAAGCCTGGCTGCAACTCCATCTTCGCCCTCAGGGCGGGAGTGTTTTATGGTGCTATTTTTGGACAACCGCCACCGCTTGATGGCCAGTGAAACCGTTTCTGTCGGCACCTTTAATGCCACCACAGTGTACCCCCGCGAAGTCGTTATTCGGGCACTGCACCACCGCTGCGCTGCCGTTGTCATCGCCCACAATCATCCGGCCGGAGACCCCACACCGAGCCAGGCTGACCGCACACTGACTGCCCGACTGGTTAATGCGCTGAACATGGTCGACATCCGCGTACTGGACCACCTGATTATCGGTGAGAGCGAGCCGGTTTCGTTAGCCGAGTTGGGGTGGCTGCCATGTTAACGACTATCCAACAAACCCACATCCTGACCCTTCGGGGTCTGCAATGCAGTACCGCACATATCACCGAGGGTGACAATGCGCTGCTGTACCGGATATCCCATTGTCAGGTGGCATTCGGCGATGGCGAATGGATCCATTTTACCGGCACAGGCTATCTGATTCGACTTAATGCCGGGAACCACCCGGTATTGCGACTCAGACAGTTGGGCCTCTCCAAAGCCTGCCGCTGTCTGGTCACCTCATTGATGAAACGTCATGGGCTAACCTACCTACATATTGATGCCATGGGCGATGTGTTGCCCGGTTTCGCCACATTCGACTGGTGATACAAGACTACCCCCAACGACGCGGTAACAGCGCTCGTCGCCTGACTTAATCCCGCATTATCCACATTGAGAACATCTCCATGAAACCACGCCCCACAGCGCAGGGTGCATTGCCCGTGCCTGTTATTTATCAACAACTGCTCGCTTTTCTGCTGGAGCACCACTATGGCCTGAGCCTCAACGATACGCCCTATCACGATGAACAGGCGATTGCACAACAGATTGAACAAGGGATTTCAGTGGGCGATACCATTAATGCATTGGTTGATAAATATGTATTAGTGCGAATTGGTCGTAACGGGTTCAGCGCACTGGCGCAAGACCCGATGTTAAGCAAAGGCGATATCGTGCGGGCTCGCCAGGCTTCGGGCTTGTGGCGTGCTCATTTTCCGCCCACGTTGCTGTACCCAACCGAATCCCTCAATCCTATTCCACAGAGACCGTTAACATGAATAACCACATTACGACTTCCCCAACATGGGGCCTGAAACGTGATATTACGCCGCGGTTGGGAGCCCGACTGGTACAGGAGGGAACACACCTGCACTTTCTGAGTGACAGAGCCAATATTGTCGGCACCTTTTCCCCTCAAGCCGCTCAGGCTCTTGATGTGGCATTCCCAGCGCTGATAACCAAACTGGAGTCGCAGTTGCTGTCCGGTCAGCTTGACCCTCGTCGTCAGCAGTGCCTTACGGTCCGGCACGGGGGATTTGTCTGTGACGCCGATACGCTGGGCAGTCACGGTTATGTCTATATCGCGGTGTATCAGGAACTGTCTTGAACGGCAGACACTGGCACCTAAAACATCCCTCTTCCTCGACGCCAACAACAAGAGTTGGCGTTTTGCTTTTATGGAGTTCTTACGATGTCTACTTCACTCAGCACAGTTATCGACGAGCCACAGGTTCTAACCGGCCACACCGATGTGATTTGCTCCACCAGCATTGAACGTATCATCACCGTGCGTAACACCGCGCTGGTGCAGATTGAAGCGCTTATCCACCAGCTTGAGGATATTTCAGCCATCACCAACAGCATTGGCGGTGGAATTGCAAAGGACTGGGCCATGCGGCAAGACTTCCGTACTGGCTGCTGGTTTATGGAGAAAGCAGAAACAGCCATGAAAGTGATAACCTGCAATCTCGATCGCGGTATCTGGAGGGATTTAATGAAAAAGTCGGGCATGCTTTCCCTCATGGATGCTCAGGCTCGTGACCAGTGGTACAGAAACCTTGAGGGAGATAATATTCCTGCCATCAGCGAAGCCAACATACTCAGTACCTTTGAGCAACTCCACCAGCAGAAGGACGAGGTATTTGAACGCGGGGTTATCAATTTATTCAAAGGATTATCCTGGCACTATAAAACCAACAGTCCATGCCAATTTGGCAAAAAAATAATCATTAGCAACCTAGTCAGTTGCAACCAATGGGGCTTTACCCTGAACCACGGTTACCGGCGAGACCAGTTGGCGGATTTGGAACGAATGCTTTATCTGCTGGATAGTAAACCTATTCCTGACAACCGTGGCGATGTGACAACTCGGCTTTATGCGCATATCAGTGCCAATCCGCATATAGCGAAAGTTTATGAAGACGATTACTTTTCGATAAAATATTTCATGAAGGGATCAGCGCACTTGGTCTTTAAACGATCAGACTTAGTGAATAATATGAATGATATTGTGGCGAAGCACTATCCAGAGATGCTGGCAACTCGCGTGTAAGTATTGCACCTAACATGCTACTGTCATCAAGTCATATCGCTGTTTGGTTACTACAACTTTTCTCCCATACTAGCCTGTGCAAAAGCCACAAAAGTTAGCGAGGGTACAAATGTGGGCACAAAAATAATCGAATTATATAAAATGGTTATATTACATGAAGATAATATCAAAGGGCGATTCCGAGTCCGGCACCACTATTTAAAGAAACCAGCCTAAGGGCTGGTTTTTTGCTTTCTGGGGTTCCGGTAGATATCTGGTCGTCTTGGCCACAGTTACCACCACTCAGCCTCTTCCATCCAGCCTGAACATTCCCCCCTGACGGCACACTTAATCCTCCGGACACGGTGCCGGTACCTGCAGACCCTAAACTGGCATATAGATAGTATCTCTAACATGCTTACTTCTTTGATGGGCTTCATCACCGCCAAACTACGTCCGGTCTCTGTCTGGTCAGAAAAAGGGATTGTGTCACTCATGACGGTGACGAAAAGCACCTGCTATTGATAGACAAACGTTACCCCAATCACCGACTGAACATTACTATCAATAACCACTTCATCAAAGCTTGATGCCATTGCAGTGAGCTTTAATTGTTTAAGTATTTCAATACAGTTATGACATTGCATTTGATATCCCTTTTAATAACGTGTTGTAACGCTGACAACTGGCTTGGGGTGGGAAGCATTTTATAACTGTCATCGCCCCCATTCAGCATAGGGTGGCGGAAACCGTCAAACCGCTTGCCGATGAGCAACTATTTCCCCTTCTCTGATTTGAATAACGTTGAAATCGCCGATCTGGTCTCAAATTCCTGAAAGATAAAAACCTTCAGTAATCAATAAGTGGTGGAGTCGTTGGTGACTCCACTATTGCTTATCCAATCAACCTGCTATGAACCTTGATTAGCTGCCAGGCCACGATTAGCTCGCAAAGTAAAAATGAATTAACAATAAATATGTCTTGGTGTAACATTCAATATGATTGATAATGCTTATCATATTGATATTGGTTATCATTGCCATGATGGTTATATGGATAAACAGTTGAACAAAACCCCTATAAGGAACGACGAGCCTACGACCATACATCCCGCGGGCAGTAAGCCGCTGTCTATCACCAGCGAGCAACTGCTGGGAGAACACAGTGTCGCTTTTATTATCCATCAGGGTGAATGTTATCAGCTACGTCAGACCAAGGCTGGAAAACTGATTCTGACTAAATAACATACCGACAGACCTAAGCTCCTCGGTGTTGTGACGCCGAAAGCTGAAGATATTAATGCAAGCCACCCAGATTTTCTAATCAAGGCAGCCAGCAAGCTATCTATTTGTTTTTGCATATTATTTTGCATAGAGAATATGGAGAATTGCCGACATGCCTCGTTTCACTTCTGACCGTTTCCGTTGGTCCCCACTCAGTTTGGCAATCGCTTGCACACTGCCTTTTGCTGCTCAAGCTGCTGATCCTACATCCACTCAAACCAACAGCAAAAGACATGCCGCCGATCCCATGGTCGTTACCGCGACCGGTAACGAGCGCAGCAGTTTTGAAGCGCCGATGATGGTGACGGTGATTGAAGCCAACACGCCAACCAGTGAAACCGCCACCTCCGCCGCAGACATGCTGCGCAATATTCCGGGGCTGACCGTCACGGGGAGCGGGCGTGTTAACGGGCAAGACGTCACACTACGTGGCTACGGCAAACAAGGCGTCCTTACCTTGGTTGATGGTATTCGCCAAGGGACTGATACCGGCCACCTGAACTCCACTTTCCTCGATCCGGCGCTGGTAAAACGTATTGAAGTGGTGCGTGGCCCATCCGCCTTGCTGTATGGCAGCGGCGCACTGGGCGGGGTAATCTCTTATGAAACTGTCGATGCCGCAGATCTCTTGCAGACGGGCCAAAATACCGGTTATCGAGTTTACAGCTCTGCCGCCACTGGCGATCACAGCTTCGGGCTGGGTGCCAGTGCCTATGGTCGCACCGATGATGTCGATGGTATTCTCTCCTTTGGTACTCGCGATATCGGCAACATTCGTCAGAGTGATGGTTTTAATGCACCGAATGATGAAACCATCAGTAATGTGCTGGCAAAAGGCACCTGGCGCATTGACCAGACTCAGTCATTGAGTACCAATCTGCGCTATTACAACAACAATGCAATAGAGCCAAAAAACCCGCAAACCAGCGCGGCGTCCAGCTCTAACGTCATGACAAATCGCTCGACAATTCAAAAAGATGCTCAGCTTAAATACAACATTAAGCCCCTTGATCAAGAATGGCTGAATGCCACGGCGCAGGTTTACTACTCCGAAGTGGAAATCAATGCGCGGCCACAGGGCACGCCAGAAGAGGGGCGCAAACAAACCACCGAAGGTGGCAAGCTGGAAAACCGCACCCGCCTGTTCACCGATAGCTTCGCCTCACACTTGCTGACTTACGGCACTGAAGCTTACAAACAAGAACAAACGCCGGGTGGCGCGACTGAAAGCTTCCCACAAGCCGATATTCGCTTTGGCTCCGGCTGGCTGCAAGATGAAATCACCCTGCGTGACCTGCCAGTATCCATTTTGGCCGGTACCCGCTATGACAACTATCGCGGTAGCAGTGAAGGCTACGCCGATGTCGATGCCGATAAATGGTCATCACGCGGCGCGCTCACCGTGACACCAACTGACTGGCTGATGCTGTTCGGTTCCTATGCTCAGGCTTTCCGCGCTCCAACTATGGGCGAGATGTACAACGATTCGAAACACTTCTCCATTCCTATCGGTGGCGGAAGATACATCACTAACTTCTGGGTACCGAACCCTAATCTGAAACCAGAAACCAACGAAACTCAAGAATATGGTTTTGGTCTGCGCTTTAGCGACCTGTTGATGGCCGAAGATGACCTGCAATTCAAAGCCAGTTACTTCGACACCGACGCGAAAGATTACATCGATACTAAGGTGGATATGGCCGCCATGACCACCACGTCGGCCAATATCGACAGAGCAAAAATCTGGGGCTGGGATGCCACCATGAGTTACAAAACCGCTTTGTTTAACTGGGATCTGGCCTATAACCGCACCCGAGGTAAAAACCAGAATACCGATAAATGGCTCGAATCCATTAACCCGGATACGGTCACCAGCACCCTAGATGTTCCCGTGGCTAACAGTGGTTTTGCTGTAGGTTGGATTGCCACCTTTGCTGACCGCTCTCAGCCATTAAGCACCGGCAAACGCCAGCCCGGCTATGGCGTTAATGATTTCTATGTCAGCTATAAAGGTCAGGAACAATTTAAAGGCGTGACCACCACGGTGGTGCTGGGTAACGCATTTGAAAAAGAATATTACGCACCGCAAGGCGTGCCGCAGGATGGTCGTAACGCGAAGTTCTTCGTGAGCTACCAGTGGTAATTGATTGAAAAAGTTAGTCTGAAATAACACTTCCGGTAATTCAATTAGCGAATTACCGGTTTATCATTCCTACCTATTACCTGCATATAAAAAATGAATGAGGAAATCATTATGAGCAATTCAATATATGAGCAATATCTACAGGCTAAAGTCGATAATCTTGGCAAATATGCGCGCGATCTCGCCACTCTAATGAATATTTCAGAAGCAGAACTGACCCACAGCCGTGTCGGCCATGATGCCAAACGGCTGAAAGCAGATGCTCGCACGCTGCTGGCTGCATTGGAGGCGGTAGGTGAAGTCAAAGCTATCACCCGCAATACCTATGCCGTGCATGAACAAATGGGCCGTTACGAAAACCAACATCTGAATGGTCACGCCGGTTTGATCCTCAATCCGCGTGATTTAGATTTGCGTCTGTTCCTCAATCAATGGGCTAGTGTATTCACACTGACAGAAGAAACTCGTCATGGTGTGCGCCACAGTATTCAGTTCTTTGACCATCAAGGCGATGCTCTGCATAAAGTGTATGTCACTGAACAGACTGACATTCCTGCTTGGGAAGCGCTACTGGCGAAGTTTATCACCACAGAAAACCCAGAGTTGCAGCTAGAGCCATTGAGCACACCTGAAGTGACTGAACCCACCGCCACTGATGAGACTGTCGATGCCGAATGGCGCGCGATGACTGACGTGCATCAGTTTTTCCAACTGCTCAAGCGCAATAACCTGACCCGCCAGCAAGCATTCCGCGCCGTGGGTGATGACTTGGCTTATCGGGTTGATAACAGCTCACTAACACAACTTTTGAATACTGCTCAACAAGAACAAAACGAAATTATGATTTTCGTGGGTAATCGTGGTTGTGTACAAATTTTCACCGGTATGATTGAGAAAGTCACTCCGCATCAAAATTGGATTAATGTTTTCAACAAGCGCTTCACACTGCATCTGATTGAAGACACCATTGCTGAAAGCTGGATTACCCGCAAACCAACAAAAGACGGTTTTGTCACCAGTTTGGAACTATTTGCTGCAGATGGCACCCAACTTGCACAGCTTTACGGCCAGCGTACTGAAGGGCAACCAGAACAAACCCAATGGCGTGAGCAGATCTCTCGCCTAAATCATAAGGATATTGCCGCATGAGACTAAGGCTACTGTCACTCCCTTTCATTCTGTCACTGAGCGCCTGTTTTCTGCCGTTAAAATCTTTCGCTGCAGAACGTATCGTCACCATTGGCGGCGATGTCACAGAAATCGCCTACGCACTGGGTGCGGGTGGCGAGATAGTGGCCCGTGACAGTACCAGTCTACAGCCTCAGGCAGTGCAAAAGCTGCCTGATGTCGGTTACATGCGCATGCTTAATGCCGAAGGAATTTTGGCGATGAAGCCGACCATGTTATTGGTCAGCGAATTGGCGCAGCCCTCACTGGCACTGAAGCAGGTCGCGGAGAGTGGTGTTAACGTCGTCACCGTCCCCGGCCAAATTACGCCGGAAAGTGTCGCGGCAAAGATTAGCGCGGTTGCCACGGCGCTTCATCAGCCGGAACAAGGGCAAAAACTGATTAAAGACTATCAGCAACGTTTGGCCGCCGTGAGCAATACGCCGCTACCGGTCAAGGTACTGTTTATTATGAGCCATGGCGGCTTAACGCCCATGGCAGCAGGCCAAAATACTGCTGCGGATGCTATGATCCGAGCCGCCGGTGGTAACAATGCTATGCAAGGTTTCAGCCGCTATCGCCCGCTGTCACAAGAGGGCGTTATCGCCAGTGCTCCAGATTTATTGCTGGTCACCAGTGACGGCGTAAGGGCGCTGGGCGGCAATGAAAACATCTGGAAACTGCCCGGTATCGCCTTGACACCTGCGGGCAAAAATAAGCGCCTGTTAGTTGTCGATGATATGGCATTACTGGGCTTTGGACTGGAAACCCCACAAGTGCTGGCGCAACTGCGTAAAGGCATGGAACAAGCGCAATGAATTGCCGTATCCATCCGCGCCTGATGTTAAGCATCTTGCTGATGATTCTAATTATTTTAGCGCTCGGCTCGGCCAATATGGGGGCATTAACGCTCTCATTTCGCACTCTGTGGCACGCCTCGCTAGATGATGCCATGTGGCATATCTGGCTGAATATCCGCCTACCCCGTGTACTGTTGGCGGTGGTGGTCGGCTGCGCGTTGGCGGTTTCTGGCGCTATCATGCAAGGGTTATTCCGCAATCCACTGGCAGACCCCGGTCTATTAGGTATCAGCAGCGGCGCGGCCCTGTGTGTCGGGCTAATTATTGTTATGCCTTTCAGCCTGCCGCCACTATTAGCACTTTACAGTCATATGGTCGGCGCGTTTATTGGCAGTCTGGCCATTTCTGCCATTATTTTCACTCTCAGCCGCTGGGGGCATGGCAACTTATCGCGTTTGCTACTGGCCGGTATCGCGATCAATGCGCTGTGTGGTGCAGCGGTCGGGGTGCTGACTTATATCAGTGATGACCAACAATTACGCCAGTTTTCCCTTTGGAGCATGGGCAGTTTGGGTCAGGCGCAGTGGTCGACATTGATGGTGGCCACATCATTGATTCTGCCCGCCTGTGTGCTGGGTTTATTGCAGGCGCGTCAGTTGAACCTGTTGCAGCTAGGGGATGAAGAAGCGCACTACCTCGGTGTCAATGTGCGACAAGCCAAACTGCGCCTGTTGTTACTCAGTGCCATTTTGATCGGTGCCGCCGTTGCCGTCAGTGGGGTTATTGGCTTTATCGGGTTGGTGGTGCCGCATCTTATCCGCATGCGCATCGGGGCAGATCACCGCTGGTTACTTCCCGGAGCCGCACTGGGTGGGGCTTGCCTGTTACTCACCGCCGATACACTGGCCCGTACTTTGGTCGCACCGGCTGAAATGCCGGTCGGGTTGATAACCAGCCTACTGGGTGGCCCTTATTTTCTGTGGCTGATTTTACGTCAGCGGGAGCAACGCATTGGTTGATATGGCGATGGTTAATACGGCGCTATTAGAAGCAAATCAGCTTTCTTACCATGTTCAGGGACAAAAACTGATTAATAATGTTTCGCTACATATTGCCAGCGGTGAAATGGTGGCGATTATCGGGCCAAACGGTGCGGGGAAATCTACCCTGCTGCGCTTATTAACCGGCTACCTTGCGCCATCTGAGGGCCAGTGCCAATTGCTGGGAAAAAACCTCAATAGCTGGCAGCCCCAAGCATTGGCCCGCGCCCGAGCGGTAATGCGCCAATACAGTGATTTGGCTTTTCCATTCAGTGTCAGTGAAGTCATTCAAATGGGCCGCGCACCTTATGGGGCGGCACACCATCGCCAGGCGCTGCAAGAAGTGATGGCACAAACAGACTGTCTGGCACTGGCGCAGCGGGATTACCGTGCCCTGTCCGGTGGTGAGCAACAGCGGGTACAACTTGCTCGTGTATTGGCGCAATTGTGGCAACCGGAACCGGCCCCGCGTTGGTTGTTCCTCGACGAACCCACCTCCGCATTAGATCTGTATCATCAACAACATACCCTGCGCCTATTGCGCCAACTCACCCACCAAGAACCTTTGGCGGTGTGCTGTGTGCTGCATGATTTGAATCTGGCCGCACTCTATGCCGATCGTATTTTATTGTTAGCGCAGGGCGAACTTGTTGCCAGTGGCACGCCAGAGGAAGTCCTCAATGCCGAAACGCTGACCCGCTGGTATCAAGCCGATTTGGGGATTTCACGCCATCCGGAAAGCGCCCTGCCACAGATTTATTTGCGTCAGTAATAGCCAGCCTAAGGCTGGTTTTGCTTTTCAGCTACCTTAGGCTCTTCCTCCGCCAGTAGTTCATAAATCGCCGTGCCGACTTTTTGCACTGCGCGTTCAATTTCTACCGTCATCGGTTTGCTGTAACTCAGCCGTAAACAATTGCGGTATTTCCCCGAGGCTGAACTGATAAATCCGACGGCAACCTGCACACCTTGCGGTAATAAGCAGCGATTAAGCCGCAAGCTATCAAACCCATGCGGCAATTCAACCCACAACATAAAGCTGCCTTGCGGTCGGCTCAAACAAGTATTCGGCGGAAAATATTTCATCACCCAACTGGTCATAATGTCGCGATTACGTTGATATTGGCGGCGCATCCGGCGCAAATGCTGCATGTAATGGCCTTGTTTGATAAATTCAGCCATTGCCAACTGCGGTAATGTGGCAACCCGTCCGGCGGAAATATATTTCATGTGCAGCGCTTTATCTAAATAGCGGCCCGGAGCAATCCAGCCAATACGCAAACCCGGCGCCACTGTTTTTGAGAAGGAACTGCACAGCAATACTCGCCCGTCATCATCGAATGAAGCAATAGTCGGTGGCCGTGGATATTGATAAGCCAGTGCGCCATACACATCATCTTCAATAATCGCGACGTCATAGCGCTGGGCCAGTATCAATAATGCTTTTTTGCGCTCATCGGGCATATTGTAGCCCAGTGGATTATTGCAAGTCGGGGTGAGCTGAATAGCCTTAATCGGCCATTGATCCAAAGCCATTTCCAGGGCCTCCAGACTGATCCCGACTACCGGATCTGTTGGGATTTCAATCACTTTCATGCCCATCCCTTTCAAGGTTTGCATGGCACCATGAAAGCTAGGGGAATCTACCGCCACAATGTCACCGGGCTGGCAAACCGCGCCTAACGCAATGGCCAGCGCACCGTGGCACCCCGAGGTAATAATGATATTTTCAGCCGATTGATGATTGCCGCTGTCCAGCATCACACGTGCAATTTGCTCACGTAGAATCTGAGTGCCATAAATATTATCGTAATCCAGCACTTCTTCACTCTGATGGAGGCTAACACGGCTCAATAAGCGGCTGAGGATTTTAAGCCCAGGGCCAGAAAGATCTGGCGAGCCAGCCCCCAGATGGATAATGCTCTCTGGATCGCCAGTGGTGAGAAACGCCAACAGATTTCCCCACTGCGATATTTCTACTGGCCGCTGTGCATGAGTGCATACCGCGGGTAATGAAGGGAGATTTGAACTGCAACGCACGAAATAACCCGACTTCGTTCGCGCCTCAATCAGCAAACACTCTTCCAGTTGCCGATACGCCTGCTGTACGGTGCTAATACTCACCCCATGCTCGTCACTCAAGATTCTGACCGAGGGGAGTCGCTCACCGGCGACATAGAGCCCTTCTTTAATCCGTTGGCTCAAAATATCGGCCAGTTGTTGGTAACGAGTCATTGGTTTCACCTGATAAATAAGTAGCAGCCAGTACAGATGGCGCGAAATAACACCATTCAGTTCATATATCGCATATCTGTATGGAAATAATAGTCCTTATTTGCATCTGTAATGTTTTGCGCCAAAGTTTCATGCTAGTGACTCACCTACTGACGGGGAGTCGATAATGAATAATATAATTGAAGATCAAACAGATGGATGCTGCTCGTCAACTGCACGAGCCATCCAAAACCGCCCTAATATTTTTATTCGGTTATGGCTGAAAGCATACAGATATGTACATCAATGGAATGAACAGCGCAAAACTGCCAATCTCATGGCGAGATTGAATTCCGATCAATTAAAAGATATTGGCCTGAGCCGAGAGGATATTAAGCGAGATTACAGCCGCCCGTTTTGGCGCTGAGAAAATAGAATGTCATCATTAGCCCGCAGAAATTGCGGGCTTTATGATGAATATATTGAGCTTGTTAGAAGTCGTAGCCCACTGTTGCTTGTACTGAACGCTCTGCGCCCCAGTAGCAATAAGAAGTGTTGTAACAGGCGGCGACATATTTTTTGTCTGCGATATTATTCACATTCAATTGAACAAATGCGCCTTTCAATGAAGTTGCCCATGTTCCTAAATCCGCACGAACCGAGGCGTCACCCAGTGTATAAGAAGGGACGCGCAAGGTATTGGCATCATCAGCCCACTGCTTGCCAATGTAACGGATGCCCGCACCCACATTGATGCCATAACCCGCTTCATACTGCGCCCACAGTGATGCCA
Source organism: Yersinia sp. Marseille-Q5920 (assembly GCF_946902935.1). Classification (NCBI taxonomy): domain Bacteria; kingdom Pseudomonadati; phylum Pseudomonadota; class Gammaproteobacteria; order Enterobacterales; family Yersiniaceae; genus Yersinia; species Yersinia sp. Marseille-Q5920. The sequence continues at coordinate 39,072 of NZ_CAMPQA010000017.1, read as the reverse complement.
TATTGGACGGCGCTAATACTGGTGTATTGCCATCATTACCATCAATTGCATCTTTGAATTTCACTCGGTTATAGGTATAGCCCGCAATCACACTTAGCCGATCATTAATCCGGCTTCTGGCCTCCAGCTCCAGCCCCTGTGAATTCACTTTACCGGCTGGCACATAATAAGCGGCCGGTACTGCGCGGTTTGCCACATCATTTTGGGTCAGGTCATATAAAGCGGCGGAATAGAGTGAAGAGCTGCCCGGCGGCTGATATTTAATCCCCACTTCATACTGCTCGCTGGTCATCGGTTTCAACAGTTTTTGCTGTGCATCTGGGAATAAACTTGGTGTGACCGCTTGGCTGTAACTCACATACGGCGAAATACCACTATCAAAACCATACAATAATGAAGCACGTCCGCTGGCGTGATTATCCGTGCGCTCATCGGTACTGTTGGCAGTCTTATCAATATTTTCTGTTTTCATCCGGTCATAACGGCCAGATAAGTTCAAATGCCAGTTATCCAACGTCATTTCATCTTGCAGATAAACCCCACTCTGTTCATAGCGGCGATTTAAATAGGATGAATTAATGCCGGGAGTGGTCAATAAGTCATCACGATACAAGGTACTGCCGCCAGAAACACCGGTGTAAGGGTTCAATGTGGTGGCATAAGCACTGTCACTGCGCAGATTATTGCGGAACTTCTGGAAATCCAGCCCCAGCATCACCTTGTGTTCCACTGCCGCAGTGGCAAAATCCGCTGCCAGTTGGTTATCTACCGCAAATGCATTGAGTGAAGACTCTTCACCGGAGTAATAGCGGTTCATCACGCTAGGGTCAACTTTACTCCATCCCCCTTGATAAACCTGCTCTAGTTGAGAATTAGAATGGGTATAGCTGGCGTTTTGGTGGAAAGACCAAACATTATCAAATTTATGTGAAAATTCAGTGCTATAGATTTGCTGCCAGCGCTTAAACACGTTGTGATTGCTTTCGCCATCAAAGAAACCACGGCTTAGTTTCCGCCCATAAATGCTGCCATCCGCCGGCACGGCACTGTGATAGCCACCGGAAGGGTCTTTTTGCAAATTGGCGCGCAGTAACAATGAAGTATTTTCATCTGGCTGCCACAATAATGACGGCGCGATCGCATAGCGCTCTTCGCGCTGATGGTCATACATGGTGTCACTGTTGCGGGTTATCCCGGTCAGGCGAAACGCCCAATGCTCGGATATTGCATCGGTATAATCAAATGCCGCAACTTGCGTATTGTTATTACCGCCCGTCAGGCGGAAATGACCTTCCGAGGTAAACTGCGGGCGCTTAGAAGTCATCATCACCACACCGCCGGGAATGCTCTGACCATATAATGCAGAAGAGGGGCCTTTGATAACATCAACACGCTCAAGGAACCACGGGTCAATCTGCAACACGTTAAAACTGCCGCCATCACTGAGTAAACGCAGGCCATCGAGAAAGGTATTATTCACATCGCCGCCATGGAAACCCCGCAAGGCAATAGTGTCATAGCGGGTTGCGCCGCCGGAAAAACCGGTGAAAACACCTGGGGTATAATTCAGCGCCTGGTTCAGCGTGGCAACATTTTGATCATCCATTTGTTGGCGGGTAACTACAGATACCGTTTGTGCGGTAAGAATTAACGGCTGATCGGTTTTAGTTGCCCCCTTAGTGGTTTTTGCGGTGTAACCCAAGGTGGGTAAATCGGCTTCGTGGCCTGCTTTAGCCGTCACTTCTATCGTATCGTCAGCAATAACGGCTAATGGAATAAAAATAGCCAATGAACATAAAATAGCAGAACGCTTTATTATAAAAGCCGAAAACATAGTTATCTTCCCCAGATAAAATAGATGGTTATTTATCAGCTTCCATTGCTATTTTCACCTGGCGAACCCCTTGCCTAGCCGCCACATATCGTGAATCCATAAATGCAGCGCACAATTTATTAAATGAGAGTGCTAATTACAATGATAATTATTATCTTTAATGATTGGTTTAGGTGAGTAATTATCGGAGTAAGATTATTCAGTAACTCGCAAGGTGTGTCACAATAACTGTCAAGCAGGCACCACTGCATTAATAAATGGGTTCATTGTGACACTCACTTTCGGGCTGACCGGTTTTATGAAAAAGAATGGGTACTTTGTTTTACATCGATATAACCCCCTACTCTGTCTGTTATTCACACTTTTTTGCGCGTCACTTATCGCGACTTCAACTATAACCTTTGCGGCGACAGTATCAGACACTACAACGGAAGGCAGTGAGGAACCGGTAAAACCTGCGGTATCAGTTCAATTAATTAGCTTGCAAAAACAGTTAGATAAACTCAAACAGAGTGTGTCAGTCAGTACATCGGACAATCAGTTAAGTACGCTGAATGAAACAGCATTGACACTGGTTCAGGATGTCGACATTCTGCTAGCCGATTTGAAGCCCAAGCGGGAACAACTGCAAACACAGTTGGATGTTTTAGGCCCACCGCCAGCCGCAGGAACACTGGCTGAAACTCCGATAGTCGCTCAACAACGCCGTGCGCTAAACACCCGAAAAGTCCAGTTAGAGGGCCAGAATGATCAAGCTCAGGCCATCAAAGTCAACGCAGAGAACTTGGCTGCACAGATTGTTGCGTTACGGCGAACTGCGCTGAAATCACAAATTGCCTTAAATTCCGGCAGCATCTTAGGGGCTAAATTCTGGGCGCCTATCGTCAATCCCAATGCCGACGATGACCAGCGGTTGAAAGGTTTTGTGCAAGAACTGGCGGATGCCTGGCATGCTGCTTGGGAGCCGGAATGGCGCACGGGCACGGTAATGTACCTGTTGCTGACCCTGTTGATCGGCGCATTTGGCTTTAAGCTCCTCGACAAACTGACGGCCTGGTTTTGTGCCAAGTGCTTGCCCCAAGGCCCACTACGCCGCAGTTTTATGGCCTCAGCCACCACTTTATACACGGTGCTGATTACCGTCACGATAGCGCAATGTATCACCCAGGTATTCACCCGCACGCCGGATGTCTCACCGCTGGTGATGAATTTTGCACTGGCATTTGTTCAACTGATGTTTTTCTCCGCGTTGGTCGCGGGTCTTGGCCGCGCGTTTTTATCCAATCAGCGTCCCTCATGGCGGCTACCCGCCATTGCCGATGAAGTCGCCGCGTCTCTCAAGCTGTTTCCTCCGTTATTAGCCAGTTGCATCATGATTTTTGGTGCTATTGATCAGATGAATAACATGATCAATATCAGCGTATCAGGGACAATTTTTGGCAATGGTATCTCGGCCCTGCTGATGGCGCTGACTGCCGCGATTATCCCATTACGCGCCAACCGAATACGCCGCCAGCTGATAGTCAATGGTGAAAAGCCGGAAGCTTATTCCACTCTGGCCGGATTAATTCACTTGGCCATCGGCATTACTGCAGTAGCCATATTATTGTCATTGTTGGTGGGATATATCGCACTGGCGAAATTTTTAAGTTACAAACTGGTATGGGTTTGCCTGGTGCTGGCCTGTTTATATTTACTGACCCATCTTTGTGTCGATTTAGCAGAAAGTCTCTTTTCCCCCACCAGCAGTGCCGGCAAAGCGATTAAGCAGTCGCTCAATATTGACGATCGCCATTTGGCGCAAGCGGCAACATTATTATCAGCGACCAGCAAAGTGACGCTGATATTACTGGCTATTATCGCGCTGTTTAATGGCACTTTTGGCTCGACAACCCCGGTTTCACTGCTACAAAAGACTATGGAGCTCTTGGGTGGCGAGGGGTTGGAAAAACTTAATATCGTGCCAACCAATTTGCTTAATGCGGTTATTTGTTTGCTGGTTGGGTTATATGTGCTCAAAGCAGCACGGCGTTGGCTAAGTACTGAATTCCTGCCGAAAACTCAAATGGATTCCGGTATAAAAACCTCGGCAATCACCCTGTTCAGTAATATCGGTTATGTGCTGGTGATACTGCTGACCTTATCGGTGCTCGGTATTCAGTGGAATAAATTAGCCTGGATTGTCAGTGCATTATCAGTCGGTATCGGCTTTGGCTTGCAGGAGATTGTGAAAAACTTTATTTCCGGCATTATTCTGCTCACCGAACGGCCGGTCAAAGTGGGAGATTTAATCAGTATTAGTGGGGTTGAGGGGGATATTCGGCGCATCAATGTCCGTGCCACAGAAATCCAACTCAGTGACCGCTCGACGGTTATCGTGCCCAACTCTCAATTGATTTCGCAGAATGTCCGCAATGCGACTATGGCTAATGCGCAAGGGGTGGTGACCATTGCCCTGACATTCCCGCTAGATTTAGATATTGAACTGGCGCAAGCGCTGTTGATAGAGGCGTATGAAGAACACGAATCGATACTCGACACCCCGGCCCCATCAGTGAAATTTAGCCAGTTAAGCCCAGATGGCATTGTGCTCAGTGTCACCGGTTTAGTCCCCAGCCCACGAATGGTCAGTAACACCAAAAGTGAGTTGTTATTCAGCATATTAAAACGGCTGCGGGCCTCAGGGGTGTCTCTGGCAATGGCAGCGCCGACCAAAAGCATACCGACCGCGAATTAACCGGATAATTAATAGAGAGTGGGCCATAAGCAATATCAATACGATAAAACTTATGGCCCCTGAATGACTTATTTCGCCGGGCTGAGACTAAATACTTTCGGATTGCGCCCTAACCATTAAGCAGCTAACGCACTGTTTTTACTTACGCCCACTTCAGCGCTGGATCAAATAGCGGATGGTCGGGCCATCTTGCTGAATATCCAATACTGTATAGCCGTAATTTCGGGCATCTAACGGAATATTATTAATGGATTGTGGGCAGTCGCTGATCACTTCCAGAATTTCACCCGGTTTCAGTTGCGGCATAGCTTCGAGCGTCGCGACCGCCGGGTATGGGCAGGGTTCGCCCACCATATCCAACCGGTAATCCGGCACGATAGCGGTTGGGATTGCTGAACTATCAATGGCTAAATTATCAACTGATGAAGAGTGGCTCATGATGGCTCCTTAACCAAAGTGGATGCGGCAGCTTTCTGTTGGCGGAAGAAGCGTTTTTCCCACCACAGCATGGCGGCAAACGCGATGGCTAACATCAGGTAAGTCACCAGCAATCCGCCGATCGGCCCGAAAGTTTCCAGCAGGTTAACTTTGTCATAATTGGTTGCCAATGCTGGGGCAAAATCGTCCCAATAATACGCCAAAATAGTCGCGCCAATAATATTCCCCAGCCCCACCCACCAATAGTGAATTTGCCCTTCTACCGCGCGATACATCCAGCCCGTTTCACAACCACCGGCGAGCACGATACCAAAACCAAACAGTAACCCTCCGATCACCGCATTTGGCCCTGCCCACAAAATCTTGGGCGCAACCCCCAGTTGGACATAACTGAATATCCCAATAGCACTGACCGCCATCCCCAGAATAATCGCCTTCGCCATGTGAGTGCGCCCGGTGATCCACAGATCACGGAATGCCGAGGTAAAGCAAATCTGCGCCCGTTCAATCAGCAAGCCAAAACCAATGCCACATAGCATGGCGATGCCCAGTTTCGGGTGGCGGAATAGCTCAATCAATGACCAGCCCAACGCCAGAACAAACACCACCATGCCGAGACGAAAACGTCGTGCAGCCCTGGCGGGATGCTGAGTCAGCGGCGAGGCTGATGTCATTTTTTGCAATTTCACCGGAATACGAAACAGCGGCAACAAAGTGAATTTGGCACCAAAATAGGAGCCTGCTGCCGTCGCGAGCGCGAAGAACCAGGCGTGCAGTGAAAACTGTGGAATGCCGGTAAAGAAAGCCGCCAGATTACAGCCCATTGCTAAGCGCGCACCAAAACCGGCGATAATGCCGCCCACCAGCGCTTGAGCAATGCGAATATTATGCTGGGGCTTTCGCAATTTCACATTGTTAGCCCACAGTGCAGCGGCGATACATCCGGCAAACATGCCGATGATCATCATGCCGTCGATGCGATCTAATGGCGTCCCTTCCAATCCGATAACTTTAAAATAACCCCACTCTTGCGGATGCGCGCCAAACAGTTGCATCAGATGGCCGCCCCAGCGCGTGAATTCGCCTGTCACCGCCCAAAAAGTGCCCGTCAAACCAAAGTAATAAGTCGATAAAATACCTGCGGCGATTACTGCCGGCAGTGGGGCCCAGAAGCGCACCAAATATTGAGATTTAAACATCTGCCAGCTCACACTGACACCTCCAAAATACGTGTTGTCGCCGACAAAATGAGGGTCATATGCCGTGACGAGGAAATAGACCTATCTATAATAAGCCAATTATTTGGTTAAGGGAGATATGACGTATTGAAAATTAGATGTTAACCAGAAGTTATCCTGCTCAAAGGGGAGTATTGGGCAAGGGATAAGTATTTCGAATCAAAGTGGGTCATCTTCATCCGAGGATTGATAATCCAGGGACAAAGCCAAGCGCAAGATAGCCGCCACCGGCTCAAATAAGGGTTCGGGAATGGTATCGCCACACACCACATCGCGGTGCAATGCCCGTGCCAGCGCAATATTTTCCACAATAGGAATTCCTTGCTGTTGCGCTAATTTGATAATCAATGCCGCTCGTTCGTCTTTACCTTTTTCAATCACGACCGGAAGCGGGGCATCATCAGGGTGATAAAATAGACACACCGCAAAATGGGTGGGATTACGCACCACCGCCGTGGAGCGCTGAACATTTTTAGCAAAACTGCCGCTTTGCACCTCTTGCTGCAACTGCCGCCGTTTTTGCTTAATATGCGGATCCCCATCGCTGTCTTTGTATTCTCGCTTGACCTCTTCATGAGACATTTTCAGTTGTTTCAGGGTGTTATAGCGTTGAAAACTATAATCCAGCAGAGAAAAAACGCCATAACAGGCAATCAATGCACCTAATAGCCAACTCATTAATGTGCCAAATACTGGAATAGCGCAGTGACTGCCACAATAGGCCAGATAACCAAAAGAGCTGGCATATCGCGCTAATAAATAGCCGAAAATTAGGGTTAACACCCCCACTTTCAGTAATGATTTGGTCAACTCAAACAGGCTACGCAATGAAAAAAGCTGTTTAGCATTATTGATGGGATTGATGTGTTCGCCTTTGAACGCCACCGCCTTAGTCGCTAATAACGGCCCGACCTGCGCCATACCGGCCATTATCGTCATTAAGATCAGTGCCCCGCCCAATATCCCCATAATGTGGATAACCACCGCCATGCACTCTGCCCCAATACGCGCCAGTGCGAAAGTGAAGGGTTGCTGTAATTGTTTGATTGAACTGCGAATAAGAGCGCCGATTTGCTCGAGCAAGCTGTCGCCCACCAGCAAAAAATAAGCCACCAGCACCACCAACTGTATCCCCGAGGTTATCTCGACACTTTTAATCACCTGCCCTTTTTCCCGAGCTTCTCTCAGCCGTTTAGCTGTGGGCTTTTCATTCTTTTCACTGCTTTCACCGCTCATTATTATCCCCTTTTATCAGCGGGATAAGTGTGCTTATTTTTTGTTCGGTTTGATTAATGCCGACCAAATAGTGATGCAATGCATAAGGCAGACTGATCAGTAACAACAGCAGGGCTAAGGCACTTTTGATCGGCATGGCCAGGAAGAATACATTCAGTTGTTGAGATGAGCGATTGATTAATCCTAAAGATAAATCCGCTAAAACCATTACCAACATCGCCGGTAAGGCAAAGCTTAGACAGAGTTCATACATCAGCCGCCATTCACTTTGCAAAAATTGCAGCATGGCCGATGAGGGCTGAATCCCACTGCCCGCAGGCAAGATTTCATAGGAGCCATAAAGTGCTAACAGCACCAGATTAAACCCGCCTGAAATCAGAAATAGGACGGTCAATATTTGTGTAAATAACACCCCAAAAATGGAGGACTCCATCCCCATGCTGGGGTTAAATAATGTCGACATGGTGGCACCGCGTAAGGTGTCAATCAGGAAGCCCGCCATATCAATCGCCCAAAAAGGCAATGCGGCGACAAAACCAATCATCACCCCAATCATTAGCTCGATGCATAACAACCAGAACCACCCAGTGAGGTTACCCTGATGCAGTAATGTGGTGGTAAAAAACAGCGGAGTGACTGGCAGGGCGATGGCAAAAACCACACTATTACGCAATAAACTACTGCCCAAACTGCGGGCGGTAAACAGAGGTAATATCAGCAACATACCGTAAGGGCGCATCATCGCCAGCCCCAAAGCCCCTATCCAATGTAGAGCATCATGCATATCAAGACCGCATACTGGTTATCTGCAAAAAGGTCTGCTGGGTATAATTCAGCAATGTCGATCCCATCCAATGATAGGTAATCAATAACGTGGCTGATACAGCCAGTAATTTAATCAAGAATTGTAATGTTTGGTCCTGTATTTGGGTTAACGCCTGTAACAAGCTAACCACTAATCCAACCACTGACGCCACGACCACCACCGGCATCGAGAGTAATAAAACTATCCATAACAATTGAGTCGCCAGATGAACCACAATGGCCGTGCTCATTGCTGCTTCCTTTGATGGAAATTCACAAGTAAGACCCTACTAACTGCCCTAGCAGTAGCCCCCAACCATCTATAAGTATAAAAATCAATAACTTGAATGGGAGTGAAATGGTAATGGGCGAAACCATCATCATCCCCATGGCCAGCAAAATGTTGGAGACAATTAAATCAATCGCCACAAAGGGCAGGTAAAGCAGCAAGCCGATTTTGAATGCCTCGGTCAACTGACTAAGAGTAAAAGCGGGCATTAATATCAGTAATGAATGGGATTTGATGGTGTCGCGATAGCGTTCCGGCCACTTAGTTTGGACAATATCATTGAAGAAATTGATCTGTTCCGCATCAGTATTCCGTTGTAAAAAATCGCGGTAAGGCCCCAGCGCACGCTCATCAATATGATGCAGCAAAGCACCAATATCATTGGGCAGCGGCTCATCCTGGAGGCGAGCATGCACATCCAACCCGACCGGGGCCATAATAAAAATGGTTAACACCAGCGCCAGACCATAAATAGCAATATTGGGCGGCACCTGTTGGACACCCAGGGCATTACGCAGCAATGAAAAAACAATTGATAGCTTAAGAAATGATGTCCCCATCACCATCAACAAGGGGAGCAATGACAGGATAAAAAGCAGGACAATTAATTGAGAGGACGAATTCAGCAACTCCATAATCTATTCCGCAAAAATCGGCCTGTTGGGTGAAGAAGAATGCCCCTAGTATTTATCGATTCACCGCGATCCCCTATCAGGTCATGGCCTGAATAAACGTCGCTGCGGCATCAAGTGTGCCGATTGTTATCCACAACAATTGGTGTTGCAGCAAGGCAGCCAGTGAATAAATCCCGATGAGCTGACTCAGGTCAGTGATTCGGGTGCATGAGCGCCGCTAACACCGCTGCGGCATCAAGTGTGCCGATTGTTATCCACAACAATTGGTGTTGCAGCAAGGCAGCCAGTGAATAAATCCCGATGAGCTGACTCAGGTCAGTGATTCGGGTGCATGAGCGCCGCTAACACCGCTGCGGCATCAAGTGTGCCGGATAAACCACTGATCGATACGCACCACCATCTGCCCATCACAACACAACAAACTGCCACTACCGACGGGCTGCCCCTGTAGCCGGATATTCACTTCACCATAAAGGTGGGTTTGGCAAACCAATGTTTGCCCGACATCTAACTGTTTGATGTCACTCAGCGGCAATGTCAGGCGGCCAATTTCCATGACCAGTATTTGCGGTAATTGCTCAAGTTGCACCGCCTGTGGCATTTTCGGCAGCGCGGCAATATCCAGCACGAGCAGGGCGTCAATATCGTCATTAACTTGTTGAATGGTCATTCTGTTTCCATCTTCCAGTTTGATGTGAATCTGCGGTAATTCCCTTTGCCATAACCAACAATTCCCTTGTTCCCATTCAGCGGCACAGTTGATTCGCACCCCATCCCCCGGCCTGATTTGTTGCAATTGATGCAGTGATAATCGGCTCCACCCCACCACTAGCTCCGCCTGCCACTGGAGGTCATGCTCGGTAACCCGCTCTTGGTGCCAGTCGGACAAAGTTTCAGCTAACGCCGCCAAAGGCCAGTCAAACAACACGCCACTGAGTGACTGGCCTTCCAGCTCGAAAGCCAACACCACCGCCCATTGGGGCAGAAGTGTCATCGCCACTGGCGCGGGGGCATCAATCGCCAACTCGGGCAGCACAGCAGACAAGGGGCTGACAGCCCAAATAGCCATGGCACTGACCAATTCAGTCGCCAGTAAATGGGGATTATCGGTAGCCAATGAAGCTGCTAGCCAGTGGTTCCAACAAATCTGTGATAGCCAGCAACCGCACGACTTGCCAGCATAGTGAAGTGGCAGGTAAACACCCTCGCCCTCGACCTGCGCCAATGTGGCGCAAACACCGCTGGAATGACGCCCACGCCCAATCACAGCACTGATATGGCGTAATTCAGCCGACAATATCGCCATCATGGGTCACCTCCAACACGCAAGGGAAGCCCAATTGATGCAGTTGTTGTTGCCAGCGAGATTGCAGGCGCTGTAGGCGCTCGGCCAAACCCCAGTTGCCGTGACTGAGCACAATAACCAAACCATGAGCCGCCAGACTGACATGAACCCGAGTGCCAGCCAGTGCCCCACTGACGATGCGGTAGTCCGTCTGCATCACATTTTCATGACCCGAGTTCGCCATTGCATAGGCCATATCCTGCATGGAAGATGAACGCAGAGGGAGATAGCGGGAAAATTGCTGTTTTTGTCTCTCATTACCTAAATTTTGCGACGGTTCGCCGCTAAAGTGTCCCTCACTGAGGGGCGGTATTGCACCTTCAACATCGATTCGACTCATCTTTGATTAACATCCGTAATTTTTCCTGCTCGCGCTGATTAGTCCGTAATAGCGCCAGTTGTGCTGTAATGGCGGCTTGCTGTTGCAGCCGTCGAGCCGCTAGCTCAGCGAGTGATTTTTGCAGCCGCCGCTCCCCCTGATAGGTTTGGTGCTGCAAAGCTCTTTGATCCCGCGCTTCGGTCGGGTTCAGCGTACCGCGCCATTGAGCAAGTATTTGTAATTGCTGACATAGCCCTTGGCGTGTTTGATGGAAGTGCGCCAATTGCTGTTCTTGTTGTTGCTCTTCTTGCTGCAAACTTATTAATTGGCGACGCAATCGGCGCTCTTGGTGTTGGCGCAATGCCAGTAAGCGCAGAAAAATCGCTAATGTGGGATGGCTTAACCCAGTGCTTGCGCGAGCTGCGCCAAGGTGTGAGTAAGCCCGGCGGTGTCGGTTTCGCGCGCGAATAATGCATTCTCCTGTTGCAAGAAAGCACAAATAGCCGGGTAGCGCTGTAGCGACTCATCGGCTTGTAAATCTTGCCCTTCCTGATATTCACCCACTCGCACCAGCAATTCGATTTCCTGATAGCGGGCCTGTAGATGGCGCAGTTTTTGTGCCAATGCCCGATGCTCCGCACTGACAATTTGCGGCATGATACGGCTGACACTGGCGGCAATATCAATGGCCGGATAATGCCCGGCCCCCGCCAGTTGTCGCGATAAAACAAGGTGCCCGTCCAACAGCGAGCGCACCTCATCGGCCACCGGCTCATTCATGTCATCGCCCTCGACCAGCACGGTGTAAAAAGCCGTGATACTGCCGCGCTCGCTATTACCCGCCCGCTCAAGTAACCGCGGCAGGGCCGCAAAAACACTGGCGGGGAAACTGCCCATCACCGGGTGTTCCCCCGCCGCCAAGCCAATTTCACGCGCCGCCCTGGCGTAGCGGGTGAGCGAATCGGCCATTAACAGCACTTTCAACCCGCGCTCACGGAAATATTCGGCTACTGTGGTGGCGGTATAAAGACCTTTTAGCCGCTCCAGCGCGGGGCGATCGGAAGTGGCCACCACCACCACAGTGCGGGCGCGAGTTTGGGGCGTGAGCACTTGCTCGAGGAATTCCCGCACTTCTCGGCCGCGTTCACCAATCAGCGCCAACACGGTAATATCCGCCGAACAGCCGCCACATAACATGCTCAATAAGCTGCTTTTCCCTACTCCGGCGGCGGCAAAAATCCCCATTCGCTGCCCTTCGCCACAGCTCAATACGCCGTCAATGGCGCGAATACCGGTGGTCAATATTTGCTGGACGGGTTGGCGAGTGAGTGGGTCTGGCGGCGGGCAATCCAATTCACACCAATGTCCGCTCAGGGGCGAGCCACCGTCCATCGGCTCCCCCAAACCGTCCAATACCCGCCCGACCAAATCATCCCCAACTCTGACACGGTGCGCATACCCCAGTGGAGAAATCCATTGACCACATCGCAAGCCAACGGAAGAGGAAAACGGGGATAACAATGCCGTTTGCTGCTCAATGGCGACCACTTCAGCCAACCTATCCGGTGAGGCGATTTGGCATAATTCCCCCAGCGCCACACCGGGTAAATGGGCGCGTAACAGTGTTGGGCCGACATCCAAGATCGGCCCGCAAGACACCATGCCGCTTGGCGGGCAAGGCGGTAAGCGCAATTGTTGCTGCAACTGGGTGCTTAATCGTGCGATATCAGGCGGTTTCATCAAGCTCATCTCCGATAAGCTCGATGGTGCTTGCCACCTTAATATTCATTTCATCGCCCAATTCCTGCCAGGAAAGCACCGGCAGCGCAAAAATATCCCGCTCAACAATTTTGCGCAGAAAACGCCGCACATCAATGGTGGTCAGTAGCACCGCATCTGGGTTTTCAGCAAATGCGCTTTTTATTTTGTCGAGAATTAGCCGCGAGTGTTTATCTCCCAGAGCAGAATAGGTTCCCGCCGAGGTCTGGCGGATAGACTCGCGGATCAGGTTTTCAGCCCCTTCCCCCAACCGCAATACCGGCAGCCAAGCTTGGTTTTTGCTAAATCGGGCACACACATGGCGACGTAAGGCGATACGGACATATTCGGTCAGCATCACGATGTCTTTCTCTTTGGGCGCCCACGCCACCAGCGCGCCAAAAATAGTGCGCAAATCGCGGATCGAAACATCCTCCTCCACCAGCCGTTGCAGTATTTCTGCTACTTTTCCGACCGGCATTTGGCGCTGTAGTTCTTTGACTAACTCGCCGTAACGCGCTTCCATGGCATCCATCAGATAACGGGTTTCCTGCACGCCGATAAACTCGGCGGTATGCCGTTCAAGTACCCGAGTTAAGCAATGAATAATGCGCTGATGCCCTTGCGCATAAGGGAGACCCAAAGTGCTGGCATGCCCCCCTTGTTCAGCGGCCAACCACTCAAAAGCGCCCATTTTCATGCCCAGAGTTTGGCTGCGAGTCGCCAGTGCCGCACTGGGCTGGAGCAGTAATAAGTCATCGGCAGGTAAAATCAATTTCAGCACTTGCTCCTGATAAACCCGAATTGACAGCTCATTTTCGGCCAATGTCGGAGAACTGCGGATAACTACCTCGGGCAATGGCACACCAAGATGCTCAAACCAGCGCCAGCGCAGGCCATCAATGTCCCGCCCCAAATGGGGATAATGTAAATTGGGGGCGCAATACAACATCAGCGGCACCGCGCCAGGCGTCATGGTGTTAGCCGACGAAAGCATATTCTTGCCGCTGGCACTGGCCCCGGCACTCTGCTGCTTTTTCCGATACAGTAAAAATGCTGGGGTGGCGACCAGCGCGGCTAAAGTGATAAAAATCAGGAAAGGGAAACCCGGTAATAGAGCAAAAACGGTCAAAATGGCTGCCGCCAGCCACAAAGCATCGGGTTGACGCCCCACCTGCACGGCTAAGTCTTTGGCCAAGCTCTGTTTATCACTGCCGGGAACGCGGGTAACAATAATCCCGGCGGTGATAGAAATCAGTAATGACGGGATTTGAGCACATAAACCATCGCCGACGGATAACACCGCATAAGTGGTCATCGCCTGTTCCGCCGACATATTATGTTGCAGCACCCCAATAGTGATGCCGCCAATAATATTCACCAGAATGACAATAATTCCGGCAATGGCGTCCCCTTTAACAAACTTCATCGCCCCGTCCATGGCACCAAACAGGCGGCTTTCTTTTTGCACCCGCTCGCGCAAGCGCCCAGCTTCGGCGGAGTCAATCACCCCGGCTCGCATATCACCATCAATGCTCATTTGCTTGCCCGGCATGCCGTCGAGTGAAAAGCGGGCGCTCACTTCGGCGACGCGCTCCGAGCCTTTGGTAATCACGATAAACTGCACCACGGTGATAATGGTAAAAATGATCAACCCCACCGCCAGATTGCCCCCAACCACAAACTGACCGAATGCCTCGACAATTTCACCGGCATCGTGCTGGAGCAACACCAGCCGCGTGGTGCTGATGGTCAGTGCCAGCCGATAAAGTGTGGTGATAAGTAGCAGCGACGGGAAAACCGAGAATTCGAGCGGATCGCGCAGATAAATTGAGATCATCAGCAGGATAACGGAGAACGCGAGGTTAACAGCAATCAGCACATCCACCATGACGGTGGGCAGTGGCAAGATCATCATAAAGATCGCCACCAGCAACATGATCGCTAAGAAAACATCCTGCCGCGCCGCGATCATCATCAGGCCGCGTGTCAGGGCCGATTCTCTCATCGGTATTCTCCTGGCAAGCGGCGGAGTAAAGCGCACTGTTGCTGATAAAGCTGATACCAACACTCGGCTCCCGATGACGCCGGAGGGGAGCAACTGACCATCATGCCCATTTTCAATAAGTAAATGCGCTGAGGAACCCCATTAAAACGTTCGAGTTGCCAACATTCCTGTAGCAGCAATAAGTCCTCATGGTGATAATGCCGATGTTGCACGCCCGTGGTCAGTAATAGCCGCGCATTGCGCCACTCAAGGAAAATTCGCTGCGGCCCTATGTGCCATTCCATGCACGAGGTGATTGCCGAGCAAGGTAATTCCGCCATTTGGATGAACAGCTGGAGGTTACGGGTCGCGACTAAATCCATTTCCATCACCCGAAGCCCATTGATATACATTATTGAAATAATAAACAGCCAACAATTCTCACACTATCGGGCATTCGCCTGAATTGTAAAATCACATCTCCAGCAATACCGCCAAAACCTGCTGCTGCTGCTCTTGATCATTAAAACAATCAACCGGCATAAGGTTGAATAACTCATAAAATCGGCGAATAAATCTATTGCGTGTCTTGGTGTCCGGCCCAGTAATCACTTCAATCCGGGGCTGTAGCCAACGGCTAAATAGCCAAGGCTGGCCCACCACCGCCAACACTTCATGCAGAATCACATCCCCCGCCACGCCACAGGCCCTCCCCATGTGATTGCAATGATCTTCCAGCCCTAAAAACATCAGCAAACGACGAAGTTGATACAATGTGGCGGCCAGACGCTCACCACGTTGAGGGGGCGGTTGAGAAGCTAAATCAAATGCCACCGCGCGCATTAATACCCGCACACGTTGCTGGCGCTGCGGCCAGCGGCTAACCTGCGAAAACCACTCTGCAACGGACAACTCATTTTGCTCAATACTTTGTGCGAACAATTGCTTGATAGCACCTAGCCCTTGGCTTTCCTGACTGCCCAGTTCGAACAAACCAAATAACTCGATTTCCCAGCCGCCCTCTTCCAATAGCGGTTCAAGTAATTGCGATAAGCTGCGGCGGCGTAACGGATTATTTTTGCTGTAGGCCAGCATCGCGGCCAGCAACAAGATTTGCTGCCCTACCGATAGCCCCCCGTGGCGGAGTTGGCTGGCAAGTGACGAAATATCCATATCCAGCCGGATATTCTGCGGTAGCAGAGAATCAGCGCTACCGGATAACTGGGAGATTAACTTCACCAGTAACTCTTGGCGACGTTGGCTGCGTTCCTCAGCTTCGACAGATTTTTGATCTTTTAATCGGGATCCCAAACTCAGCCCGATTTCTTCCATGGTTTCTTCCAATGCAGTTTGTCTGACCTCCAACAATTCCATGCTGGCTAACGCCATAATCGAGTGCGCGGGTGTTATTTCGCCATGAAGCTCAGATCCATGGAGTGACGAACCATGAACAGCAAGGGTTTCGGACACATTATGGGCATTTATCATGCTCGGCTCCTGATGAGATGAATTCCTGCTTTGGTGATTCCTGTAACCACTGAAGAAGTTGCGATAAATGGTGCTGAAGAGAAAGTGTGATTTGCAACATCGGCGAGCTTAATTGCGCCTGATCTGACGCCATTTTTTCATCTGCGATGCACCGCACTCGCGCCCCTAAAGCAGAGGCCACGGCAGAAAAATGCTGGGGATGAACACGCAGCATCAGCCCATGCAACACCTGCGCATCGTCGAGAGCCATTTTCTCGACTTGCGCCCCCAAGCGGTGGATGAGAATCTGGCTCGCCTCTTGCTCCCCGGCCCAAGCAGTTACCACCGACGCAATCGCCGCCAAAATAAGCTCCCGAGCCTGTGTAATCAGTACAGATTCCAGTTGCTCTGCCGCCACTAACCAGCTGACATGCTGCGCTAACACATCAATTTCCAGTTGGCTCCGCGTGTGTTCGAGCAGCTTATCCACCTGTTGTTGCGCCTGGGCCAGTAGCCGCGCACTCTCGGCCTGCGCGCTTTGCACTATGTCTGCTGCTTGCCTGTGAGCATCTGACACCCTATCGCGACACTGTTCCATTTCCTGTAACTGAGCCGCTGGGATAACACCGCCAAGAGGCAGTGAAAAATCAAATTTTTCCACTCGAATCTGAAAAGGATTCACAACAAACGCTCTAACCGGGTTAACCAATGATCAACCGAAAGGGATAGCGCCCGCGGCAAAGATAACGCCCGTGTTAACGGAGGTAACGAAATAGACATTGCCCGCCACACCACATCATCACCGCGGGCACCATGAGCAAGACTCTGCCCCAACCGCAAAGCAACAGCGGGCAATTGTTGTGGATTTAATCTGGCAGGAAGGTGGCCGCGATACCCCATCCCCATAAGTTGCTGAATATCGTCCTCACTTAATAGCGGCGAGAGTGACTGCCGGTAACTGCGAAAGCGCAGATAATCATCACACTGTAAATGAACCAATCCCAACGCCAAACAGCGGGCCGACAAGCGCTCAGATGCCACTATTTGACATTGCTGTTGCTGACTCAAGACGGCGGGCAGCGCCTGTTGAGGAAAGTTTCGCAAGCGATTTAGCTCCGCATTCAACGCGGTATCCAGCAATTGGCTGCGGCCATAACAATAACTTTCTGTGTTAACGCCAGCCGCCGCCAACCACAATGGATGGGCAAATTGGGCTGGCCGCCAGGCTAACTGATGCAAATAACGAATATCGGGAGTTAACGGCAATATCATCCTTTCCTCCGGCCATTTATCGCCGCAGATAGCGCAATAAGCAGGCGGTCGACAGCCCGACCAACAACACCAGCAACGCGCCTAAGACGATTTGTAATGTCGCGGCATGACGTAATAGCCATTGTAGGGCCGCTTCTGAGTGGCTTTGTTGCCGTGTTACCGGGGCAGTGAATCGATAATTAGCGGGCTGCATCACCACACTAATTTGTGAAAAATCAATCCCAGGAATACCATCGCGGACCAGGTTCTTAATTTGTGGCTGATAGCTCAGTAAATTGACCTCTGGCGAATATTTTATAAACACCGAGGCAGCATGGGGGACACTGCTTTTCCCGTCTGTCGGCGCTGGCATGGCAATGGTCACATCAGCTTGAATCACCCCATCCATATGGCTCAGCATACTTTCCAACTGTTGCTCTTTTAAATAGACCATTTTGGCCTGTTCTTGCCCCGGCGAAGTCACCAACTGATTCGACGGGAACAGCTGATCCACGGTGGCAAAGCGCTGGCGAGGAAAACCATGCTGGCGTAGCAGCTCCACCGCGTTAATAAACTGACTTTTATCGACATTCAGCCCGACCGTCCCGCCTTTCTCAGATTGTTTTTCCGCTTTGATTTGGTGCAACATCAATAACGCCAGCATCTG
This sequence comes from Yersinia sp. Marseille-Q5920, assembly GCF_946902935.1. Lineage (NCBI taxonomy): Bacteria > Pseudomonadati > Pseudomonadota > Gammaproteobacteria > Enterobacterales > Yersiniaceae > Yersinia > Yersinia sp. Marseille-Q5920. The sequence goes on along the minus strand of NZ_CAMPQA010000017.1, from coordinate 21,067 downwards.
GTTAGCTTCCCCTTCCGACAGCCCGCTATACAACTCCATACCACAGCCAGAAAGCGACATCACGACCAGTAATAGCGCTACCGTGCGCCGCACCTGTTTCATTGCATATTGACCAATTTATTAATGTTTTGCCCGATAACACCGGCAACTTTAGCCGTCAAATCAATGGCTAATGTGGCATGCATCCATTCAGACTGCATGGATAACAATGGGTCTGGAGACATCATGGCCGTGGCCGGTTCAGTCGGCTGCATTAACTGAGCAAACTTAGCGATGTGCTGGACGTCGGCAGGTGGCTGAGAGGGGATATTCAATTTAACGGCGGCTTTGATAGCATCAATTTCCATCGGATAATCTCGCTTTAATAAAAATGTTTATCGCGCAGGTTTACATCTTGGCAGAACAAGCAATCCCTTGTTGCAACAAAGCCAACATGCCCTGAGCCTCTTGAGAGGAGGACGTCGCCAATAACGCCAATGCCTCACTTTGGCGATTAATGCCAAATAACAGCATACCCTCACAGACTAAACGCACTTGAGGATCAGGAATTAACTGGGGCAATACGTTAAGAATATCGCGAGCCTCTGCCAGTAAGCTGTGATTAACTCCCGCCAATGCGGCTTCCACCACTAACTGGCGGCAAGGTGCTGAAAGTAAAATCATATTTTGGCAATAATCCCACTGGTCATATCCTTAATTCCCTTCATCAACGCACTGCTGAAATTGATATAAGACGAATACTGCTGCATCGCGAATTGCATCTTTAACATATGCTCAGGATCAGAGGGATTACCGGACGCCATTTGGCTTTGAAAATCCTGGCCAATCTTATTGATGCTCTGTGCCAACCCGTTCACTAACGCGTTTATGTCCATAACCCCTCCTATTCCATAAGTGACCGCATATGTGACGGGCACTGCTGAAAACGGCGACGAAAACTATCAGAGAAATGAGCGTGATTACTAAAGCCACACTCCAGGGCAATATCTGCTACCCGTAATCGCGTGGATAGCAGCAGTTCACACCCTTTTTTCAATCGTTGATCCAAAAGCCATTGCTTCGCAGACATGCCGAATTTTTCATAAAATAGGAAATTCAATTTACGGGTCGAAATACCTAATTCATTGGCATAACGCGAAACTGTCCAAGGGTTAAGGCGGTTTTTCTCAAAGAACTCCAGTAACTCATTATTAGTTCCGACAATTGATTCTAGTAGTCTGGAGAAATAAACAGGCTCCAGACCTAAACAATAAAGATAAAGAAATCGTAACGATGCACTTCGCTCAATATCAACTAACTGCTCAGCCGCGCAAATAATATCGTTATTAGCAGGTAATATCTTATAGCGTTCACAAACACTTGGGGGTAAGCGAAATTTATTCGGCTGCACCATCTTACTGGCTAAATCTTTGTATAGCGGTAAAAGATCGATAGAATGACATAATATTGAAATAAACGTACTTTGTGAAAAAGAGGACACACTCGCCTGCTCATCGGTAATCACTAAATTACCGGCAGGCACAGTATGGCCGACACCTTCAATGCGTAATATTCCCTCTTGCCGAAATAGAATAAATTTTATTGATTTCATCATATCCCTTCGAGTGTCATTGTCCTTGGACAAGAGTGACAAATAATACCGCTCAGGGTTATCCGTCTTAAACCTTAATCCCATTAATAATATTCTGTTGACTTTCTCCTGATAACTTAATGAACTCTTTAAGTGCGGCTAATATCTTCTTCTCCCCCGCAAGAGAGGCTAAGCTTTCGACAGTCTCTTTTTCAGTTGTGACCAATTTTGTTATAATAGCGTCTTTCGCATCACTGTCATGATTCATCCAGGTTCCTAAAGCCCCCGCCGCGACCACACTCATCATGGAGGTTAATATTGGGGCATAATTTTTAGCGAGTAAGCATAAACTATTATTAATAACCGGATGGATAAACCCTCCGATTACGCCGAGAGAAATCACAATTCCAGCTCTAATAAAATACGAAGTGAAGCGGGCAATTTTTTTAGCATTTATCGGTGATGCCTGGCAATGCCTAGCTAGCATAAAAACAGCTTGTTGTATGGCATCGCTGCCCATCGTCAGTTCTTCTTTATTTTGACTGGCGCAACTCCAGTTATGATAAGCACAGGCCAAATTAGACAGTGAGAGCATAAGATTTAAGCCCGCAATAACAGCAACAGGGGTTGCTACACCACCGCTACAAATACTGATCCCAACCCCGACAACAAACGAAGTCAGAGAAATAATCGATTCAATCACATTAATAAAAAATTGTTTCTTAGCTAATTTTACTCTGGCACTTTTTAATTCAACAAGCTCACAGTCTTGAGTGTCACCTAATCTATTAACGCCAATATTTGCCTCTTTAATAGCATTATTCTCAAGCTTTTTCATCAATTCAGTTAAAGCAAGAAGAATAGGTTTTTTATCATCAGATGCCGGATTGACACTTTTTTCCATAGAATTAAATGTGGAGATGACCTCTGGACACTGATTTATTTCGGATGCAGTTATTAGGCTCATAGTTATCCACCTTAAATATGGCTTATACGAACTGTATTATCTGTTTCAGATACTATTTAATAATTGATTGGCTTTTTCGGCCGTCGGAGCATATTCAGAGTTAAGATAGCTCATTTCAATGGCAGTTTGTAATGCTTCTCGGGCATCCGCTCCATTTCCCATGGCCTGTAAACAAACGGCCATTTGATAGACTGGTTCAGGATCTTGCGCCTCTAAAAGTAGTGCACAAGCATAAGCACTCAGCGCTAATGTAAACTCCTGCTGCATTTGCATGGCACCCGCCAAAGCCAAATGAAATTGCGGTTCTAGCGGGCAATGTAATGTCAGCCAAGAAAACTCCTCTATTGCAGCAATATAATTATCCACCAGCCAGGCCTGATAACCTCGTTCATATCTTGTATGCACCTCCTGAGGAGAAACATCCTGACTATCATTCATCATTTGTGTATTAATAATACCTTTGCACGTCAATGTGACATTTATTTTTTCGCAAATAGACTGTAACTTTTCGATATTATCCTCACTCATATCACCCCTTAGCTAACATCAAATAATAACCAATCATCACCATCAATATTTTTATTGAAAGCACCTTTGGCTATGAGCAACTTAATAAGGCGGCGACGTATTAACTGCAAAGTTGGGTTGGCAATATTATCAACAATCATCATTCTGATTATCGACAGGTCAGTAATACTCATACCTAATTGATGTAATAAATTAAATAATTTTAAAAAATCACCGGGCTGGCCATCATTATTTATGACCTCTAGATGGCAAATAATAAACTCACTGTGCTCAACCCGGTAAATGACACGATAGCCATAATGGAAAAACTCATGACCCATTTTAAATGCACTATTTTCAAAGTAAGCTATTTTGACTGTGCAGCCTTGATTACTTAAGTATTGTTCAGCATTACATGGGTTATATTTCATATATCATAACTTCACAGCCATGGAAATTTGGCCCATCATATTGCTTACGGCATTACACAAATCTTTCATGTTTTGGCGGGCTTCATTCATCTTATCCGACAACTCACTGATATTTTTACTATAAGATTGTGCACCAGTGCTTTGCAGATCACTGGTCATGCGTAGCAAATCAGCATTCCGCGCCATATCTCCTTCAACTAATTTACCGCTACCCGCACCAAGTTGCCCTAGCGCCGAGCCGCTATGTGTCGCAATATCACCGAGTTTTAAACTGGCCGCCGCCCCCACACCGCTAACCACACCCGAGAGAATAGTACAAACACCATTGGCAATGGCACCAGCCGCTGTTTTATCGATAGCTTCCCGCTTATTCTGCATTGAACTTACTTGAATATTCCAACCTAACATTTGTTGCTTTTGATTATAGGTATTCAATAAATCACGCATTTTTTTAAATAAAATATTCATTTGAAAAATGATATTGGACAAATCTGACAAGAAATTGGACAGGTCTGAGGTAAATTTATTTCCTATTTCTTCATTATCTTTTTCAGTAGCAATTTTATTTTGCTCAGGAAAAATTATTTTATGATTTACTGTCATATCCATAATAACCTCTCTATATCAATGAACTCGCAATACTGACCTGCAACATGCCATTCTGGCGGACATTGTCATTGAGTTTTGTCAATGTATCTTGCGCATCCTGGGACGTTTCTTTGAGTTGTTTAAGCTGATGCTGTTTATTTTTCTCTACCCATTCATCCATAAATTGAGTGAAATCTTGATCAAGAATTAATTTTTGAATCTCTTTTTGCAACCCGGAATTCTGAATAGATAACTGGCCATTATTAATTTGTACTGCCGCACTACTGCATTTTTGAATAATCAGTAAAGGTGACGTGGCAATATCTTTTAAAATGGTCTTAATTGATTTTTTCATAATCGCTTTGGTACATTGCCGGCCCAATTCTTCTGTGGTGAGAGTGACCCCTTTTTTTATTGCATCCTGAGCCAATTTTTTCGTCACCCCACTCACCAGTTTTTCAATGCCTTCGTGGGTAAATGATTTAGTGATATTACGCACCAAAGTCATTTCCGCCTTTACCGCTTGCTTAGCCGCCGTCGACGCCATATTAGAGGCCTCAACCATTTCTATTTCCATCGCTTTCATTGAGATATTACGGCTGACCTGCTGACTCACATCTTTACCGAACTGCCCAGCCAACTGCTCAACTTCTTCAGTCGCTCCGCGTTTGATAGCATCAGTCAGTGCTTCGCCGCCGCCCTTTGTCAGCACATCACCCGCGCCTTGGGTCACCGCACGGGCGGCATTGATTGCGCGGCCCGCCTGAAACAGGTCAATGGCCATAGCAAAACATTCAAAGCCAAGTTGTACTTTTCCTGCAACATCAATAACTTCCTGACATTTTTCCTTTGATGCACCCAATAACATTGCCGTTTCTGCTGCAGCTTTAACCAAACCTGCTGTGCCCGCCGCTAAATAAGCGACACCCGAGGTAATGGCGACGGGATCGCCAGTTAATACGCCCTCAACAACCTTCAGCGCGCCATAAACCACTTCGGCAGCCCCGATAATCCAATCAAATACGGCATTGAAAATGCCCGCTTTTTTGGCTTTATCTGCCTGTTCAATCGCCTTATCAATCTGTTTTTGATATTCAGCGACGCGTTTATCGCGCAAGAAAGCCTGCACATCTGTGGCACGTTCCATTTGCTTGCCGATCGACTTGCACAAATCAGAGAAAATCCCAAGATTCAGATTTCCGGCCATCGACATAATGAGTTGCATATCCGTGCTGCCCAGTCGGTCAAGCGAAAGTCGGTTATTGCCCACTTCATTTGAACCCGAGCGCGGTAAAGATGTTAGCAAGCGATCGAGTGCGCCTTGGGCATTTTGTCGCGTCACTTTGGGCGAGTTTGTATTGGCATCTATTAAGGGAGGAAACCCAGCAATACCGCGCCAGTCAGGCATTTTTACCGGCGATAAAGCCGAGCTTTTACCCGCATTCACCATTGCACAATCATTCAGAAAAGTGGCTTTAACACCTATCGCATCGGGCATGTCATACCTCCAACCGTAAAGCCGCTAAGCCGCGCTCGGCTCGTTGTTTCACTTCAGTCCATTCAGTGTGCGAATGGCACCAATTCAATGACATGCGGAAAGCTTTTTCCGCATAAACTCGGTTATTGCAGGCCACATAACATTCCGCAGCAGAACAAGATGGGCGGGGGTCATCGACCTGAATTTGTCCCGCACGACTAAAGCAATAAATTGCCTGATGGAAATCAGCCGTTTGCTGATAACACGCCCCCAACGTCAGCCAATAAGAGAAATTCCAATGATCCAGTCGCACTAATAGATTTAATAGCTGCTTGGCACTGTTATATTCCCTTCCCTGGCATAACTGAACGGTGTATTCATATACCAATGCCAAATCTTGTGGGTTCATTTTGGTTAACATGCGCAGAGAACCGCCACGCCTCATAAAATTAATAACCTCATCACTGGGTTGAATACTCATTTCACACCATCCTTACCCTCGCGATTGAGTTAGCAGAAACTTCGAGCAATCGTCATCAGTAAATCTTTTAAGCCGGTCTGCAATGTACTGATGTTATTGGAGCAAACGTTATAACTTTGCATTATTTTCTGTAACTGCAATTGATCCTGGCTCATGGTGTCCGTGGCCCGGCTCTTCTCATTATCTAATGAAGCTTTCACCGCCTGTAATTGCCCTTTATCCAGCTCTGGGCCATTCTTTTTTAAATACTCATCAATACTCATTCCATCAACGGTAATGCCATTTTTTCGCATAAAATCAATTACCGAGTCAGGTAGAGACTCTTTAGTTTTATCGTCTCCTTTCGCGGCTTTGGCAATAACCTCATCGACTTGGTTAGACATATCCTGCGTATCACTGGCATATTTTGAGCGCGCCTGCATAGCTTTAAAATTGTTACTGGCAATATTAGAAAGCACTTCAAGAAATGAATATAAGACTTCTAATCCTATACTGAAAATATCATCTGAGTCATTGATCGTATCTGACTCCGTTTTTTTTATTGCGTCCTTACCTAATGCTTTTCCCGCATATGTTGAAACGTGTCTTGGCATATCGATATAATTATTTGTTAACATATAGACACTCCTACATTCCAGTTAAAATAATATTTAAGGAAGATCATCGCTACCTGTGCTTATTCTCTGGGTATTAATATTCTTAAGTTGTGTTTCTAACTGTTTAAACTGTATGCTCATCTGAGAAATACAATCCATCATCTTGGCTTTTTCTTGTTTAAAACCATCAGGAAAAGCGGCATCCAGTCGTGATAACACTTCTCTTGCTTGACTATCATTATCTGCCCGCTGTTGTAGTAAGTTTATATGCTGTTGAAAAACCTTAAGTTTATCTATATCAGACTCTAACTTACTATACCTCCCCTGCAAATCACCCAGCATGTATTGAATAGGGTTACTATCATTCATATAATATATCCTTATCTATTCATGAGATATTAAATTAATTTTGCCTCATTCATTAATCAGTGTCTTTTATATTCACTGAATTTCTTTTAAAAATAGGCATAATAAATTGAATTACTTCTTGTAACGGAGAGTTAAGGTTTCTATGATTTTTTCTGCACTACCCAATGCTAATAACATATCATTAAGATACTTATAATTCTCCGGTGTTTGCTGGAGAGACAACTGATGAATAACTAATGATTTTTCTTTTATTAGCAACGACTTTTTCTGCTGAATGGATAAAGAGTCATACTTAACACAATCTTCCAGGTCCGTAATATGTCTCATCAATTAATTCCCTATTCTCAAAAATCCATCGGTATTTGTACTAAGTTAGATGCTTTTAATAGGGAGATACTCTGCTCTCCAATCAAAATAACCTTATAACCATTTCCCAACACAGCACCTTGCTGCAAACGAACACCATTAGCCAGTTGCACAAATTTTGAATGGCTATTTCCACCATAACTAACAATCGCCGCAGGGAGGAGTTGAGTGGCCTGATCCGAGGCTGGGATATTTTGATATCTGACTGGAAATACATCAGGTTGTTGACTGAGTGTCGCTAGCATTAACCTAAGATGTTGCTGCTGCTCGAGTGACAATACGCCGCTAATAACGATCTCTTTATTACTTTGCGTCATAGTTAGATAACTTAATAATCCCAATTCTTTGAAACGATCAATCAGAAGTGGGATTTGGCCATCATGAGGATTAATAACCGTCCAACCTTTTAAACCTACAATGGCTGCTAATGCTTCCTGAACACTTAACCATTTCGCCCCCATCTCAATAGCACCCTGGATAGCAACATATCCTGTTTTTTTACCGGCCTTAACGTCTATATCCTGATAACCATACTGGTGTAATACCTCACTGACACTGGCAATTAACCTATCATCACAAACTAGTTGATTACGAAATACCACATGGTTCGAAATCAAAAAATTCTGCAACTGGATAACTGCTGGGGATGATGCACAGTGACCGCTCAATACAACACTGCCATCAGCTAGCCAGGCGGCATTTACGCCCTCCAAAGTGGGCCTTTTTAATTGTTCCAATAATTGTGTTGGGATAGAGGGAGGAAGATAAGAAAAAAGCCGATTCGATTGCTGTGTAAACCAAAATATAAAAGAGAATAACAAGCCTAATAAGATAAATGTCGCCACAGATAAGCATAATAACAAGCGAGATCCTGAACGGCGGGTCACTCTTATTCCGCTCAAAACATCTTTCTCCTCGCCGAGCACCAATGCTAAACCCGCTGTTTCAATGACTTGCCGTAAAGGAACGGGTTGTTGTAAATCATGCCGCAAGCCATTAATCCAAACAACACCCGACACCTGTAGCATTATTTGGTTCTCGCTGATTATCAAGGTTAATATTTTCCCCTGATGTAATGGCAATAGCACATCCGCCCCCTGCTCCCCCAGAGTAAACACTCCCTCAGGCAAAATCAGTTCGCGGCCATTGAGTTCACCATCCAATATGCGAAGCTTGAATTGTACTACCATATTATTCCCCTGTGTTAATCGGTACGGCTTTGATTAAAAACAACCGAACAACACTGTGGGATTGCTTATTGGTATTACGAAACAACCCACCTAATAAAGGAATATCACCCAATAAGGGTATTTTATTTTGTGATTCAATTTGTTTATCTTGAATGAACCCACCCAAGAGTAAACTTTGTCCAACCCGCAATGTAGCTTGGGTTGAAATATCTGAGTTTTGTATTTCTGGTAAAGGTTCACTGCTACTGATTGATGCCTGTTGTTGTCCATCCTGAATATTAAGGTTAAGTAGGACTTCTTTCACACCATCAGAATCAATCATCCTTGGCGTTACTCGTAATAATGAACCGGATGTTATTGACTCAAGTTTTGCCACCTTATCACCTTGCAGTTTTGTATAAAAAGTCACATTTTTATCTAATACTGCTTGGATATTATTCAAGGTAACTACTGATGGGCGAGATAAAACTCGCGCGCGTGAGTTCTTTTGTAACGCATTCAGGCGCACCATAAAGTTTCCGCTATCCCCTATCACGGTGGAGAATCCATTGGCATTATTTTGAGGTTCCCCACTGTTAAATGAGATACCGGTTCCACCAATGGATGTGGATGCTGACCAATCGATACCAAGCTGACTGATATCCCCGGCATCAACATCAATGATCGTCACCGAAATTTCTATTTGGACAGGCCGTAAATCCAACTGTGTAATCAAACTACGATAAAGCGGCATATTCGCCTGGCGATCGCGAATAATAATCGCATTCTGCCGAGGGTCTGCCGAAAAAAGTGGCGTGCTGGCAGGTACACCCTCTGTTTCCTTTTCGCCCCCCAAAGATAGATGATTACCTGCACTCATTTCTCGTAGCACACTAACAAGGCCCGGTAATTTAACTTGTTGATCCCTATACTGGTAGTTAGAGTCAGCAGCAGAAGCATATTTTAACTGGAAGACTTTCACTGTTTCTTTATTTTGGTTTTGCTCACGAACTTTCGCGGAAAACATTTTAGTCAGAGAACTCACACGCTCAATGCAGACTGGCACCCCCGTAACTTCAATAACATTAAGTTGCGAAATAGCCTTTACAGTACAGTTTTTAGCCGCAGGTACACCACTTTGATTTAGATATTTTATTAAGGAAGCCGTTGACAAGCTTTCAGGAGATATAAGCTCCCTTTTAATAGATTGAGTTTTGTAGAAGTAGAGGATATCACCGTCATAATACCAAGTAATATTGTATAGCCCAGCCAGCTCGGACAATATTTTCTCGGGTGTTTTATCCCGTATTTTGCCACTAAATTTTTCAGTTATTTCTGGGCTAACGAACACAGGAATTCCATAATTTACCCCTAGATCCTGTAATAAATGAGTGACCGTCATACCTCGACTATAAATAAAAAAAGGTTCACCTTGCCAAGGAATATCTTTCCCATTGACTTGAAAAATAAAAAAAAACAATATTAAGCCAGCAATTTCTTTCATACAGCCACCTTGCTGACATCTATTTTATGTTCACTTAGAATACGTTTTTTAGGTGCTTTAAGTGGAGTTACCAATGAGCTAAAGATATCAACTAACTCATTGATTTTATGCAGTTTTATTGATAATTTATGATGTTCATCATCAATGTTTATTCTGTCACTAATAGTATGCCGATACCAAAGCCACCAATCGTTACTCTTAAGTTGTAATGCAAAGTCTTGCGTATCCTCAAGAGCCATTAACATGAGAGAAATATAATAAATCGTCGAGTCGGATATCATTTTTTTTTCAATAAAAAAAAGCCCAATACAAATAGAATGGTCATAATCCATCGCTTTGGCAGGGATACCATTCAATGTAAAGTGCATAATTTGAGTATCTGATAAATTAATATCTTTAATTAACGCCTGCATTTTCAATATTTCTAACATTGACAATAACTCCAGCAACACCACGATTCAATTATCCTCTATAATCAAATCTCCGTTATAAGGTTAAAACCTGATTTACTCATAATTCATAATTCATAATTCATAATTAAACGAATCTATAACGAGCAGTAATGAAATCAGTGTAATTCTTGATATCATTTTTAGGCTGTGGCGTACTAAAAAAAACAGTCAGGTGACTTCATGGAAAATTCATCATCACTCGTCACTCGATTGACATTCTTACTCGGTATAACCTTAACGGCTATTTGGCTAATTTCAATTGCCACAACAGCATTCTTTTCATATGAAGATATACGTCAACGGTTAGTAAATGAATTAACACACATGGCGTCATTACGCGCAGATTTAAGCAATTACCAATTTGAAGGGGCTGAACGGGATGCTATCTCGCTGATCAACCGTCAAACTCATCATCAAATGAACTGGGGATTCCCTATACCGCTTAAAGGCGAGAATATGAATAATACTCTCGTTAACTCAATAATATGTAATACCCCACAGTCGAAGCATGACCTTCAAGTAACACAGGCTTATGGCACTTCAGGTCAAACCTATTATCTTGATAGTTTTACGATTAAAAGAAATCAGGGGATTACAATATTTAAACCGCAAGACGCATCTAACGATTATTTGCAGCAACGCCGCAAAGAGCTAATTTTACTCCCTGTGTTTCCCACCCACGATAATATTTTTTGGGGTGCACCCACGTATACAAAAAAAAGTGGCTGGCATGTTTCTGTTGCCGCCTGTGATCAAGAAGGTTCGTTAGCCGGATTCTCATTAAAACTAAATGAATTAGTCACTAATAATCAATCAATTGAGCAGAGAGACATTAACTTATTGCTGGATAAGAATGGTGAGTTATTACCTCTTTATCAACAGAATATACCGTCAAACCAGTTATATGAAATTCTCCGTCAGTTGAAAAATAATCCCTTACATGATGGTTGGCAACAAACACCAGATTATTTAGTGCTAAGAACTCAGCTGAAAGGCCCTGGCTGGCAACAATTAGTTATTTATCCACGAATAGGTTTTGCCTGGGAAGCAGCAAAGCCCTCATTGCATCAACTCCCTTTTGCATTAGCTATTTTGCTGTTACTCACCCTGGCGCTTTCTTTATTACTACGATATTACCTGGCTATTCCCTTATGGAATTTTGTCAATATCATTGGTGCCACTGGCCCACATGCGATGGAGCCGAGATTACCCGTTAAACGCATGGATGAATTAGGTCATATTGCTCGTGCTTACAATAATTTACTAGATACATTGAATGAGCAATACGACACACTAGAAATGAAAGTAAAAGAACGTACACTGGCATTAGCAAAATCGAAATTAGTCGCCGAGCAGGCAAATCATCGTAAGAGTATTCATCTAACAACAATAAGTCATGAAATTCGTACTCCCTTAAATGGAACTCTAGGTGCAGTCGAATTATTACAAAATACCTATCTAACACCTGAACAATATCGGCTAGCAGAAACGGCTAGCCAGTGTTCGCACTCATTGTTGGCGATAATTAATAATCTTTTGGACTTTTCGCGTATTGAGTCTGGACAATTAACACTGTCCCAAGAGAAAACGGCGTTATTACCTTTGCTGGATCAGGCAATGTTAACTGTTCACAGCCAAGTTCTCAGTAAGTCTATTGCTCTCTCTACTTATGTCAGCTCAGATATCCCTCTAGAGCTTGAGCTGGATAGTCAGCGCCTAAAACAGATCCTGATTAACCTATTGGGCAACTCGGTTAAATTTACACAACAAGGAAGTATAAGCCTCACTGTTGAACGCAAAGGCCAACAACTCTGCTTTACTGTTGAGGATACCGGCTGTGGCATTGATTTACAGGATCAACAGAAGATATTCCGCCCTTTTATTCAGACTTACGACCATAGGCAAGGGACGGGCCTGGGACTGACTATTGCGGATAATCTGGCCAAAATGATGGGGGGGCACATTACGCTTTACAGCAAACCAAACTCTGGGAGCCGTTTTTCATTAACTCTGCCGTTTAATGGAATAACCCCCGCGATGCCTTTTAAGGGGGAATTCTATGCCCCCCTCTCACCATTACAGACGCAATTATCTGCTTGGGGTATAACCTGCCAATCGAAAAATAACCAATCTAACTCCCTCCCATTGACGCTGTTGGCGGAGAAAGAATTATGTTACTTACCAGGCCGTTTATATACCAAAGTAAAACAGTATTTGGATAATAAAAGACACGCTACTCCTTACCTGCCAGAAATACGACATACTCTCCCGCTACAACCTTGGCATATGAATATATTGCTGGTCGACGATGCAGAAACTAATCGTGATATTACTGGTATGATGCTGCGGCAATTGGGGCATAACATTACGCTGGCGGAGAGCGGCGAAGTGGCGCTGCGTATCGGGCAGAGTCAACATTTTGACCTGGTGCTGATGGATATTCGCATGCCAGGCATGGATGGCCTGATGACAACTCAGCGCTGGCGTAATGATGCAATTAATCTGGATAACCGCTGCATGATAACAGCGCTTAGTGCGAACACTAACCCTGACGAAAAAATAAGGGCTTATCATGCAGGGATGAATCATTATATTTCTAAACCCGTCACATTCAGTCAATTAGCTAAGGTTCTGGATCTGACGGCACAATTTCAACTCGAACGTGGGATTAATCTCACTCCACAAATAACTACGCCCCAACCATTATTGAATCTAGCTGACGGCTCACTTCGATTGAAAATATTAAAATCACTACAAGACTTACTGCAACAAGCAAGAAACTCGCTTACTCATACCCCCACATTATCAGACTGTCTTCACACTCTAAAAGGCTGTGCCGGGCAAGCAGGATTAATTGAATTGCAAGACGCCGTTATCCAACTGGAAATAGCCATTGATACTAAGAAAGTAATTACACAGGAAGATATTACCCACCTCGAAGAGATAACCCATTGGCTATTTCAGCCACAAGGCCCCGTGGCACTATTTAAATTATCAGGTAAAGGATTCACTTTATGAACACAAAACTATTAATTGTCGATGATCATGAGCTGATTATTAATGGCATTAAAAATATGCTTGTTGCTTATCCACGCTATCAAATTGTCGGCCAGGCAGATAATGGGTTGGATGTGTATAACTTGTGTCGTCAAACCGAGCCAGACATTGTCATTATCGATTTAGGACTACCCGGAATGGATGGTCTTGATGTCATTATTCAGCTTCTCCGCCGCTGGCCCACCATGAAGATCTTGGCATTGACTGCTCGTCATGAGGAGCATTACGCCAGCAGAACACTCAATAATGGTGCGCTAGGGTATGTTCTGAAGAAAAGCCCACAGCAAATCTTGCTGGCAGCTATTCAAACTGTCGCTGCGGGTAAGCGCTATATTGACCCCGCACTGAATAGCGCCTTACTGAGTAAATTGGCTCAAGGTGGTGAGGCTAATCAAACCATCTTGACGCCACGCGAGCGACAAATATTAAAACTGATCACCGAAGGTTCATGTAATCGTATTATCGCAACTCAACTTTCGATCAGCCAGAAAACCGTTGAAACCCACCGCCTTAATATGATGAAAAAACTGGATGCACATAAAGTCGCGGAACTGATTCACTGGTCATATCGCTTAGGTTTAAATGAATAATGTCCACGAATTAACTACATGCTCATCTTTGGTCGGAACGCCCAATAAAAACCCCCCTGTTAGTCTCGCTCCAACAGGGGGGTTTTAACTGATAAGTAATTTATGATAGGTAGCTATTTTGGGCTGCTAGCTATTTTTGACAAATAATAAAGGGCTTAACCGCTAGCTTTGAACCGGTATCTGTTTCGGCGCAAACAATGCCTTCTCATAAGCCAGGGCTTTCTTATCATCAAACTGATTTTCCCACTTGGCGATTACCAGCACCGCTAATGCATTCCCTACCACATTCAGTGCGGTACGTGCCATATCCAGAATACGATCAACGCCAGCAATAAAGGCCAAACCTTCCAATGGAATACCGACACTGCCTAATGTCGCGAGTAAGACAACAAAAGAGACGCCCGGAACACCGGCGATGCCCTTTGAGGTCACCATCAAGGTCAACACCAGAATAATCTCTTGCCCAAGGGACAGCTCAATACCGTAAAGTTGGGCAATAAATATCGCCGCAATACTTTGGTATAACGTGGAGCCATCCAGATTAAATGAATAACCGGTCGGTACCACAAAACTGGTAATCGCTTTTGGCGCACCATAAGCTTCCATTTTTTCGATAATTCGTGGCAATACAGTCTCAGAACTGGCCGTGGAATAGGCCAGAATCAACTCATCCTTCAGAATTCGAATTAATGTCCAAATGCGCAACTTACATAATCGGGCTACGGTACCTAGCACCACCAATGCAAAGAACAGGATGGCGGCGTAAACCAGAACAACTAACTTGGCGAGTGGAATAAGCGATGCAAAACCAAAGTTGGCGACGGTCACCGAGATCAAACCAAACACCCCGATAGGCGCATAACGCATAATCATGTGTGTGACTTTGAACATGCTTTCAGATACAGCTTTAAACACATTCAACAGTGGTTCTTTGGTTTCTTTTGGCAATGAAGACAGCCCTAAACCAAACAACACTGAGAAGAAAATAATTGGCAACATATCGCCTTTTGCCATAGAGGCAAAGACATTGGCAGGGATCAGCGACAAGATAGTACTAACCAAACTGTGGCTACCACTTTGCACTTGTTCAGTGGTTTTTTCATATTGGGAGATATCAACCACGGTCAACGCAGACATATCAATACCGTGCCCTGGCTGGAACACATTCGCCAAGGTGATCCCGACAATAATAGCAACAGTAGTGATCACTTCGAAATAGATGATGGTTTTTAGGCCAATTCGCCCAAGCTTCTTCGCATCACCAACACCTGCGATGCCCACTATCAAGGTTGAAATAACAATCGGCACTACAATCATTTTAATTAAGCGAATAAAAATATCGCCCGCTGGGCTTAAAATATTACTAACTAACCACTCTCTTGATTCAATTTGGCTATGCAGAATTGCACCAACCAAAATACCCAACACCAGTGCAATGAGTATTTGCCAGGCCAGACTTATTTTTAAACTTTTCATACCCTAAAAATTCCTCAAAGCATTCAATAAAAGGCAAGTTACCAAGTACCTCAAATAGAATACTTAATCATTAAATACGGGGCTATAGTTGATGAAACCTGTGGTTCAGCCTCCCGCCAGCCGTCCACGTTATAAATCAGTATCATTTCCAGGCACTCCTCTGCAAGCCTTGTTTACACTAAGCCTACATCAGACCTGCGCCGGGTTTCGGTGAAAATAATCATTAATTCCCAGTAAATATTTGTTATTTAAAAAGTAAAATTCATCAATAGCAAATAACAGCTTAACTGGGTAGTAGGAAAAATGAGCGAAATTAAATTACTGTATAATCCATTATTATGTTTGGTTTTATGCTTTATTTTGTTTGTATTTTGTTAAAACCGATTGCAGTAATTCTCCGCCTATTTGGGATATTACACAACCAAATCTGGCTTTTATTAAGAAAATTCTCAAAAGATAATTAGAAAAATAAAGATATTAAAATGCATATTTATGCCATTCATAATTTTATTTTTAATGGCATATTTCAATCTGAAATATATATAATTTTTTAATTACAGAAAAATATTAGAATAATATTTCTCATTCAGATGTAAATTAATACATTATTTTCTAGTTAACCATTAATACCATATCGTGTTAATCACGCTGCGTTAATATCCCTGATCAGGTAAGCCTGTCAATATCCCCTTTTCATACTGAAAATGAGCCGATGAGCACATTTTCTTTCCTTTATAGCATGTCCAGATAGTGCCTCTTCTATCATTAAGATATCGATTCACCACTCAGCGCATTAAGTAAGTCTCTAAATCAACATCTTTTATGCGTGATCTGCCGCCCAAAAAAGAAACAAAACATCCATTCACACTATAACTAACTATTTATTGACATATTATTAACAATCTCAAGGAGAATGATAATGAGCCAAATACATAAACACCCTATTCCAGCTGCAATTGCAGAGCATGCCCTGATAAATCCAGAACAATATCATCAATACTATCAACAATCAGTGCAGAACCCAGATCAATTCTGGGGTGAACATGGCAAGATTATTGATTGGATTAAACCGTATAAAACGGTGAAGAATACCTCTTTCGACCCCGGTCATGTCAGTATCCGCTGGTTTGAAGACGGCACATTGAACCTTGCGGCAAACTGTCTAGACCGCCACTTGGCAGAGCGCGGTGATCAGACCGCGATTATCTGGGAAGGCGATGATCCTAATCAGTCTAAAACCGTTACCTACAAACAACTTCACCATGATGTTTGCCAGTTCGCCAATGTGCTGAAAAAGCTGGGAATCAAAAAAGGTGATGTTGTCGCTATCTATATGCCAATGGTGCCAGAAGCTGCTGTTGCGATGCTGGCTTGTGCTCGTATTGGTGCCGTTCACTCAGTGATTTTTGGTGGGTTCTCACCTGATGCTGTCGCTGGCCGTATTATCGACTCTAACTCAAAACTGGTGATTACTGCCGATGAAGGCATCCGTGCTGGCCGTGCAATTCCACTGAAAAAAAATGTCGATGAAGCACTGAAAAACCCTGCCATTACCAGTATCAAGAATGTTGTTGTATTCCAACGTACCGGTAATACCGGTTATTGGAAAGATGGACGAGACCTATGGTGGCATGACCTGATTAAAGACGCCTCGCCCGACTGCCCGCCTGAAGAAATGAATGCAGAAGATCCTCTATTCATCCTTTATACCTCCGGGTCAACCGGTAAACCGAAAGGGGTATTACATACCACTGGCGGTTATTTGGTTTACGCCGCACTCACTTTTAAATACGTTTTTGATTATCACCCTGGCGATATCTACTGGTGTACCGCAGACGTTGGCTGGGTTACTGGCCATAGCTATTTACTGTATGGCCCACTGGCCTGTGGTGCTATTACCTTAATGTTTGAAGGTGTGCCGAACTATCCCGGTGTCAACCGCTTGGGTCAGGTCATTGATAAACATCAAGTTAACATTCTGTATACCGCACCAACCGCTATCCGCGCTTTAATGGCCGAAGGTGACAAAGCCATCGAGGGGACTAAACGTACTTCGCTGCGCATCATGGGGTCAGTTGGCGAGCCTATCAACCCAGAAGCATGGGAATGGTATTACAACAAAATCGGTAACAGCAAATGCCCGATAGTTGATACCTGGTGGCAGACTGAAACCGGTGGTTTCATGATAACGCCGCTCCCCGGTGCTACGGAGCTGAAAGCAGGTTCCGCGACTCGCCCATTCTTTGGGGTTCAACCGGCGCTGGTAGACAATTTGGGTAATCCACAAGAAGGTGCAGCCGAAGGTAATTTGGTCATCACCGACTCGTGGCCGGGCCAGGCCCGAACTTTGTTTGGCGATCATGACCGCTTTGAACAAACCTACTTTTCAACCTTCAAAGGCATGTATTTCAGTGGTGATGGCGCGCGTCGTGATGAAGATGGCTATTACTGGATAACTGGCCGGGTTGATGATGTTCTGAACGTTTCAGGCCACCGTCTGGGCACCGCCGAAATTGAATCAGCGCTAGTTTCGCACCCAAAAATTGCCGAAGCCGCTGTTGTGGGTGTTCCGCACAATATTAAGGGACAGGCAATTTATGCCTATATCACCTTGAATCATGGCGAAGAACCCACGCCAGAGCTGTATACCGAGGTACGCAATTGGGTGCGGAAAGAAATTGGCCCAATCGCCACACCCGATATCTTGCACTGGACTGACTCACTGCCAAAAACGCGTTCGGGAAAAATCATGCGCCGGATTCTGCGCAAAATCGCGGCTGGCGATACCAGCAACTTAGGGGATACCTCAACGCTCGCCGATCCGGGTGTCGTAGAAAAATTACTGGAAGAAAAACAATCAATGCAAGCACCGTCGTAAATTATGCCGCCTGCGGGCGGCACCTTATTTAATGCCTCAAAGGAGAGACTCTGATGAATGACAACATTTATCAAGAGATTGAAAATAACCCGCGTTTCAAAGAGTTGGTGCACAAGCGCAGCCGTTTTGCCTGGCTACTGTCGCTGATTACCTTGGCGCTGTATGTCGGTTTCATTTTCCTTATAGCTTTCGAACCACAATGGCTCGGCACCCCACTATATGCAGGTGCGACCATTACTCGCGGTATTCCTGTGGGCGTGGGCTTGATTATTATTTCTTTTGTTCTTACAGGTATTTACGTTATTCGTGCTAATGGCGAGTTTGACCGTCTGACGGCAGAAATTCTTCGTGAGGTGAAGCAATGAAGACTCGCCATTGGTCCGTACTTTCCCTATTAGCTCTGCCAGCGCTGTCACAGGCAGAGGCAATTACCGGCGAAGTTCAACGCCAACCACTTAATATTGAAGCAATTGTGATGTTCGTGCTGTTTGTCGGCGCAACACTCTATATCACCTACTGGGCATCAAAACGCACCCGTTCACGTGGCGATTATTACACTGCGGGTGGGCGTATAACGGGTTTCCAAAATGGTTTGGCGATTGCCGGTGACTTTATGTCTGCGGCCTCATTCCTCGGTATTTCCGCATTGGTCTATACCTCCGGTTACGATGGTCTGATTTACTCCATCGGGTTCCTCATCGGGTGGCCAATCATTCTATTTCTAATCGCTGAACGCCTGCGTAACCTGGGCCGCTATACTTTTGCCGACGTAGCATCTTACCGGTTAAAACAAAGACCTATCCGGACATTATCTGCCTGTGGCTCATTAGTCGTCGTGGCTTTATACCTGATCGCACAAATGGTTGGCGCAGGTAAGTTAATTGAGTTGCTATTTGGTTTGAACTATCACGTAGCCGTAGTGTTGGTGGGCCTGCTGATGGTGCTGTACGTCCTGTTTGGTGGCATGCTGGCCACAACATGGGTACAGATAATCAAAGCGGTATTGCTACTGGCTGGTGCATCATTTATGGCTATCATGGTCATGAAATCGGTTAACTTTAACTTCAATACATTATTCAGCGAAGCCGTTAAAGTTCACCCTAAAGGTCTATCAATCATGAGCCCTGGGGGATTGGTATCTGACCCGATATCGGCCTTGTCCCTTGGACTGGCATTGATGTTTGGTACTGCCGGTTTACCACATATTTTGATGCGATTCTTCACCGTAAGTGATGCCAAAGAGGCCCGTAAAAGTGTGTTCTATGCAACAGGCTTTATCGGTTACTTCTACATATTGACCTTCATTATTGGTTTTGGCGCAATCCTGTTAGTCGGCCCAAACCCAGCCTTCAAAGATGCCGCTGGCGCATTGTTGGGCGGCAACAATATGGCCGCAGTTCATCTGGCTGACGCTGTAGGCGGTAGCTTCTTCTTAGGCTTTATCTCAGCAGTGGCTTTTGCAACTATCCTGGCAGTCGTCGCCGGCCTGACATTGGCGGGTGCATCTGCGGTTTCTCATGACCTTTATGCCAGCGTCATCAAGAAAGGCAAAGCAAATGAGCGCGATGAGTTGAAAGTGTCTAAAATCACCGTCGTGGTTTTAGGGCTTGTCGCAATCGGCTTAGGCATTCTGTTTGAAAAACAAAATATTGCCTTCATGGTCGGTTTGGCATTCTCCATTGCAGCCAGCTGTAACTTCCCCATTATTTTCATTTCGATGTATTGGGAAAAACTGACTACGCGCGGCGCAATGATTGGAGGCTGGTTAGGGTTACTGACTGCGGTGATCCTGATGATTTTAGGCCCAACTATCTGGGTCAAGATCTTAGGGCATGCAGAACCAATCTATCCATATGAATACCCAGCATTATTCTCAATGATAGTGGCATTTGTCGGGATCTGGTTCTTCTCCATCACAGATAACTCAGTTGAGGGCCAGCAAGAGCGCCTGCGCTTCAAAGCCCAGTTTGTACGGTCACAAACTGGCTTGGGCGCCTCTCAGAGTAGTTCTCACTAATCCTCATTATTCACAAAAGGCCCTAAGGGGCCTTTTTTATGGTTTTAGCCAGCAGTCCAACCATAATAAATCATATTTTCTATTCTCGGTAAAAGGCATGCCCCAATGCCAGGCAAGTCGGATATCCAACTGTGACTCTGCATTTTGTGAGCGACAAGCATGTACTTGGTTACCCAAGTATTCTGTCAGCTTAGTGATAAGCTATGGCTGAATCCCGGTATAAGTGATTCATATTTCATTAAATCGCGACCAACTTTCCGATATAAAAAAAGCCCTCTGCGCAGCAGAAGGCTTTTCTCTTTTTCTTTTCCACATAGCAAAAACCCCACGCTTTTGGCATGGGGTCTCGGCTTTATTTGATGCCTGGCAGTGTCCTACTCTCGCATGGGGAGACCCCACACTACCATCGGCGCTACGGCGTTTCACTTCTGAGTTCGGCATGGAATCAGGTGGGTCCACCGCGCTATGGCCGCCAGGCAAATTCTGTTTCAATTAACCCGCTATGCAATATCACACAGCCAGCCAATCCAATCTCGGAACTTCGCTGAAAATCTTAATTTCTCTCAAATCAC